>NZ_JBSGXZ010000015.1:0-156255 GCF_053610285.1 Lentzea sp. NPDC054927
CATACTGGACGTATGGGGGCGCGGGGGCGGGACCGCGAGGCGTCCTGCTGAGCGTGAATTCACCGCCGACGTTTCAAGCCACGCCACTAGTTAGTGTGGATCGCGACCTAGACTCCCCCGTGTGCTGATGGGGCGCGAGTCCGAACGTCGACAGATCGAGCGGCTCGTCGCGAGTGCGCGGATCGGGCACGGTGGCGTCCTGGCCATCACCGGCGAGCCGGGAGTCGGCAAGACCGCGTTGCTGCACTGCGCCGCCTCGTCCGCGACGGGGATGAACGTGCTGTGGGTGGCCGGGAGCGAGCCCGAGCGGGAGATCCCGTTCGGCGCGCTGCACCAGGTGTTGCGCCCCGCGCTGGACCGCATCGACGAGATCCCGGCACCTCAGGCGCAGGCGTTGTCCGTGGCCCTCGCGCTGCGGCCCGGGGTGGCGGGCGATCGTTTCGCGGTCGGTGCCGCGACGCTGAGCCTGCTCTGCCGGTTCGCCGAGGAACGGCCGGTCGCGGTCCTGCTCGACGACCTGCACCTGTTCGACCGGCCGTCGGCGGACGCGCTGGCGTTCGCTGCCCGCCGACTCGTGGCCGACCCGATCGTGCTGCTGGCGACCTCACGTGTCGACGCCTCCGGCCTGCCCTCGCTACCACTGTCCGGCATCGACCTGGCCGCCGCGGGCGAGCTGGTGTCCAGCCGTTCCGACGTCGCGGTGTCCCCGGAACTGATCGCGCGCCTGCACGTGGCGACCGCCGGAAACCCGCTCGCCCTGATCGAGCTGGCGACCAGCGCACATCGACTCACTTCCCCCGAGGCGCCACTCCCGGTGTCTGCCGCGCTGGCCGACGGGTTCGCCTCGCGGGCGCGGTCGCTCAGCGCGTCCGGCCAAGCGGCCCTGACCGTCGCCTCGGTGGCGGGCAACGACCTGCGCGTGGTCGCCGGAGCGTGCTCAGGGCTCGGCGTCGCCGTCGACGCGCTGGCCGAAGCCGAAACCGCCGGTCTGGTCCAGATCTCCGACGGCCGCGTGGAGTTCCGCCATCCCCTGATCCGCGCGGCCGTCTACGGCGACGCCGCCCCCGAACACCGCCGTGCGATCCACCGGGCCGTGGCCGAGGCGTTCGGCCCGCACGACCCGGACCGGCACGCCTGGCACCTGGCCGAAGCGACCCTGGGCCCCGACGCCCGCGTGGCCGACCTGCTCGTTTCTGCCGCGCAACGAGCCCACGAACGAAGCGCGCACGAGGTAGCCGCAGCCGCCTACGAACGCGCCTCCCGCCTGAGCCCGGACGTCTCCCGCCACGCCGCGCTCTGCGTGGCAGCAGCCGAATCCGCCTGGCTGGCCGGCACCACAGCGCACGCCGTGGACCTCCTCGACCAGGCAGGCGACCTGACGGACCCCGCGGCCCGCCTGCGCTCGCTGGAACTGCGCGGCGCCATCGCGGCCCGCACCGGTTCCCTGACCGAGGCCCGCGACCTCTGCCGGGCCGCGGCGGGACGGGCCGGCAGCCCCGACGAAGGCGTCGTGCTCCTGGCTGACGCGGTGAACGCCTGCTTCTACCTGGGCGACACCAAGTCCGCCCTGGAACTGGCCCACTCACTGGAAAACCTGCTCGACCAGGTCACGTCCCCACGAGCTGTGGGCCTCGGCCAAATGGCAGCAGGCGTGGCGCGCGTCCTGGCCAACCGCGGCGGTGCCGCCCAGATCCGCACCGCCACCAACCTCCTGGCCACCGCCGACATCCTGCACGACGACCCGCGCAGGGCGTGGTGGCTGATGATCGGCCCGATGTTCCTGCGCGACGCCGACTCCGGCGCGGAGCTGCGCCGCATCGTCACCCAGGCCCGCGCCGAAGCCGCCGTGGGGACCCTGCCGTCCCTGCTCTTCCACGTGGCGCGCGACGAGGCCACCACGAACCAGTGGGTCCGCGCCGAGGCCACCTACGACGAAGCCACCCGCCTGGCCAGGGAAACCGGCCACGACACCGACCTGGCGATGTGCCTGACCGGCCTGGCCTGGCTGCAAGCCCGCCTCGGTGACGAGGTGCGATGCCGCGCCCTGGTAGCGGAAGCCCTGCCGATCTGCCGCGCCCGCGACATCCACATCGGCCGCGTCTGGTCGCTGTTCGCGTTGGGAGAGCTGGAACTCGGCCTGGGCGATCCACACAAAGCCCTGACCCACTTCGAGGAACTGGCCACCCTGCTCTCGTCGCTCGAGCTGACCGACCCAGACCTGTCCCCCGCCCCCGAACTCACCGACGCCCTGGTGCGTCTGGGCCGAAGCGCGGACGCCCGGCAGGTCGCGCAACGCTACGGTGCCGAAGCGGCCGCGAAGGGCCAGCCGTGGGCGATGGCCAGAGCCGAACGAACTCTCGGCATGCTCAGCGCCCATGCCGACCTCGACTTGCACTTCGAGGCGGCCCTCGAGTTCCACTCACGAACCCTGGACAACTTCGAAACCGCGCGCACCCACCTCGCCTGCGGAGCCCGCCTGCGCCGCGCCCGCCGCCGCGTGGACGCCCGCCCCCACCTGCACGCCGCACTGGAGACGTTCGAGAACTTGCGCGCGGTCCGGTGGGCTGATCTGGCCGCCATCGAGCTCGGGGCCACGGGCGAGACGATCCAACGCCGCGCGCCCAGCTCGTCGCAAGCCCTTACGCCGCAGGAGCTTCAGGTGTCGCTGCTGCTGGCGGAGGGGAAGACGACTCGTGAGGTGGCGGCCGCGTTGTTCTTGAGCCCGAAGACGATCGAGTACCACCTGCGGAAGGTGTACACGAAGCTCGGCATCAGATCACGCGCTGAACTGGCGACTCGGCTGCCCTGACCGGTTCGCGGACGTGAGGGCCTCCCAGGCGAACCCGTCCGGGTCGATGACCGGCTCAACGGCACCGCTCATCACGATCCGGTGCGATCCGGTGCCCTCAGGAGACACTCCCGCGTCCTTGGCGAGCGCCCGCCGCCGGTACAGCGCCAGCTTCACCGAGCCAGTCGAGGCGAACTCCACGTACATCCGGCCGAAGCTCTTGGCCACGGAGAAGCCCTGGTCGAGGTACCACCGCTTGCTCGCGGCCACGTCGGCGACACCGAGCAGGAGCACGACGTCGTCGATCCGCCCGGTGGCCGGACCGGTGTCCTTCTTCGCCGAGGTCGCCACCTTCCAGATGGTGCCGTCCGGAGCCTGCACGACCCCGCCGTAGCCCCAGATGGACTTCGCGGCGGGCTTCAGCACCGTCGCGCCGGCGTCCACCGCGGCACCGATCAGCGAGTTGACGTCGGCGGGCTGGGACACCGTGAGAGACAGGGTGAAGCCGCGGAAGCCGGTGGACGATTCCTGCCCTGCGCGCAGCCGCAACCGGGAATCGAGAGCGAAAGCGTTGGTGTAGAAGCGTTCCGCAGCGGCGAGGTCGGCAACTTCGAGGGTGATCGCGTCGAGTGAGGTCATGCCGGAAACGCTAGGCGCGGCGTGGTGACCGGCGCTTCTCGATTCCTGACCGGTCTCCGATCACTCCGCCGGTCGCGGGTGCCCGATCAGACCTCGATCGACTCGATCGCCGCCGCGGCCAGCGGCGCCGCCGTCTCCAGATACCGAGTGGCCAGCCCCTGGAACACCTGCTCCGCCTCGATCGCCGGCCAGTCATCAGCCAGCAACTCGGCCGGCAGATGCGGATCCTTCCGCACCAGATCCAACCAATCCGCGTGCAGCAACAACTGCCGAGCCAGGTCATCCGGCAACGAGTCCGGCGGCTCCCGCCACCGCGCCAGAAAGTCCTGGTACCGAGCTGCGATCGCAGCCGTGTCAAAGGCCCGCGTGGCCAGATCCGCAGCCTCGGTGGGCTTGGCGTGCTGCGCGGTGAAGACCGTGACGTTCTCCGTCAGACCCAGGTCCGCGACCATCTCCGCCACGTCACGGGTGCCGGGCGCGATCCACAGGCCGTTCTGCACAGGCCCGAACCCGGCCCACTCCAGTTGCGAGCGCAGGTCGTGGCGCTCGCCCCGGCGGCCTTCCGGCAGGGAGAAGCCCACCAGGGTCCAGGTGCCGTCCCAGTCCCTGTTCACGGCGCCGCGTTGCCAGATGCGGCGTTCGCCGTCCTGGAGGACGTCTTTGGCGCGCGAGGTCAGTCCGAAGTAGACCTTGCGGCCGTTGCGGTGCTTTTCCAGCAGACCTCGGGAGGTCATGCGGGACAGCGTTGAGCGGACGGCCTCCTCCGAGACGTCGACGCGGCCGAAGACGTCGATCACGCTGCCCGAGTAGACCGCGATGTCGCGGCCCAGCACGTACAGACCCAGGAAGTTCAACATCATCGACTGCGGTGTCACGCCTGTCACGATACATGTTGGGCAGCATCTAGACGAGCGTCACGAATCTGCCGTACTTTGGGTCGCGTCGCCCAACGGAGAGGACTCGTCGGATGGATCTGTCGGGAAAGGTCGCGGTCGTCACCGGCGCGGGGCGTGGGCTGGGGCGGGCGTACGCCGAAGCCTTGGCGCGCAACGGTGCTCACGTCGTGGTCAACGACGTGGACGAGAGTGCCGAGGAGGTCGCGGCGAGCATCGGAGGCTTGGCCGTGGTCGCGCCGGTCGGGCCTGCCGAGACCGCGGAACGGCTGGTCGCCGCCGCTGTCGAGGGGTTCGGGCGGCTCGACGTGATGGTCACGAACGCGGGCATCCTGCGCGATCGCGTGCTGTGGAAGATGAGCGACGACGACTTCGACGCCGTGATCAACGTGCACCTGCGCGGCACGTTCACCTGCGCGCGGGCCGCGGCGGTGCGGATGCGGGAGCAGGGCGAAGGCGGCCGGATCGTGCTGATCTCCTCGCCTGCCGGGCAGCGCGGCAACTTCGGGCAGACCAACTACGCCGCGGCCAAGGCGGGGATCACCGCGATGGCGCGGACGTGGGCGTTGGAGCTCGGGCGGTCGGACATCGCGGTCAACGCGGTCGTGCCGGTCGCCGCCACCGAGATGACCAGGACGATTCCGGCGTTCGCGCCGTTGATCGAGGAGTCCGAACGGACCGGGGCGCCACTGCCGGCCTGGGTACGCCGTGACGAAGGGCTCGGCACGGTCGAGGACGTCGCGGAGCTGATCGTGTTCCTCGCCTCGGACGCGGCGAAAGGCGTTACGGGACAGGCGATCGGCGTCGGTGGTGATCGACTCGCGCTGTGGGCGCACCCGGCCGAGAAACAGGTCCAGTTCGCGGACGGCGGCTGGCGGGCAGCGCGGATCGCCGAGCGCTGGCACGAGTTCGAGCCCGAGACCTACGGCATCCCGGCACCGGTGGCGCCGTGAACATGCCCACGATGAACGTGGACGACCTGGTCGCGATCGACGTCCACACGCACGCCGAGATCTCGGGCGACGGCCACAGTTCGCTCAGCCCCGCGCTGATCGAGGCGTCCGCGAAGTACTTCAAGGCGGCTCACCGGCAGCCGACGATCGCCGAGACCGCGCAGATCTACCGCGAGCGCAACATGGCCGCGGTGATCTTCACGGTCGACGCCGAGCACGCCACCGGCCACCCGCGCATCGCCAACGAGGAGATCGCCGCGTCCTGCGCCGAACACGCCGACGTGCTGATCCCGTTCGCGAGCGTCGACCCGTGGAAGGGCCGCACGGCGGTCCGAGAAGCGCGCAAGCTCGTCGAGGAACACGGCGTGCGCGGCTTCAAGTTCCACCCCAGCCTGCAGGACTTCTCACCGAACGACCGGATGGCCTACCCGCTGTACGAGGTCATCGAGGAGCTGGGCGTGCCCGCGCTGTTCCACAGTGGACAGACCGGGATCGGCGCCGGCGTGCCCGGTGGCGGCGGGATCAGGCTCAAGCACTCCAACCCCATGCTCGTGGACGACGTCGCGGTCGACTTCCCGCACCTCAGGATCGTGCTCGCACACCCGTCGTTCCCGTGGCAGGACGAGGCACTTGCCGTGGCCACACACAAGCCGTTCGTGTACATCGACCTGTCCGGCTGGTCGCCGAAGTACTTCCCGCCGCAGCTCGTCCGCTACGCCAACACCGTCTTGCAGGACAAGGTCCTGTTCGGCTCGGACCACCCCGTGATCACCCCGGACCGCTGGCTCGCCGACTTCGCGAAGCTCGAGATCAAGGAAGAAGTCCGCCCCAAGATCCTGAAGCACAACGCCGCCCGCCTGCTAGGACTCGTCAAGGAGGACGCATGACCACCACAGTGCACGGTCTCGAAGAGCTCAAAGCCCTGGCAGGAAAGGACCTCGGGTACACCGACTGGCTGCAGATCGACCAGGGCCGCGTCAACACGTTCGCCGACGCGACCGACGACCACCAGTGGATCCACACCGACCCCGCACGCGCCGCCACCGGACCGTTCGGCGGCACGATCGCACACGGCTACCTGACGCTGGCGCTGCTCATCCCGCTCATGACCGAGCTGCTCGACGTCTCGGGCGTCCGGATGAGCCTCAACTACGGCCTCGACAAGGTGCGCTTCCCCGCTCCCGTGCCGGTCGGAGCCAAGATCCGGCTGAAAGGCCAGGTCGCCGGCGTCGAAGAGGTCAAGGGCGACGGAGTGCAGATCACCATCGACTTCGCGGTCGAGATCGAGGGTTCCGACAAGCCCGCGTGCGTCGCACGCGGCGTCTACCGCCACTACGCGTGAGGTGAAGTCATGGCGACAACAACGCAGTTACGCCGTGCCGTCGCGTCGAGCTTCCTCGGCAGCGTGATCGAGTACTACGACTTCCTGCTCTACGCCACGGCTTCCGCGGTCGTGTTCAACAAGGTCTTCTTCTCCTCGCTGGACCCGCTGGTCGGCACGATCGCGAGCTTCGGCACGTTCGCCACCGGCTACCTCGCCCGCCCGCTCGGCGGTGTCCTCTTCGGACACTACGGCGATCTGCTGGGGCGCAAGAAGATGCTCGTGCTCACGATGAGCCTGATGGGTGTGGCGAGCTTCCTGATCGGCCTGCTGCCCACCTACGCCCAGGTCGGCTGGCTCGCGCCCGCCGGGCTGATCCTGCTGCGGGTCGTGCAGGGCATCTCCGTCGGCGGTGAATGGGGCGGCGCGGTCCTCATGTCCGCCGAGCACGCGACCAGCAGGCGCGGGCTGTGGGCGAGCTTCACCAACGCGGGCGCGCCGTGCGGCATGGTGCTGTCGACTGTCGCACTGACCGGCACCGCGGCGTTGGTAGGAGAGAAGGCGTTCCTCGAGTGGGGCTGGCGGGTGCCGTTCCTGCTCAGCTTGGTGCTGCTCGGCATCGGCTTGTTCGTGCGCATGAAGGTCGAAGAGACGCCGGTGTTCCAGGCGCAGCGCAAGCGCACCTCGGCTCCGCTCGTCGACGTGCTGCGCAACCACCCGCGCATCCTGTTGCTCGGCATCGGCGTCGGCCTCGCGGCGTTCGTCGCGCAGTCCACGCTCACGACGTTCGTGCTCGCGTACGGCGTCCAGGCGGGTAACAGCAGGCAAGCGATCCTGAACGCCCTGACGCTCTCGTCCGCGCTCGCGGTGATCGGCATCATCGGCTGGTCGGCGGCATCGGACAGGTTCGGCCGAAGGCCGATCGTGCTGGCAGGCGCGGTGCTGATGGCCGCCTTCGGGTTCGCATTGTTCCCCTTGGTGGACAACGGGTTCATCGTCATAGCGCTGGTACTCGGCCAGGCCGTGATCCACCCGATGATGTACGGCCCGCTCGCCGCGCTCTACAGCGAGCTGTTCAGCACCGGCAGCCGCTACACCGGCGCCTCGCTCGGCTACCAGCTCGCGGGCCTGGGCGCGGGTCTCGCCCCGTTGCTGTTCGCGCAGGTGCAGAGCGTGGCCGGCACCGGCGCGATCCCGTACATCCTCGCGGCGTTCTGCGTGCTCACCGTCGTCTGCACGGTCGCCCTGCGCGAGACCAGCAACACCAGCCTGACAGGAGACACGAATGCGGAACGCGGGACTGGGCAGCTGGCCACACCGCCGCGCGCGCATGGCGCCGAAGCGTGAGGCGTTCACCTACAACGGAATCTCCACGACCTACGAGGAAGTAGCGGCACGTACGACGAAAGTCGCGCGACGGCTCGAAGAACTCGGTGTCCGCCACGGTGATCGCGTCGCCTACCTCGGTCCCAACCACCCGTCGTTCGCCGAGACGATGTTCGCGGCGCACCAGCTCGGCGCGATCTTCGTCCCGCTGAACTTCCGCCTCACCCCCGCGGAGATCAACTACCAGCTCGGTGACAGCGGCGCGCGCGTGCTGATCCACGCGCCGTCGCACCACACCGAGCATCCGCGCGCCATCTCGCTCGACGCGTACGAGGACTGGCTCGCGGACGGCTCGGACGAACCGCTGGACGTGCCGGTCAGCATCGACGAGCCCGCCCTGATCCTCTACACCTCCGGCACCACGGGCAGGCCCAAAGGCGCGATGCTCAGTCACGCCAACCTGTTGTGGAACACGTTCAACCTGATGATCGGCGTCGACATCGCCTCCGACGAAGTCGCACTGGTCGCCGCCCCGCTCTTCCACGTCGCCGCGCTCACCCAGACGCTGCTGCCCACCTTCATCAAGGGCGGGCACAGCGTGATCACCCCGCGCTGGGACGTCGGCGAGTGCGCCGACCTCATCGAGAAACACCGCGTCACCTGGATGTTCGGCGTGTCCACGATGTACGCCGACCTCGCCGCCTCACCGCGCTGGCCCGCCGCCGACCTGTCGTCGCTGCGGGTGCTGATGTGCGGCGGGGCGGCGGTGCCGGACGCCGTCATCCACGCCTACCAGGACCGCGGCCTGGTGTTCTGCCAGGGCTACGGCCTCACCGAGACCTCGCCCGGCGCGTCGTTCCTGGAGGCGGCCGACAGCGTGCGCAAGGCGGGTTCGGCGGGCACCCCGGTCTTCTTCGGCGACTTGAGGCTGGCCGACACCGGCGAGATCGAGGTGCAGGGCCCCAACGTCACGCCGGGCTACTGGAACGACCCGGTCGCCACCGCGGCCGCGTTCACCGAGGACGGCTGGTTCCGCACCGGCGACATCGGGCGGCTCGACGACGGCCACCTGTACGTCGTCGACCGGCTCAAGGACATGTTCATCTCCGGCGGCGAGAACGTGTACCCGGCCGAGGTCGAGAACGCGATCACCGACCACCCGGACGTCGCCGAGGTCGCGGTCATAGGCGTGCCCGACGCACGGTGGGGTGAGGTCGGGCGCGCGTTCGTGCGGCCCCGCGCCGACGCCGACCTGGACGTGGCCGGACTGCGGGAGTTCCTGTTGCCGCGCCTGGCGAAGTACAAGATCCCGGTGCACGTCGAGGTGGTGGCCGAGCTGCCGCGCACGGGTTCCGGGAAGATCCTCAAGCCCGCGCTGCGCCGGTTGCCGCTGTGACCGCGTGGCGGGCCAGGATCGTCTGGACCGCCTCGTCCACCGAGTGGGCCATGGCCTGCTCGGTGGGCGCCCAGTTCATCAGCAGCATGCGGGGCCAGAACGCGAAGTTCGAGATCATGCCGAGGAACTGCGTCGCGGCGAGGATCGGGTCGTCGACGCGCAGCGTGCCCGCCTCGGACTCCGCGGCGAGGTAGTCGCGGACGGCGTCGAAGAACGGCTGTTTGCCGAGCTTGAACTGGGTCTGGCCGAGCTCGGGGAACCGCGGCGCCTCGGCGATGACGATGCGGAACAACGCGACCATGCCGGGGCGCGTCAGCAGCGCGACGTACCGGTTGCCGAGGATCGTCAGGCCGTTGCCGGGGTCACCGGACGGTGGGGTGAGCGCGCCGTCCTCGGTCCGCCAGTAGTCCGTGACGATCGCGTCGAACAGCTCGGCCTTCGTCGGGAACTGCTTGAACAGCGTCGCCTTCGACACCCCGGCGGCGTCGGCGATGCGCGCCAGCGAGGTCTTGTCGTAGCCGGACTCCAGGAACAACGCGGTCGCGGCGTCGACGATCGCGGTCCGCTTCTGCTCCGCCAGGCGCTGATGGTAGGTCGGCACCCTCGCAGTATGCCATGAGGTGAGTCACTTGACTCACCATCGACGAGGCGCCTACCGTTCCGAGGTGAGTCACTCAACTCACCACTGGAGAGAAACGATGGGACGCTTCGACGGCCGCACGGTGTTCGTCACCGGTGCGACGAGCGGAATGGGCGCGAGCCACGTGCGCGGCTTCCACGCGGAGGGCGCGCAGGTCGTGATCGCCGCACGGAACGAGCAAGCAGGCGCGAAGTTCGCCGCTGAACTGGGCGAACGAGCGTTCGCCGTGCGGCTCGACGTGACGGACGAGGCGGAGTGGGTCACCGCGGTCAAGGCAGCAGAGGAACGGTTCGGGCCGGTGTCGGCGCTGGTCAACAACGCGGGCGCGCAGCATCAGGCCGCGCTGATCGAACAGACCTCGCGCGAGGTCTGGGACGGCACGCTCGCGGTGAACCTGACCGGGCAGTTCCTCGGGATCAAGCACGTCGCGCCGTCGATCACGCGGGCCGGCGGCGGGTCCATCACGAACATCGCCTCGACCATGGGCAACGTGGGCCAGGTGTATTACGCGCCGTACGTCGCCAGCAAGTGGGCGTTGCGCGGACTGACCAAGACCGCCGCGCTCGAGCTCGGCCGGAACCGGATCCGGGTGAACTCGATCCATCCCGGCGTGGTGTCCACCCCGCTGATCACCGAACCCGTTGCCGCGGGTCAGCCCGCGATCGGCGACCTCTACTCCCCCGCACCGTTCGCCGTGCCCCGGCTCGGCGACCCGGCTGAGGTCACCGCACTCGTGCTCTACCTGGCCTCGGACGACGCCGCGTTCGCAACCGGGTCGGAGTTCGTGCTCGACGGCGGGTTGCTGCTCGGACCCGCACTGGCCGCATAGCCCGACCACTGCGGCGAGCGTCCCAGCAGCGCGAGGATCCGGTGCAGCGGGTCGGCGTCGCTCACGGGCAACGCCGGCCCGAACGCCGCGCCGGGTGCCAGCCTGCTGTCGCCGTCCGGGACCGCGAGCGCGATCCGCAGTGCGGATTCGGCCAGGTCCGGGGCGAGGTGGTACTCAAGTCCGAGCGAACGGGCCACGTCCCAGCCGTGCACCACGTAGTCGATCAGGTGGAAGCTGATCGCCTGAGCCGCGGGGAAACGCGACACCGGGCTGAACTCCGGCAGTTCGAACTCCCGTTGCGGCACTTCGGGTTCCGCGAAGGCCGCGAGGACGTCGTCAGCGACGGTGATGTAGTCGGCCACCGTGACAGGACGGACCTCCCAGGCCGCGCGATCTCCTCCTCGACCTCGGGCCGCGGCGGCGAAGCCGCGGTGCTGCGCGGTCATGTGGGCGAGCAGGTCAGCGAGCGTCCATTCGGCACAGGGAGTGGGCCGGCCCAGGTCACCGGCTCGCACCTGGGACACGACGGCGACGCTGGACCGCACTACCGCGCGATGGTGAGCCAGCAGGTCATTAATAGGCATGCGCTTACGATATGCACGCGCATATCGTAAGCGCAAGGCCGCTATCATGGTGATCGTGAACGGCCGGCGACGAGACCTCGCGGCGATGATCGCGCCGCTGCAACGGGCGTTGGTCGCCGCCGAGCAGCCGGTGTTGCGCGCGCACGGGCTGAGCATGTGGGGCTACGTCGTGCTGGACGCTCTGGACGGCGAGCCGGTGCGCACCCAGGCCGCGCTCGCCGAGTTCATCGGCGCGGACAAGAGCCGCATCATCGCCGTGCTGGACGAACTCGAGAACGACAACCTGCTGGAGCGCACCCGTGACCCGGCGGATCGGCGCGCACGGTTCGTCGCGATCACCGAAGAGGGTCGGCGCAAGCACAACGCGGTCCAGGCGGACATCCAGCGCAACGAAGAGCGCGTGCTCGCCCAGCTGCCTCCCGCCGACCGGGCGGCCCTGGTGCGCTCGCTGGCCGCGCTCTCCGCACTGCCGGCCAGCGAGATCATCGGCGACTGACTACTCGGACATCCCGGCGACGATCGACGCGCGGGCCGCCCGGCGCGCCGGCAGCACCGCCGCGAGCACACCGGCGATCCCGACCGCGGCGAACAACGCGGCCAACTGTCCGAACGGGACGGACACCACCATGCGCAGGTCGTCGTCCTGCGACACGGCGAGAACGAGCAGCACCGCCGCCGCTCCGCCGACCACCGCGCCCAGCACGGCACCGGTCAAGGCGATCAGGCTCGACTCGACCACGAGCATCCGACGCAACTGAGCGCGCGTGAAACCCAAGGCGCGCAACAAGGCCGACTCCCAGGTCCGTTCGATCACGGACAACGTCATCGTGTTCGCGATGCCGAACAGCGCGGTGAGCACCGCCAAACCGATCATCGCCCAGACGAACGCGAGCAGCTGGTCGACCTGCGCGGTGAACTCGGCCCGGACGTCGGCGAAGCTCACGACCTTCGCGGTCGGCACGTTCTGCGTCGCGGCGCTGAGCAGGGCCCGGCCGTCGGCACCGGCGGCGGTCTTGACCGCGATCGTGTCGACGCCGTCACCGGGCCACAGCGCACGGTCGGTGAAGGAGTCCGCGCCGCCCGCCGGTTTGATCACCGCGACCACCCGCAGGGTCCGGGAGACCGACTCGACGGACGCGGTCAGCTCGCTGCCGACATCGGCGTTCACCCGGCGCGCCATCTCCTCGGTCAGGACGATTCCGTTGTCCCTCAGGGAACTCAGCGAACCGCGGACGACCTCCGGACGGATCAGCGTGCCGAGCGAAGCCGGCGTCACAGCGGCCATGTCGGACCAGCGGCCGGAGTCTCCCGCCCCGATCGTCAGCGGAAGCCTCGTCTCCCCGCCGGCGACCGCGACACCGGGGGTGGCTGCGATCTGGTCCAGCAGCGACGTGGGCAGCTGGCGGTCGCTGACCGCGCTGCGCACCTCGTAGTCGGCCGGGAACTGGTTCTCCAGCTCGCTGTCCCTGGTCTCCTTCACGCTGGTCGCGATGACCGTCAGCATGGTCACGACCGAGACGCCCACCAGCAGCGCGGCCATCGTGGCGGCGGTGCGGCGCGGGTTGCGGGTGGCGTTGCCGACCGCCAGTGCCGCAGGCATCCCGGAGAAGGGCCGGCCCAGCACCCGGATCACCGGGCCGACCAGCAGCGGGCCCGCGGTCACGACGGCGGCGAGCAGGACCAGGCCCGTGCCGATCGCCAGCGTCATCGCGAATTTCGGTCCCGAGGACTGGGTGAGCGCCAGCACGGTCAGCAGCACGGCGAGCGAGGCCAGCACGATCGACACCACCGTCCGCGCCCGGCCGGTGCGCGCGACCTCCTCGCGGCTGTCGGCCTGCGTGCGCAACACCTCCATCGGGGACACCCGCGTCGCCCGGCGGGCTGGAATCAGCGCGGCGACCAGTGTCACGCCCAGCCCGACGGCGAACGCGGCGGCCACCACCGGGATGCCGATCGGAAGCCGGACCGGCGAGGAGGCCAGCACGGACTGGAGTGCCGCGGCCAGGCCGATTCCGGCGGCGAGGCCGAGCACGGACGCGACCATGCCGACCACCGCCGATTCGAGCAGGACGGACCGGAAGATCTGCTTGCGTTCCGCACCGATGCTGCGCAGCAGACCGAGTTCGCGGGTGCGCTGCGCGATGAGAATCGTGAAGGTGTTCATCACGACCATCGCCGCCACGATCAGCGCGACCACGGCGAACAGGGTCATTGCCAGTGCGATGTCCTCGGTGCCGCCATAGCGGGCGAGCAGTTCATCGGTGTACTCCGCGCCACTGGAGACGTGGATGTCGTCGCCCAGCGCGGTGTGCAGCCGTTCGGCGAGCGTTGCCTGGTCGACGCCGGACGAGCGCACGACGATCCGGGCATCGTAGGCCGGTGTCGCCGGGTCGAGGAACGGGGTGATGTCGGGCAGCAGAACCTGTGCGCTGCCAGGACGTTCCGCGGTGCCGCTGTCGTAGATGCCACTCACGGCGAACCGCACGGGAGCCGAGTCGCGGCCGAGCAGCACGAGTTCCGATCCCACCGCGATGCCGCGGTCGCGTGCGGTCTGCTCGCTGACGGCGATCTGCCCGGCGGAGGGCACCGTTCCCCGCGTGATCTCCTGCGGGCGCAACGCCGGGTCGGCCGCGAGTCCGACCAGATCGGCCTCGTCGGCGCGTCCCTGCGCGCCGATCACCGGCACCGGCACGGTCTGCCGCAGCTCCGCGACCGCGACGCCGTCGACCGCCCTGACGGCGGCGAGGTCCAGCGGCCCGTACACCTTCGACTCCACCACGGCGTCGACTCCGCGCGCCGACCGGGCGAACTCGTCGCGCATCGAGGCCTGGAGCGCGTCGGCCAGCACCATCGTGCCGGACACGAACGCCACGCCGACCACGATCGCGATCGACGACAGCACGAGGCGCGCGAACCGCGCCCGGATCCCCGCCAGGGTCGTCCGCAGCATCACGCCCCCAGCCTGGAGAGCACGCTCAGCACGGACTCGGGCGTCGGGTCGTAGATCTCGCCCACCCTCCGGCCGTCGGCGAGCAGGACCACGCGTCCAGCGTAAGACGCGGCGACCGGGTCGTGCGTCACCATCACCACGGTCTGCCCCAGCTCGCGCACTGAAGTGCGCAGGAAGTCCAGAACACCGGCGCCGGTGCGGGAGTCGAGGTTGCCGGTCGGTTCGTCGGCGAACACCACCTCCGGCCGGCCGACCAGGGCCCGTGCGCACGCCACGCGTTGCTGCTGGCCGCCGGAGAGCTCACTCGGCTTGTGCCGCAACCGGTCCCGCAGCCCGAGCAGGTCGACGACCGTCGCGAACCAGGCACGGTCCACCTCGCGGCCGGCCAGCCGCAGCGCGAGCAGGATGTTGTCCTCAGCCGAGAGCGTCGGCAGCAGGTTGAACGACTGGAACACGAACCCGATCCTGTCCCTGCGCAACCGGGTCAGTTTGGTGTCGTTCAACGACATCAGCTCGGCCGATCCGATGTGGACGGTGCCGGAGTCGGCCCGGTCCAGCCCGGCCAGGCAGTGCAGCAGCGTGGACTTCCCCGACCCGGACGGGCCCATGATCGCGGTGAACTCCCCGGCCCGGAACCGCACGCTCACCCCGTCGAGCGCCCGCACGGCGGTCGGGCCGCTGCCGTAGACCTTCACCAGTTCGTGGGACGAGACCGCCCCGCGAACCTCTACTTGGGACACTGTCATCGCATCTGCTCCGTCTCGTCGGGGTTCGAGCGGCCAGACGGCGGCGGCGCGGGGCCCGGTTCTCCCGGCGCGGATTTGTGACGCACGCCACAGCTACGTGAGAACCTGGCGCTTGTTTCCGACGTCTTGCGGAGGGTGAGAGCAATCCGGGGTGAGCCCGCCGACCTGGACGAGGAGCACCTCGTGCGCCGTGTCGCACGAGGTGACCGCGCCGCGTTCGAGGAGCTCTACCGCCGCACGTCGCCGTGGCTGACAGTGCGGCTGCGCAGGCGGTGCTCCGACGACCAGATCGTCGCCGAGGTGCTGCAGGAGACCTACCTCGCGGTGTGGCGCGCCGCCGCCGCGTTCGCCGGAGCGGTCGACGGCGGCAGCGCGGTCGGCTGGCTGTGGACCATCGCCGCCCGCAGGCTCATCGACGCGTTCCGGCGCCGAGCGCACCACGCCCAGCCACCGGCCGCAGCGGTCGAACCAGACCGTCGCGCCGCCGAGGACGAGGCGCTCGACAAGGTCGTCGGCGACGAGGTCGGCGACGCGCTGCGGACACTGGCCCCGGAACTGCGGCAGGTACTGCAGGCGATGGTGCTCGACGGGCTGTCGGTCCGGGAGACCTCGGTGCTGCTCGGGGTGCCGGAGGGCACCGTCAAAACCCGCGCGAGGCGGGCACGGATCGCGATGCGGGAGGCCCTGTCATGACCGCCCACCACCCCGGCGAGCAGCTGCTGCGCCGTTACGCGCGCGGCGACGACGACATCGCCGCCGACCAGCTGTGGGCAGTCGAGTCACACCTCGAGACCTGCGCGCCGTGCCGCGGCCGCCTCGCACCGGATCCCATTGCCGAGGCGGTGTGGACCGACCTCGCACCACTGCTCGACCGCACACCGCAAATGCCCCGCGCACGGCCGTGGCGACGCCGGTTCACCGCCTGGGTCTCCCCCATGGCCGCGCCGTGGCTCGCGATGATCCTGTTCGTCATCCTCGTGGCCTTCCTGCTGGACCGGCTCGGCTCCACGACACCCGAGGACATCTCGCTGGTGCTGCTGATCGCGCCGGTGCTGCCGGTGCTGGGCGTCGCGGCGTCGTGGGGGCCGACCCTCGACCCGGCCTGCGAACTCGTCGCGGCCACCCCCCGCGCAGGCCTGCCGCTGGTGTTCCGCCGCACCGTCGCCGTGCTCGTCGTGGTGCTGCCCGGCCTGTTCGCCGCGGGATGGCTGTCCGGCGCCTCGCTGGCCGGGTGGCTGCTGCCCTGCCTCGCCTTCACCGCGGGCACGCTCGCCCTCGGCGGCCTGATCGGCGTCACCCGCGCCGCCGTCGCACTGATCGCGCTGTGGACCGTCGCGATCGTCGCACCGACCATCGCGCTCAGCCACACGTCCGTCGCGTTCTCCTCAGCGGCCACCCCGGTGTGGGCCGCGCTGCTCGCTTTGGGACTACTCGTGATCGCCCTGCGCACCACCGCTTTCGCGCGCCTGGAGGCCAACCGATGACCGCACCCACCACGTACGCCTGGGAGATCGAGGCGCGCGACCTCCAACTCCGCGTGAGCCGCCGCCGCCTGGCCGTCGACGGCGTCACCCTGACCATGAGCAGAGGCGTCCACGGCCTGCTCGGCCCCAACGGCGCCGGCAAGACAACCCTCATCCGCGCTCTGGCCACCGTCCTGCGCCCCACCTCCGGCACGCTGACGCTGCTGGGCGGCATGGACCTGCGCGCACTGCGCAGGCGAATCGGCTACCTCCCCCAGGAGTTCGGCCACTACCGCCGCTTCACCGTCCGCGAGTTCGTCGAATACATGGCATGGCTCAAGGAAATGCCCGCCCGCGAAATCCCCGGCGCCGTCCAACGCGCCGTAGAACGCGTGGGCCTGGCCGACCGGGCCGACGACCGCCTCAAAACGCTGTCCGGCGGCATGGTGCGCCGCGTGGGCATCGCCCAGGCCATCGTCAACGACCCCGAAATCCTCCTCCTCGACGAACCCACCGCGGGCCTCGACCCGGCCCAGCGCCTGAGGTTCCGCGACCTGCTCACCGAACTCGGCGCGGACGCCTGCGTCGTCGTGTCCACGCACCTGGTGGAAGACGTCGCCGCCGCCTGCACCGACGTCGTGCTGCTCGCCGACGGCAAACTCGTCTTCCAGGGCACGCCGGCCCAGCTGGCCGCCGCGGGCACCGAGGAGCACGCGGGGGACAGCCCGATCGAACGCGGGTACAGCGCGCTGCTCGCCACCCCGCACCAACAGGGGTCGTGGTGAGGGGCAGCCACCGACTCACCACCTCCGCGCCAACAGCGGGCGTGGCGACCGCACCGACCGACCGCAGTCACACCAGCCGTCGTACCGCCCCACACCTGCGAGAGACGCCGTGAGAACCCTGCGCCTGGAACTCCGCCGCTCCCTGGCCCCCTGGGCCGGGCTGTTCCTCGTCACCGCCGCCGTGGCCCTCCTCTACTCGCTCAGCGCCCCGTGGTGGAAAGACCCCGAAGCGTGGGACCGGCAATGGCACTCAGCCGCCCAGTGGCTCCGGTTCCTCCTCGTCTTCCTCTGGCCGCTGATCGTCGGGGCGGGCGCCGTCGCGGGTCTGCGCGACCACCGCGCGAACACCGGCGACCTGTTCGCCACCACCGCTCGTCCGCGGTGGCAACGCGGGGCGGCGACCGCGGGCGCGCTCGCGATCTGTCTCGTTCTCGGGTACTTGGCGGTGTTCGCGATCGGCGCGGCCCAGGTGGTGTGGCACGGCGGTTACCTGCACCTCGCTTGGCTGCCGATCACGGCGGTCGGGGCGCTTGCCGTGGTCGCGGGCGGGTGGCTGGGCATGGGCATCGCGCGCGTTTTTCCGTCCGTGCTCACGCCGCCGTTGCTCGCGGTGTGCACGCTGATCACGTTGTCGTTCCTCACCATTTCCCAGGACCGCGGGCAGGTCGTGCCGAACCAGCTCTCGCTGTTGTCGCCCGCGCTCGGGGCCGTGCGCAACGTCTACGAGACCGTCGCGTTGCAAGCCAGCGCCGGGCAGGCGATCTGGCTGACCGGGCTGGCGTTGACCGGGTTCGGACTGCTCGTCGCCGGCTCGGTGCGGCTGCGGGTGCTGGCCGTTGTTCCCGCACTGGTCGGGGCCGCGATCGCGCTGCCGGTGTTGCCGGCCAAGACGCTCGTGCTCAACGAGGCAGCGTCCGCCATGGTGTGCCGGGGCAACGTGTGCCTGAGCCGGATGCATGAGTCCGTTCTGGACTCGTTCGCGCCGGCGGCCACGGAGGCGTTGAGGCTGCTGGCGAAGCTGCCGGACGCGCCCACCTCGGTCCGCGAGGTGACAGAGCCGCGGCGGACCGAGGACGGCATTCCGCGCACGGCCGACGTGGTTCCCGTGCACTTCAACGGTTTCGCGTTCCAGTACGCCGGGCCCGGCGACTGGCTCGGCGAGCTCGTCGCGGGAGCGGGCACGCCCACCTGCTTCGGCGAGATCGACGACCAGGAGACGATTCGCGAGGCGGCCGCGAGAACTGCCGTCGCCGCCTGGTTCACCGGGGAGCTCAAGCCGTTGCGCAACTTCCGCTTCGTTCGCGACGCCGCGGCCGAACCCGCTCAACGAGCCCTCGACGACTTGCGTCAACTGCCCGCCGACCAGCAGATCGCGCGGGTGAACGCGGCGCGCGCGGTGGGGTTGTCGTGCCGGGGCGACCAGCTCACGGCGCTCACGAACGGGGCGCTGTGAGAGCGTTCCTGCTGTACACCCGCTCCCGGCAGGTGCCCGTATCCGTTGCGGCGGCGGCACTTTGCTGCCTGTTCGTGCGTGTCATGACATCGGCCGCCGACCCCAGGTGGACCGCCCTCGCCATCACCGCCGCCGTCTCCGCGCTCGCCGTCGGACTCACCGGGCAGGACGCCGACCTCGACCGCACTGCGGCCTGGCCGTGGCCGCTGTACCGGCTGGCTCACGTCCTCGCGATCGCCACCATCGCGGCGGTGTTCGTCGCCGGCACCGCGCCGATGCCCTTCGTCGTGCGCGGATGTGTTGGCATGGTGGGACTTGCCGCGCTCGGAGCGGCACTGTTCGGCGGCCATCTGGGCTGGGTGCTGCCGTGCGGGTGGTTCGCTGTCACGTTCTTCGGCGACACCTGGATGTTCGCACCGGTGGACTCCGTCGGAGCGGGTTGGTTAGCCGCAGCGTTCGGCGTCACAGGGACAGCGATCTATGCCTCTTTTCATTCAACACTGAAGCTATAGAGCTAAGCGACTCACAAGCCCAGGGTGACGTCGGTCAGCGGCGCGCTGGTGCACGCGAGGATCTGGCCGGCGGCTTTCTGCTGTGCGGTCAGGCAGTTCGGCTCCTGCTGGGACACCTTCCCCGCCAGCAGCTTCACCACGCACTCCCCGCAGCTGCCCACCGTGCAGGAGTACGACATCGGCAGACCGGCCGCGAGCCCGGCGTCGAGCAGCGTCTGGCCCGGCTCCACGACGGCCTGTCCACTGCCCTCGACGAGCATTCGCAGAGGCGTCGAAGATCCAGCCATGGCAACCGGTCCGCTGGTGTAGCGCTCGACGTGGACGTGGTCGTCCGAGACGCCCAACGACTCCAGCGCCTGCCGGACGGTGTCCATCAGCGATTCCGGGCCACAGAGGTAGTACCGCGCGTCAGACGACGGCGCGACAGCAGTGGCCCACCGACGGACTGCGGCACCGTCGAGCCTGCCATCGCGGGACGTCACCACGTGCGTGACGGAGAGCCGGTCGTGCTCAGCCAACCGAGCCAGCTCGGCGGCGAAGATGGTCTCGTCCGCGGTCCGGTTGCTGTAGAGCAGGGCGATGCGGCCGCCGACCGGCGAAGCGAGCAGGGTGCGGATCATGCTCATCATCGGCGTCACACCGCTGCCCGCCGCGATCAGCACAACGTCGTGGCCGGCCTTCTCATCCACGTGGAAGGCACCCGACGGACCGCGCACGAACAGCCGGTCCCCCACCGCCAACCCGTGGACGTGGGACGAAAAGCGGCCGCCTTCGACCTGCTTGACGGTGATCTCCAACCGAGGTGAGCCCGGCGCCGACGACGCCGAGTAAGGCCTGCGCACCCGGCGGCCGTCGATGTCGGTCACCAGCGTGAAGAACTGGCCAGGGCGGAAGTCGAACGGCTTGTCGTCTTCCAGCACCAGCGTGACGGCACTGGGTGTCTCGCGACGCACCTCGACGACGCGCACCTCGCGCAACGGGTCCTCAGAAACGGCGGCACGGCGGGGCTGGAGATCGGCGACGTCGTACCCCTCCTTCCGCAGGCCCCAGCGGTAGGCCAGGTTCATCAGCGCCCGCAGCCACCTGACCGGCACCAGTCGCGCCACCCCCGCCAGCCGGCTGCCGGTGTTCGCGGCGAGGTGTTCGCCCGCCAACGCCATCAGGTCGGGCACCTCCTCGCGGTCGACGTGGGCGGTCCACAACCGCGCCTGCGTGATCGCGCCGTTCGTGGTCAGCTCGGCGGAGTCGACATCGACGAGCAGCGCGGCGTGCGGTGGCATGCCGCGCAACGACATCGGCTCCAGCAGGGCTGGGTCGACGGTGATCGTGCCCCTGCCTCGGACGTGCAGCACACCGTTGCGTCCTGGAACGACAGCCGCGAGCGAGAGCCGGTCGTCCTCGAGCAGGTTGTGCAGCGTGTCCGTGCGCTTGTTGCCCTTTCGGTCCGCGATCACGAGCGTGCGGTCGTCGATGATTCGCGCGACCGCCTGTTGATCTCCACGCGGGCTGGTGTCGCTGCCGCCCGACGAGTCCCATGTGGACAGCACCAGGAACGGTGCGGTGGCGAGGAAGTCCGCGACACCGGGCAGAGCAAGCGGTCCGTCGCCGTCGACCGCCGAAGCAGACTCAGCCGGAGAAGGCGGTTGCCACAGGCCAGAACGCAGAACGGCCTGGGCGCAGTGCACGTACACCTCCTCGACGTCGAAGACCACGTCAGGGCCACCACAAGCGGAACCGTTGACCCGCAAGGTCTCCCCGACACCAGGAAGGAGGAACAGCAGCGACGCGGGTCCGTCCGGGGTGCCGGGTTCGTTCAGCGGGAAGGAGATCCGCGTCGGCGAGAGCACGCGCGCGAAACCCGGTGTGCCGCCGACGAACGTCGTCCTGCTGGTGCCGGAAGCGTCCCGGTGGCCGAAACCCGCGATCGGACTGCGGGCGAGCACCGACAGACAGCCCTCGTCGAGCGCGCCGACCTGCTTCAGCATGATCATCGACGGCGGCCGCCCGACAACGGCCTCGATCTCGCCCACCGTGCGGAGTCGATGGGCAGCATCAGGCTCGGCGACCTTGTTTTCCCAGCTCATGACACTATTATGAGCTTTTGCTCAGGTATTGGGTACTCGCTTTTCGAGGGCCCTGAGGAGGACACCATGCCGTCGGCCGACCGCCATCTAGAGCCACGTCGCAAGCCTCGGCAGGTCCGGGCGGAGCTCACCCGCGACCGCATCCTGACCGCGGCTGCTCACGTTTTCAGCGAGCACGGGTACGCCGCCGGCACCACCAACCGCATCGCCGAACACGCCCGCATCTCGATCGGCTCGCTGTACCAGTACTTCCCGAACAAGGACGCGATCCTCGCCGAACTGCTGGTGCGACACGTCGACCGCGGCAGCTGGAAGCACGCCGAGGAGGTCGACCTCTCGCCGGGAACGCTGGAGGCGGTGGTGCGAGCGCTGGTCCGCGACGCGATCGACAACCACCGCGACGATCCCCAGCTGCTCCGGATCATGGTCGAGGAGGGCCAGTTCTCGCAGGAGCTGCGCGACACCATCACGCGGCACAGTGCACAGCGCGTCGCTCAGGTCCGTGACGTGTTTGCCCGGCATCCCGACGTCCACGTGCGGAACCTCGACATCGCCGTCGAACTCATCGTGTTCACCGTGGAGCTGAACACGCACCGGCTCGCGGCCTTCCCGGAGACCGCCGCGATCGAGACGGTCGAGAACGAGCTCGTCGACATGGTGACGCGCTACCTGCGCGGCTAGTGCCGTGGCACTAGGAGATCCCCGTCGCGTTCGTGCAGTAGGCCCACAACGCGTTGACGTCCTCGCGCTTCTCTCCCGTGGCGGGCAGGTAGTGCGTGGGGCGTTCGCGCCGGTCGTGCCAGAAGCGGCCGCTGCGAGGTGCGGGACTGGTCGCGGACAGCCAGACGACGGTGTCCGCGCCTTCCTCGGCGTTGCGCAGGAATCCCTTGGTCAGGCGGTGAAATCCCGGCAGCGAGCCGGCAACTCCTGGCGTGTCGGCCCAGCCGGGGTGCATGCCGTGCACGCCGATGCCGTTGGGCGCATACCGTTCGGCAAGCAGAGGCACGAGCGTGACCTGCATGCGTTTCGTGCGGGCATATGCTGTCGCACCGCGGTACTCGCCTTCGCGGTATTCGGGGTCGTCGGCGCGGAGACGCTGGGTGTACATACCGCCTGACGACACGAGCACGACTCGTGGATCTGGTGACGCAGCGAGCAAAGAACGCAGCAGATCGGTCAGCAGCAACGGGCCGAGCACGTGCGTGGCGAACGTCAGCTCGTGCCCGTCCGCGGTGGTGGTGCGTTCCGGCGGCATGACACCCGCGTTGTGCACCAGGACGTCGACGCGTTCGAACTCCTGCAGCATCTCGCCGGCGAAGTGGCGCACGGAGTCCAGGCTCGACACGTCGCAACGCCGGATCAGGACGACGGCCGCCGGCACCTCGGCGATGATCTCCGCGCGGGCGGCCTCACCCTTGGCCTCGTCGCGCACCACCAGCACCACCGCGGCACCGAGGCGGGCCAGGCCCAGCGCGGTCGCCTTGCCGAGTCCCGAACCCGCGCCGGTGACGACGGCGAGACCTCCGAGCAGCACGCCCGGTTGCGGATCGTCGGCAGGCCAGGTGCGTTTGCGGAGCTGGTACCCCAGCTTCGAGTAGCCGGGGATCACGAGCCGGTCCGAGATGGTGTCGAGCACGCGGGACATTCCGCTCATTGCATCTCCTGCTCGTTCGTCTCAGCCGTAGCGAAGCGGTTTCCTCGCCGGCTCCTCCAGTACCCGCGATGCGAGCCAGGCAAGCCCGTCGGCGGTGCCTGCCGGGGTTCCGGACGGCTGGACGACGTGGCTGAGCACCGTCCGGGTGACGATGTCGATGAGGACGTCGATCTGGTCCTTCGTCAACGCCGGCCGGTACACCTCGACCCGCTCGGCGAGCATCGCCTTGACGTCGGCGAGCAGGGTTTCGGCGTGGGTGGTCAGCAGCGGCACCAGTTCGGTGTCCGCGCCGTGCGTCGCCGAGGCGATGGCGCGGACCAGGAGGTTGTCGCCGGCGAGTTCGAGCACGTCGCGCACCGCGTCGTAGATCGCCTCGACGAGGTTGTCGGCGTGCCGGTCGAACGCGTCGCGGATCGCGGTGAGGAACCTGTCTAGCTCGTGCGCGAGCATGGCGTCGGCGAGCGCGTTCTTGGAGCCGATCTCGTTGTAGACGGTCTGGCGGCTCACCCCGACGTGCTCGGCGAGCCGCGTCATGGTGACCGCGGCCCAGCCCGTTTTCGCGGTCATCTCGATCGCCGCCTCGATGATCGGCTGGCGGCGCTGACCGCCCGCGGCTGGAGATGTCCCGCTCATGACCACGATCCTAGGCGGTGCTCACCCGGCCCTGCTCCACGAAGTCGATCTTCTCCCGCACTCCGCAGTCCGGGCAGCACCAGGAGTCCGGGATCGCCGACCAGGGCGTACCAGCGGGGAAGCCTTCTCGTGGATCACCGGTCTGCTCGTCGTAGACGTACCCGCAACCGGGACACATCCCGCCCGCCGTCGCATCGCCGCGAGTGTCGGCGACGACTTCCTCTCGCACACCGACTCCGCCGTACCGCGCGAGGACCTTCGCGCGCTTGCCCGGCTGGATGTTGGCCAGCGCGATGTCGCCACCGAAGTGGGCGTGCACCCGCGGGTCCATCACACGGCGCCACAACGGCGGCACGAGCGCCAGCAGGATCATCCCGGCGTACCCGGTCGGCAGCACCGGCGACTCGGCGTAGTCCCGCAACGTCTGGTAGCGCCGCGTCGGATTGGCGTGATGGTCGCTGTGCCGCTGCAGGTGGTACAGCAGGACGTTGGTGGCGATGTTGTTGGAGTTCCAGCTGTGGCTGGGATCGACGCGTTCGTACCGGCGGCGGTCCGGGGCGCCCACCTTCTGCCGCAGCATCCCGTAGTGCTCCATGTAGTTCACGACCTCGAGCAGCGAGAACCCGATCACCGCCTGGATCACCAGGAACGGCAGGATGCCCATGCCCAGCCACGCGATCATCGCCGCCCACAGCACCGCCGACATCAGCCACGCGTTCAGCACGTCGTTGCCCAGCCGGAACGGGTGCCGGTCACGCCGCCCGTAGCGCTTGCGTTCGAGCCGCCACGCCGACTTCAGCGACCCGAAGACGGTCCGCGGCCAGAACCGGTAGAAGCTCTCCCCCACCCGGCTGCTCGCCGGGTCCTCCGGGGTGGCGACGCGCACGTGGTGGCCGCGGTTGTGCTCGATGTAGAAGTGCCCGTAGAAGCTCTGCGCGAGCGCGATCTTGGACAGCCAGCGCTCGTGGCTCTCCTTCTTGTGGCCGAGCTCGTGCGCGGTGTTGATGCCGATGCCGCCGATGCACCCGATCGACACGGCGAGGCCGATCTTGTCCACCACGGACAGATCCCCGCGCGCGATCAGCCAGAACGCCACCACGAACCCGACGTACTGGATCGGCAGGAACAGATAGGTGATCCAGCGGTAGTAGCGGTCGTTCTCCAGCCGCTCGAGCACGTCGTCGGGCGGGTTGGCGCGGTCGAGCCCGGCGACGAGGTCGATGGCCGGGACGATGATCAGGATCACGATCGGGCCGATCCAGAACCACACGCCCCAGCCGGTCAGCGCGTGCAGCCCCATCGCCAGGAACGCCAGGGACGGCACGACCAGTCCCAGCAACCACAGGTAGCGCTTGCGGTCCGTCCACTGCTCGGTTGAGCCGACGGGCACCGTTGCCTTCTTGTCGCTCATGCCACACTCCTCGGGAGGTTGACAGAACGATAGGGATTGTAAAGCCCATTTGACAAGAGGCGGTTAGTTGTAAACCTCGGCCAGTACCGCACGGGCAGCCCGGCGGCCCGAGTGCAGCGCACCCTGGATCGAGCTGGTGTCGCGGTGGTCGCCGCACACGTAACGACGTCCGCCCGCGCGTACGGACTGCCGCAGCCGGTGTGGCGCGTCCATCGACGGAAGCGCCCGTTCGATCTCGTACCTCCGCAGGACCTCCCAACGACTGGTGTCCGTGCCGTACAAGCGGTTCAGGTGTTCGCGAACGTCCACTTCGGACGCCTCGCCCAGCACCGTGGCCTGCACGAGCGGGGCATGCGGCGAGTACGGGCGCGAGACCTCCGACATCACGGCGGTGTTCACGACCGGCCCGCCGTTCGCGTCGACCACCAGGCAACCGTCCCGCAACGGTGATCGCGGCGGCCGGAAGTACCAGGTGGTCACGCCGTTCCACCGGGGTTCGGCCAGTCCCGGCAGCAACCTGGCCGCGGTAGTGCCGTCCGTCGCCACCACGACCGCGTCGGCGGCCACGTGCCCGCCACCCTCGAGATCCACCCCGTGGTCCTGCACGGCCCGCACGACGGTCTCCAGCTGCACGGTCCCCTCCGGCAACTTCGCCGCCAGCGCCTTCGGCAGCTCACCCATGCCGAGCGCGGGAACAGCCGCGCCGCCACGGGCGAAGCTGCGCCACACCAGGTGGAAGAACCGCGACGACGTCGTCAGCTCCCGTTCCAGGAACACGCCCGAGAGGAACGGCCGGAAGACCGCCTCCAGCGCGCGATCGGTGACCCCAAGAGATCGCAGCTCGTCGCACGTGGGGCGGTCGGGCGCGATGAGCAGCGGCCGCGCGGGCCCGAACGCGTCCCGCGCCGAGAACGCGGCCAGCGCGGCCAGGTCGCGAGCACCCAGGACGTGCTGACGGAACATCCCGTCCCACGCCGCCGATCCGGTACGCGGGTCGGCGAGCAGGTCGTGACGGCCGTTGTCGTGCACGAACACGCCAGGTCGCAAGTGCCGCAAGGGAAACGGCCCCAGGTCCAGCCGCTCCAGCTCGGGGTAGGCGGGCAGCATGATCTGGAAGCCCCGGTCGAACCGCACGCCGTCGACGACGTCCGTCCGCACGCGGCCGCCCACCTCGTCGCCCGCCTCCAGCACGGTGACCTCCGCGCCGGCGGCGGTCAGTTCCAGCGCCGCGCTCAGCCCAGCCAGGCCCGCTCCCACCACCACGATCACAACTCGACCGTATGGGCCACACGACCCGTTCGCACAACGGACTATTGATCCGCCAAGCCGCCACCGAGCGCGGCGTCCAGCAGGTCACCCAGTTGCTGGAGCTGCGCGGCGGACAGCGCGCTGAACGAGGACTCGATGACACCATCCGCCGCGTCCTGCCCCTCGGCCCGCAGCCGCGCCCCCTCGTCGGTGAGCCGGTGACGCACGGCCCGCCCTGGACCCGGAACGCGCTCGATCAGCCCGCGCTCGGCCATCCGCACCGCCAGGGAACCGAAGGACTGGTCGGTCTGGAAGGTCAGCAACGCGAGGTCGTGCAGCGAGGCGTCCGGCTGCCGGTGCAGGTGGCGCAGCGTGTCCCACTGCACGAGAGAGAGCCCGAGCGGCGCCAACGCCTGACTCAGCGCGCGGTGGTGGCGGTGCTGCAGGCGCTTCACGGCGAGCGCGACGTCAGCGGGACGGTGCTTCACAACCGGGATCTTAACCACCTTGCTTATATAAGTATCCTTACCTAAGGTTCCTTACATGACCTACTTGCTTCTGCACGGCGGTGGCGGCGCTCCCACGATGACGGCGTTCGCGGACCTGCTGACCGAACGCACCCACTCGCAGGTGCTGGCCCCCACCCACCCCGGTTTCGGCGGCACCCCCAAAGCCGGCCTGACCAGCGTCTCCGACCTCGCGCAGCACTACGTCGCGATGCTCGACCAGCGGGACCTGACGAACGTGACCGTGCTCGGCAACTCGTTCGGAGGCTGGCTGGCCGCCGAGATCGCGCTGCTGGCCAGCCCGCGCGTGAGCAGCGTGGTGATCGTCAACGGGATCGGCGTCGAGGTCGACGGCCACCCGATGACCGACATCAGCGGCTTCAGCCTCGCCGAGATCCGCGCGCTGTCGTGGCACGACCCTGCTCTTGCGCCACCGGCCGGCTCTGGCCCGAGCCCGGACGTGCAGGCGCTCATCGGCTACACCGGCCCGTCCATGTCCGATCCCACGTTGCTCGAACGGCTCGGCGACGTGCGCGTGCCCGTCCACGTGCTGTGGGGCGAGAGCGACCGCATCGTCGACCCCGGCTACGGCAAGGCCTACGCCGCCGCGATCCCGTCGGCGACGTTCACCCTGCTCCCCCGCACCGGCCACCTGCCCCAGGTCGAGACGCCCGAGGTCCTGCTCACGGCGCTGCTCGACCTCCGGTGAACCGGTGCCGCATCGTGCCGTCCGCGGTGGGTTCGACGCCGAGCAACCGCAGGTAGGCGAGCAACGGCTGGGCGTGGCTGTGCAGGTTGGAGACGGGGTAGGCCTGCATCGCGACGCCGTGGTCGGGCAGCGCCCACGTCTCGCCGGGCCGATCGCTGTCCGGCGCGAGGTAGCAGTCGGGGCCGGACAACGTGCCCGTCCACGTGCCGGGGTAGGCGGCGGTGTGCGCGTGCAGGGACATGCGCCGCCACTCGTCCCACGCCAGATCCGGGTCGTGGCGGGCCGCTGCCCAGATCAGCGTCATGTTGACCGAGAACCACACCTGGCCGAGCGCGGTCGGCCAGCGGTGCCGCGCGCCGAGAGGTGAGTCGGCCCGGCAGGTTTCGTCGATCGTCCTGAGCAACGCCCGTGCCTGGTCCGCCGTGGCCGCGCCGCACAGGATCGCCCACGGCTGCACCTCCAGCCACAGGTCGTGATCGCCGATCAGGCCACCGCCGGGGGCGTGCGCACGCCGGAACCATCGGCCGTTCCACTCTCCCGCCACCCGTTCGCGAAGAACAGCCGCGCGCTCGCGGGCTTCCGTCGCGGTGGCGTCATCACCGAGTCGCTCGGCCAGGCTCGCGTACACCGGGAGCACCCAGGCGGCCATCGCCGAGTTGAGCACCGACTCGCCGCGTTCGATCATCAGGTCGCGGTCCACTCCGGACTCGCTGACGGCGAGGTCGTTCCAGTCGGCGTTGAGGATGCGGACGTGCCCGTGCTCGCCCACGCCCACCTCGTCGACGAAGAACCTGAACTGGCGCCGCAGGTTCTCGCCGAGCGGCACCGGATCGGCGCCGTGGCACGGGTGGTACGGCACCGGGTCGGCGAACGCGGCGAGGTCATCGGTCGCCGCCGCGTACTCGGCGGCCAGCCAGAGCGCCCACAGGTTCTGGTCGGACGGCCGGAACACCCCCGCCCACGGCTGCTTGCGGCCGTCGAGCGCGTACGGCAGGTCGCCGTCCGGGCTGCCCCAGGCGCAGGTGTTGCGCAGGACCGACAGCGCCAGGTCCGGTTCGAGGTGGACGAGCGGGAGCGCGTGCTGCAGCGGATCCCTTGCCGCGCCGTTGAACCCGTGGCGGAACGAGTAGGCGGAGCCCTGGTTCAGGGTGTGGCCGCCGAGCACGCCGTCGACGCAGGCGCCGCCGGTGAGCAGGGCCGCGTGCCAGGTGATCTCGGGCGTCACCGACGGGAGGCGATCTCGTAGTGCGGCAAGGCTTTCGGTGTACACGGCGGCCGGGTCCATTGGGTCGTTGAGGAGACCGAAGCGGAACCACACCGTCGTCTGGGCGCCGGGTGGCAGTTCGAGTTCGACGGCGATGGTCAACGAGCCAGCGGTGGTCTGCACCCGTTCGCCGCCGCACTGTTCCAGTGCCACAACGGGTCCGTCGTCCAGCACGTCGTCACGCGAAGGACCGAACTCCAGGTTCACCTCGCGCTGGCGCACCACCCATTCCTCGGTCAACGTCCGGCGCAGCACCGCCTCGCCCCGGTTGGCCACGTCGACCTTGATCAGCACCCACGGTAATTCGCCTTCAGGGCACAGCACCGTGCGTTCGATCTCGGCCCCGTCCCCAGCCACCGACACGCGGCAGAACGTCGGCCCGAACAGCTTCGCCGCGGCGGCATCCGTGGACAACGCACCGAACCGGCCAACGCCAGTGTGTTCGGCGATCCACCGGCACCCGAGGTGCTCGTCCCACACGCTGAACAGCCCGTCGCTGCCGGCCACCAGGGTGATCCGGCGGTTGCCGACGTGCACCCGGTGCAACGACGTCGGCGGGTCGAGGATCGGATCCCACGGCTCGGGGCCTGCCCGGTATTCGAACGCGGGCAGGCCCTCGGCTGTCGTCCACTCCCCGAACTCGCTCACGCGTCCCAGCGTTCCGTTGGGACGTGCGGGCGGGCAAGTGGTGCGCACCGGAAGGTTGCCGAGGGAATTCGCGGTCAGACGGGTGCATCGTGGTGCCGCCCCCACGTCTTCGTACTGGTTGTACGGGGGCGTGGGGGCGGTGCCGCGAGGCGCCCTGCTGAGCGTGAATTACCCGCCAACGTTCCGGGGCGCGCCACTAGCCGTTCAGCGCCAGAACGACCGGCGGCGCTCCGGTGCGGCGGGCTGTTCAGCGAACTCCCGCAGCACCTGCTCAGCCCGTGCCCACAGCTGGGCGACGTCTCCCCCCGCGGTGAGTTCGGCGACCAGGCGCCGCAACGGCTCGTACGCGGAGCCTTGCCGAGCCGCGACCAGGATGCCGAGCCGGCTGGCCAGGTCGGCGAGCAGCTCACGGCGTTCCCAGTCGGGCCGTCCAGCGTCCTGCTCCAGGCGCCGCACCTCCACCGCCGCGATCTCCCGCAGCTGCGCCGGGTCGTCCGGCGAAGGCACCGGAGCCGGGGCGGGCATCATCTTCGGCGCGGAGGGTCCCCCGCGGTTCCGGCTCCGGGTACGACCAGCAGCGGCCTGGGGCGCTGGGGGCGGCGGTGCGGCAACGCCGTCGAACGCGGCGCGTGGTCCGCCGCCGTACCCGCCACCGGGTGCCGAGGCGTAGCTGACCATCGGCGCGGCGGCGAACGGCGGAGCGGCGAGTTCCCAGCCCGAGGGCTGCTCGACCGGCTGCACCACCCGGTGCACCTCGCCGTCGGACACGACGCGCTCGTCCACCGCGACGAACGCGGTGAAGCGGCACAACACGCCGAAACGCAGTGACGTCTGGACGATCGTCGGCTCCACCGCCCTGTCGCCGGTCGCGTACCGGTCTTCGAGGTCACGCAGCGCCGCGCGAGCCCATTGCGCCCGGACCGCGGGCGACGTGTGGTGCTGTGCGGCGACCGTTTCCCGCCAGTCCGCGCCGTCCCTGGTCCGGCCGCGCACGGTGAAGGAGTCCGGCGCCGGCCCGCTGTACCGGCCGAAGGCGACCAGTGGCACACCGGGATAGATGGCCGTGGGCTGCTTGGGCAGCGACGACTCGGGTGACACCACCACGTCGGTGACCACCGGCGCGCCGATACGGCGCTGGATGTGGGCCATCGCCTCGTCCAGGCGGTCCTCGCTCTCCACCAGCTCGCAACGGCCGGCGCCCTGAGCGGCCAACCGGCCGAGGAAGCCCGCGTTCACGGCGGTGTCGATGCCGACGGCGTGCACGCGCGTCCGGTTGATCACCGGTGCGATGTCGCGCAGGAGCTGGTCCTCGTTGCCGACCTGCCCGTCCGTGACCAGCACCAGGACGGGGTCACGGCCTTCGCGGACGTCGGAGAGGAGGTTCAGGCCATCCCTCAACGGCGCGAACATCTCGGTCCCACCGCGAGCCTGGACCGCCGCCAGGTGCTCGACGGCGCGGAACCGGTGGCGGTCGGTGGCCGTGACGAGTCCGTTCCCGAGTTCCAGTGGCCGTTCGACGCTGTGGTCGAAGGTGATCACGGAGAACCTGTCGTCGTTGGTCAGCGTGTCGATGATGCGGGCCGCCGCTCGCCTGGCCGCGACCATCTTCCAGCCCGACATGCTGCCGGACCGGTCCAGCAGCAGCACGACGTCGCGAGGACGCACGGGGACGGAAAGGTCCGGCGGCAGCACCGTGAGCTGATAGGTGCCCTCATCGCCAGCGGGATCAGGCACACACACGGCCGCGGAGCTGTTGCCCGCGTACGCCAGACGCAGCACGAAGTCGCGGTCGACGCGTTCACCCGGCACGACCGTCACCGTGTTGCCCTCGGACACGACCGTGTGCAGGCTCGACCGCACCTCGCCGAGCTCGAGGCCGGCGGGGTCGATCTCCACGCCGATCTGGAGCCGCAACGGGTTCGGGAACCCCGGCAGCAGCACCGGCGGCGTGATCCGGGAGGCGTCCGGCACCAGGTCCGTGTCCTCGGCGTACCCGTCACCGACGGACGGCCCTGGCAGCGGCGTGCCCGGCACGTACCGCGGCGCCACCACCAGCGGGAACCGGAACGTGGCCGCGCCGTCCTCGAACACCAGCGGCCCCACCAGGCTCAGCTCGACGGTGACGCGTTCGCCCGCCGGGATGTTTCCGACCCGCATGGTGAAGACGTCGGGCCGTTCCTCCTCGACGATGGACGCTCTTCGGCCTGCCGCGATCGCGTCGTCGTAAGCCTGGCGAGCGGCACCGCGTTCCTGCAGCTCGGCGTCGACGGTGCGGTCGCCCGCGGTCATCTTCATGCCGGTGACGGCGGCGCGGTCCGGCAGCGGGAACACGTACGTCGCTTCGAGAGCCGTGTCGTGGGAGTTCACGAAGCCGGTCGTCAGCACGACGCGGCCGACCAGCCCGGTGATCGCCGCCCGCACGTCGAGGCGCTCCAACGGCAGGTTGCCGCGCTCGGTGCGCAGCGCGCCGAGACCCGCGTCCTCGGTCGTCCAGCCGATCCGGTCCCCCTCTGCGGACTTCATCGGGGCGACGGAGAAGGTCATGACGATTCCCTTTCGTTCGTGAGCAGACCACGGGCGGCGAGCAGGTCGAGCAACGGCTGTGCGGCGGTGGCGATGTCCGCGATGTCGGCGGCAGTCGGCGAACCCGGAACCAGGAGGACAGCGCCTCCGCCGAGCGCCACCCCGTTCAACGGAGCCGCCTGCGCGGGCGCAGGTGGTGCCGCAGCTGGTGCGGCGGCGGGTTCGGCCCAGAACCGCGGCCGGACGGCCTCCTGAGGTGGCGGATCAGCGGACTCGAGCAGTCGTTCGGGAACGCGGGCGATGGTCGCCAGCGCCGTGTCGGCGGCGCCCGCGAGCTCGATCTGGATCTCGGCCAGCGTCCTCCCCTCCGACTGCAGTCTCTTCACGGCCACGAGCTGGAGCAGGTGGCGTTTCCCGTACAGCGCGGTGCGGCCGCGCATCGCGGACGGCCGGTCCACCAGCCCGGTCGTCGCGTACCAGCGGACAGCCCGCCGGTCGGGCACGTCCCGCACGCGACCGTTGGGCGCGCCCGAGTACTCCGCCGTCAGTGCGGCGGAAACGCGGTCCAGCAACTCGTCGAGCGTCCACACCACTCGATAGTGACACTGCAACCGTGACAGTGTCAACGTCCATCTTAAAGATGATCATGTTCGGCGGCGCGGTAGGGTCCGCGCGTCGCGTGCCCCCTGCACACCGACTGAGGGATGGAGAGCACGAGTGACCACGGACGAGGTCGGGATGATCACCGGCCACGACACCGCTTTAGGCCGTCTGAAGACCAAGAAAGCGCAGATCCAGTACGCGCTGGAACACATGCCGCGTGGCTGCACCGTCGAAGACGTGCGCCGGTGGCTGTACAAGCACGGCCAACAGCCGCCCAGCAGGCCTTACACCGCGCCGATCGTGAACGAATGGCGCGCTCGCAACGGTGTGACCGACACCGGCGGCCACGTGCTGCTGACACCGGAACTGATCGCGAAGATGGACGAGGCCGACGGCGCCGTTCCCGAGCCAGTCGAGCCTGCTCCGGTCGAGGCCGCCAAACCCGCTGGTGCCAAGGGTTTCTACGCGGTCGCGGCCCTGAGCATCGGGGTCAGCGTGGACACCTCGTGGCGGTTCTTCGAGCAGCGCCTGGGCATCACCGACACCGTCGAGCGGGTCATCCTGTTCTCCGTCATGGAGGCGGCGCTGATCGCGTGTGGCTGGGCGATGCGCGGCGGGGTGCGCCGAGACGGCCGTCCTGGCCCGGCGCGCCTGGTGGCGTGGGCGCTGACGGCGTTCGCCGCGTTCGCCGCCCTCAGCCTGTCCGGACCCGTCGCGGGTACCGCCCGCGTCCTGCTCGGACCGGTGCTGGGCCTGGTGATGCTGCACCTGGCGCTGGGCATCGAGATCCGCGCCGCACGTCAGCGCACGACGACCTGGGCGCGAGTCGGCCGTGAGCTGCGGGAGCGCCTGCTCTCGTTGCTGGGCCTGGGCAACGACCACCGCGACGCCCTCGCGCGCACCCGCGACCGGGCAGCGCTGCGGGCGGCGAAGCTGGCGCTGGCCAGCCGGTGGACGCCGTGGCGGAAAGCTCGTCTGCGCAAGGCCCTGCACCTCTCGCACGTCGCGCACGACCCGGCGCAGCGCGACCGGATGTTGCGCGAACTGGGAGTGCTCCAGCACGCCGACAAGCTGGCGGAGACCACCCAACCGGCGCCGTGGTGACCGTCGCCCCGGCCGGCGTCGAGCTCGCGGCGGAGATCGCCACGCTGGTGAACCGGGTGTACGCCGACGCCGAGAAGGGGCTGTGGGCCGGCGGCGCCGAGCGGACCAGCGAAGCCGAGATGGCGGAACTCGTTCAGGCCGGGCAGATCTGGGTGGCCCGGTCGGACGAGCGCGTCGTGGGCTCGGTGCGCATCCAGCAGCTGGACGACAGCACGGGTGAGTTCGGCATGCTCGTCGCCGCCCCGGAGGAACGCGGTACCGGCCTCGGCAGGGACCTCGTGTCGTTCGCCGAGCGCTGGGCCCGCGAGCGCGGTCTGTCGCGGATGCAGCTGGAGCTCCTGGTGCCGCGGACCTGGTCTCATCCCGTCAAGGACTTCCTGCGGGACTGGTACACGCGCATCGGCTATCAGGTCGTGCGCACGGACGACTTCGGTGGGGCCTTCCCGGAACTGGCCCCGCAGCTCGCCTGCCCGTGCGACTTCCTCATCTTCCACAAGGAGCTGTGACGACCTCGGTTTCGGGGTCATGGCGGAGTTCGGCCGTGCCGGCCACCACGATCGTCGCCTTCTCCCACGGACGTTCGCGGCGCAGGAACGGCAGCTCCTCGGCCAGCCACGCGGTGACGTGCCGTTGCTGGGCCTCCGAGTCGCCGTCCCGTGCCACGAGCCGGCGTTCCTGCTCGTCCAGATCACCCTGGATCCAGATCGAGGCGTCGATCCACTCCGAAAGCTCCTCGCGGATGATTCCGGTGCCCTCGATCCACACGACGTCCATCCCCGCCGGGAGGCGGATCGCGCCGGGCCGGTCGTGCTCGATCCAGGCAGGCGGCCGGAACTCCACCGCCTCACCGTGACGCAGCGGCGCCAGGACGTTCTCGGCCAGGAGGTCTCCCCAGTCGAAGAACGCCTGGTTCCAGGCGACGTCGTCGGTGTGCACGACCGCGGACGCCGGGACGAGCTTCCGCAGGCGTTCGACGAGGGTGGACTTCCCTGCGCCGCCACGGCCGTCGATCGCGACGAGGAACGGACGTCTCGGGCCCACGAGTCGCTGCACCACCACGGACAGCTTCTCGACCCGCCAGCCCGTGGCCTCGACCTCGCCCTCGTGCAACCGCATACCCGCGATCCTGCACCGCCGCGCGTCAGCCCGCGAACCGCCCGACCGCCACGAACGCGGCCAACAGCAGCAGGACCACGTTGACCGGCAACGACTTCGTCTCACCCAGCTTCAGGTGCACCCTTGCCGCCAACACCTGCACGATGACCAGCCCGACGGCCGCGATCGGGGTGAGCACCGGTGCGATGCCGGTCAGTTGCGGCAGGACCAGGCCGAGCGCACCCAGCACCTCGACGGCACCGATCCCCTTCACGGCCGCGTCCGACATGTCCTTCGCCCAGTCGAAGTTGCCGGAGGCCACCATCTGTTCCCGCGGACGCACCAGCTTCATGACGCCCGCCGCCAGGTAGACCGCCGCCAGCAGACCCTGCACCACCCACAACGCGATGTTCACCGCAGTCTCCAATCCTTACGAGTTGTGCGTAGCCTCATGGTCTGTAAGTTTTGAAGCGCTGCAAAAGGCACATCGATGTATGTGTCCAGGAAAGCGGGGTGTGCTGTGACAGGGCTCACGCAGTCGGACACCTGTCCGCCGCCGATGAACGACGGCGGCGCGGTCCGGGAGGTGCTCGACCGCATCAGCGACAAGTGGAGCCTGCTGGTCATCGGCGCGTTGCGGACCGGCCCGCTGCGCTTCGGCGAGCTGGAGAAGGGGATCACCGGCATCTCGCAGCGCATGCTCACGCTGACGTTGAAGCACCTCGTCGAGGACGGCCTGGTCAGCCGCACGGCGTACCCGGAGGTGCCACCACGCGTCGAGTACGAGGTGACCGAGCTGGGCAAGACGCTGGTGCCGTTGGTGATCGCGCTCGCCGAGTGGGCCATCGCCCACCGCGACGAGATCAACGCCAACCGCGGCAGCCACCGGTAACGGTCACCCGGCGAGGAACTTGGCCACGCCGAACTCGAACCGCTCCTCAAAGGACTCCTCCGCGAGGAACGGCAGCACCTTCTCCAGCCCTGGCCGCTCCCCCGGCGTGAGGTCACCGGACGAACGGCGCGGCAACGCCTGTTCCTCCTGGCACAGGCCGAGGATGAAGTAGATGACGCCCCAGCACGTCCACGCGGCGTCCCGTTCGGACAGTCCGCCATCGAGCAGCGCGGACACGAGCGCCTCTGCGACGTCGAGCGTCGCAGGCTCGTTCGCGTAGGTACCGGCCACCACGGACGCGCCGTCGCGGTGCGCGAGCAGAGCACCGCGATACCGGCGGGCGATCTCGGTGGCGCGGGCGCGCCAGTCGTCCGGGAGGCCGTCGAGCGAGGTGCCGGCAACGATCGCGTCGGCCATCAACTCCTCCAGGCGGACCTTGCTGCGGGCGTGCCACACGACGGAGTTCATGTGCACGCCAAGGCGGCGGGCGATGGCGCGCAACGTCACGGCTCCCGCGCCCTCCTCGTCGAGGAGCTCCACTGCGGCCCGCACTACATCCGCTTGACTCTTGGTCACTGACCAAGTCTACTCGAAGGGAGGGCATTGGTCAGTGACCAAGAGAGGTGTGGCATGCAGGACGTCGTGGTGGTCGGGGCGGGCCCGGCCGGGTTGTGGCTCGCCGGGGAACTGAGGCTGGGCGGAGCGTCGGTCACGGTGCTGGAGTCCAGGCAGGAGCGGGATCCGAACTCGAAGGCGCTCACGATCCACCCGCGCACGCTCGAGGTGTTCGACAGCCGCGGGGTCGTGGAACCGTTCCTGGAGGAGGGCATCCGGATTCCGAACGGGCACTTCGCGGGCCTGCCGGCCCGGCTCGACTTCTCGGTGCTGGACACGCCCTACCCGTTCACGCTCGTCCTGGTGCAGGCGCGCACGGAAGAACTGCTCGAAGCGCGCGCTCAGCAGATGGACGCGACCATCCGCCGGGGCTGCGAGGTCACCGGGTTGACCGACGACGGCGTTGTGCTGTCAGACGGAGAGGTCGTGAAGGCGCGGTACGTCGTCGGTTGCGACGGAACGCGCAGCACCGTCCGGACGGCCGCCGGCATCGATTTCCCCGGCACCGGTCCGACGACGTGGGGCTGGCTCGGCGACGTCACGCTCGACGCCCCACCGGAGCGCGGGTTCGCCGGCATCGCGGGCCCGGACGGCGGCCTGATGGTCGTGCCGCTGCCGGGCGGGCTGCACCGGCTGGTCGGCGGAGATCCCGCGGCCAACCGGCCGGAGTGGCCAGGCGAACTCACCCTCGACGAACTGCGGACGACCGTGAAACGCATCGCCGGCACCGACTTCGGCATGCGCGACCCGGTGTGGCTGTCGAGGTTCGGCAACGCGACCCGCCAGGCCGCGACCTACCGTCAGGGCAATGTCCTGCTGGCCGGGGACGCGGCGCACATGCACTTCCCCACTGGCGGCGTCGGCATGAACGTGGGCATCCAGGACGCGCACAACCTCGGCTGGAAGCTCGCCGCGGTGGTCACCGGCCGAGCGGACCAGGCTTTGCTGGACACCTATCACTCCGAACGGCACCCGGTCGGCGCGGACCTGCTCGAGCACACCAGGGCCCAGACCGCGCTGATCACGACCTTCTCCCCGGAAGGGCAGGCGTTGCGCGCGGTCCTGAGCCAGTTGATCGCGACCGCGCCGGACATGTCGCGGGAGCTCGCCGAACGACTGTCCGGACTCGGTGTCGCCTATGGAACCGGCAAGCGCGTCGGCAACCTGCGCTTGCCCGACGGCAGCACGCTGTTCTCGCGACTGCGCACCGGTGAACACGTCTCCACCGACCTGGGACTCGTGCGGCCGGACGGACATCTGGCCTGAGCTCAGACGGAACGCCCTCCCGTGGCCTCGAAAACGCGGTGGATCAGCAGCTCGGCACCGTTCGTGAAGGCGTTGATCGTCACCTTCCGCCCGCCGGTGGTCCGGATCCGGCAACCGACGTCGCCGCCGAAAGCCTTGGAGAGAACCGTTTTCTTGCCGACGTCGGTGACCGTGACGACATCGGTCCACGGCACCACAGTGGTCTTCGTGCCCCACGAATGCACGAACCCGGACTCGTACAGCGTGAACTCCTCGCCCCGCCGCCGCACGGACTGCACGCCGAGCACGATCCCCATCACGACTGTGCCCAGTCCGCCGCCGAGGATGAGCCCGAGGACGAACATGCCCGCGCCGAGCCGGCCGATGTCGAGGAGCACGAGCAAGAGCGCCCCGAACACGAGGACGGGCGTGCCGATCACCACCGCGATCACCGCCGTCAACGCCCGCCGCCGGTTGTTCGTCTCGTAACGCTCAATCTGCGCACCCAGATCCGTCATGCACGACGACGTTAGGCACGGGGGCCGGGACCGGTCCCGTCGCTTACGCTGCGGTCATGACGGTCAGGCCGATCCTCGTTGGCGCGAACAGGTTCTCGCCACTCCCGCCACCCCGGTCACCGAGTTCGACGAGGATCTCGCGCAGCTCATCGAGGACATGTTCGACACGAACACCGCCGCCAACGGCGCGGGTCTCGCGGCCAACCAGATCGGCGACAGCCGCAGCGTGTTCGTCTACGACTGCCCGGACGGCACCGGACGCCACCACCGAGGTCACGTGATCAACCCGGTCCTGGAAACCTCCGGGCTCCCGGACGCCGAGCCCGACCCCCGCCGAGACCTGGAAGGCTGCCTTTCGTTGCCCGGCGAGCGTTTCCCCACCGGCAGAGCCGCCTGGGCCCGCGTCACCGGCCTCGACCGGCACGGCGACGCGATCTCGGTGGAGGGCGTCGGCTTCTTCGCCCGATGCCTGCAACACGAGACCGACCACCTCGCCGGACGCCTCTACCTGTCCCGCCTGGTCGACCCCCACGCCACCGAGGCCATGCTGATGCTCGAACGCAACGGCTGGACCGAACCCGGCATCAGCTGGCTACCGGGCGACGGACCGGACCCGTTCGCGCCGGGCCTCTGAGGGCGATGGCCAGTGAGCAGGCGGGACACGGCCTGATCGCCTAGATCACTGGGGCAGCAGGACCGAGTCGATCAGGTAGACGGTGGCGTTGGCGGTGTGCACGCCGCCGCAGATCACGTTGGCGTCGTTGACCTTCAGCGTGTTGCCCGAGCCGGAGACCTTGACGGTGCCGGTCTGCACGGTCTTCTGGTCGCCGGCGATCTTGTCGGGCGAGATCTGGCCGGGAACGACGTGGTAGGTCAGGATCTTGGTCAGCAGCGCGTCGTCGGTCTTGAGCTTCTCGATCGTCGCGGCGTCGATCTTCGCGAACGCCGAGTCGACCGGCGCGAACACGGTGAACTCGGCGCCGTTGAGCGTCGAGACCAGGTTGACCTTCGGGTTGAGCTTGCCCGACACGGCACTGACCAGCGTGGTCAGCAGCGGGTTGTTGCTCGCGGCGACGGCGACCGGGTCGGCGGCCATGCCCGTGACGGAACCGGCGCCGGACGGCACCTGCTTGGCGTAGTCGGCACAACCGGGGCCGACGAGGTCCTTGGCCGGGTCGGCCATCGCGGCGGACGACGGCGCTGTCGAGGTGGGGGCAGAGCTGGAGCTGGAACCGCTGCTCGCCGCGTCGCCTGAGCCGCACGCAGCTCCGAGCAGGGCGAGCGAGGCGGTGCCGATGGCCAGAACGGTGCTGCGGACGGTCTTGTTCATGACAGGACATCTCCCAGGAGTGGCCGGGCGGTTGTTGCCCGTGATTCGTCGCCCTCCGGGGAGCGGATGGGTGGGGTTACCGATCCGTTACCCGCCTGCCGCTCACCTCCACCTTCGGCTGAACCTGTTGTGACAACGCATTCAGATCCGATCCAACGCGGCCTCCGCTGCGAACACCAAGGGACAACGCTGAGGAGAGGAAGCGCGATGCCGAAGCGTGAGCGGTCGCTGCAGAGCATTCCCCGCGATGACGACCGCCCGGCCGAACCCACGGCCGACGACCTGCTGGCGCTGGTGGCCAGGGGCGACGAGACCGCGTTCGAGCGGCTGTACGACGTCGTGTCCAGCTCGGTGTTCGGCCTCATCAGACGGGTCCTGCGCGACCAGGCGCAGTCGGAGGAGGTGTTCCAGGAGGTGATGCTCGAGGTGTGGCGAACAGCGACCAGGTTCGATCCCGGCAAGGGCAGCGCCAACACCTGGATCCTGACCCTGACCCACCGGCGCGCGGTCGACCGCGTCCGGTCCGCGCAGGCCGCCACGCACCGCGAGGACCACGTGGCACGGCTCGACCCGGCCAGGCCGTTCGACGAGGTGAGCGAACAGGTCGACGGCAGGATCGAGCAACGCCAGGTGCGCCGCTGCCTGAGCTTCCTGACCGACCTGCAGCGCGAGTCCGTCGTGCTCGCCTACTACCAGGGCTATTCCTATCCAGAGGTCGCGAGCCTGCTGGGCCTGCCGCTCGGCACGGTCAAAACGCGGATGCGCGACGGCCTGATCAGACTCCGAGACTGCATGGGGGTGACCGGATGAGGAGCACATCCGCAGACCTGCACACGCTCACCGGCGCCTACGCCGTGAACGGCCTGTCGGACACCGAACGCGCGATGTTCGAGATCCACCTGGCCCGCTGCGACAGCTGTGCCGTGGAAGTCGCCGAACTCACCGCCACGGCAGCCCGCCTGGGTGCGGCGGTCGAGTTCGCGCCGCCCCCGCACCTGCGGGCACGCGTCCTGGCAGCCGCGGCCGAAACCAGGCAGGTGCCTCCGCGCACCGCACGCCTCACCCGAGCCCGCAACCTGCGCGGCGCGGGCGGCCTTCTCGCCGCCGCCAGCCTCGTCGTCGCGGTCGTCCTCACGGTGGAGGTCAAGTCCACTCAGGACAACGACCAGCTGGCCCAGATCTCCAGCGAGTACAGCCGGTTCTCCAACTTCCTGTCCACACCGGACGTCAAGCTGGTGAGCGCCACCGGCCCGGACGGCGCGACCGGCACCGCCGTGGTGTCGGCGAGCCGCGACGAACTGCTGTTCCTGAGCCGCGACCTGCCGGCGCCCCCACCCGACCGCGTCTACCAGCTCTGGCTGATCGACGACCACGGCCCGCGCCCCGCGGGAGTGCTGCCAGCGTCCGGCTCGGCTCCCTTGATGGCGTCGGGCGTGGCCAACGTGCAGAAGGTGGCGATCACCGTGGAGCCGCCAGGAGGTTCGGCGAAGCCCACCACCGCGCCGATGATGGTCATCGCACTCGCGTAGTCCGAATGCCGTTGGCCGATGCCATGAGTGTCATCGGCCAACGCACCTCTTCGTCTCCGGCCCGGCTCAGCACGACGTCCAGTTGGTCGTCGGTGAGCCGGCCGTTGGCGATGCAGGACCGCACGAGGGAACGCACGAGGGAACGCACGTCGTCGGGAGCGGGAGCCTCTTCGTGGTCCCGCTCCCACAGCTTGAGCGCGTGCAACGCGGCGAGCCGCGACACCTTGGGGTCCGTCGAGTACCAGTGGCCGCTCATGCTGTTCGGCGGCCACTCGGGTGCCGGCGTGCATTGCTTGAGCCGCTTCTGCTTCGCGCGCTCGTCCGCGTAGGCGGCGACCTCCACGAGCCACGCCGCGCGGCTGGCTTCCAGCACGTCCAACGCCCGCAACAGAGGCGCCTCGCGGCGCTGGTAGTCCCCGGCCATCTCAGCGAGAAAGCTCAACGTCGCGCGGTGACCGATCGGGTGCCACCCGCCAGCGGTTTTCCCGCCGCAAGCCCGGCTTCACACCTTGACGCGCGCCTTCGTCGTCCACATCCGGTAACCGGCGTCCAGCGCATCGGCCTCCGACGCGAAGGCCATGTCGCCCTTCATCCGGTTGTAGTAAGGGGATTCAGGCGTGTGGTACACCATCGTCTTCGAATTACCCTTGACCGGCAACGACTTCTGCTTGGCCGGAGCAACGACAGACGGCGCGACAGGCTGCTGCTGGACCACCACGTCCTCCGCGGCGATCCGCGGCGCCGGCAGGGCCAGCCGCGGCTTCAGGGGTTCGGGGCGCAGGCGGCCGCGCACGGACAGCCACGTCAGCAGCACGCCGGCGCCGAAGGACACCACGCACAGCACGAACATCTGCGAGAACAACCAGAGCACAAGAACTCCTAGCGGACTACGACGTCGACCTGGCGCGCGGCCGGGTCGTACTCGCCGTCGGGGGCGGGACGGGTCTCAACTGCGATCAGCGTGGAGGGCACGCCTTGGCCCACGAGCACGTCGCGCACCAGTTCCGCGCGTGTGGTGGCCATCGCGGGGTCGGTGCCGTGTGCCACCAACGTGATCGAGGCGCGTGGTGCGACGAGAAGCATGCGGCCGACCCGTTGGACGAGCACCGGGCCGTGGCCTTCCCACGCCGTGGTGCCCTGCACGAACCGGATCGCACCGTTGCCGTTGACCAGGCGGCTGATCGAGTCGTGCAGCGCTTCGACGTTCAGATCGCCGACCGAGGCGGATGGTCCGACCTCCACGCGGTCCGTGATCTGCAGGCCGTTCGCGGCCTGCTTGACCGCGTCCCGGACGGCCGTGGCGCGGGCCTCGTCCGGCACGCGGGCGGCGATCGCGACCTGGCCGTTGTAGATGGTCGTGGTCACGTCGGACACCTTGGCGGACAACGCCGCGGACACCAGGCGCCCGACCACGGCGGGCGGGACCGGCAGCGTGCCGCCGAGCCGGAGCGCGGCCGTCACGCGGTGGTCGTCGGACTTCGTCGCGTTGATCAGCGCGACGCGTTCCGCGTCGTCGGCCACCGCGCCGGACAGCAGGATCTCGCCGCCGCGCACGGCCACGAGCAGTTGCTCCGGGCCGGCGGGCCGCACGTCTGTGCTGCCGACACCGGACACGTCGGAGACCACAGCGCGCACGGCGTCCACGGACCGAGGCGACACTTCGGTCACCACGACGGAACGGCCGTTCACCTCGACAACGCCGTGGTAGCCGGCCTTTCCCAGCGCTGTACGCACGTCGGCGTGCAACGTCCGTTCGACGTCCTGGCCGTACACGAACACGCCGGTGGCGGCGAGCAGGACGGGCACCAACAGCCCACTGATCCAAACCGCGTGAGGAAGACGCACGGCGCAGGGATTACCGGACCTGGAGACCGAAAATCCAATCGCTGGCACCGATCGGACCGAACTTCACCCGGTCAGGTGGCCGCACTCGCGCTGAGCGCCGCCCGGCACACCTCGACGGGATCACGGACGTCGGCCACCGTCGCCGCCGCACGCGCCGCCGCCAGTGCGAACCCCGGATCGCCCAGCACACGTGCCACGGCATCCCGCAAACCGTCCACAGTGGCCGGACGAACGATCACCCCGCAGCCCTGCCGCGCGACCCGGTTCGCCATCTCCCACTGGTCTCCCCCACCCGGCACGACCACGACGGGAACCGACGCCAGCAACGCCTTGGCCAGCATTCCGTGCCCACCACCGCAGACCAGCACCGAGGACGCGCGCAGCAACTCGTCCTGCCGGCCAGGCCCCGACCGCACCCAGTCCGGCAACTCGCGCGGCGGCGGCGCGAACGTCGACACCACGGCCCGCACGCCCAGATCGCCCAACGCGTCGAGCGTCATCCCGGCCATGTCGGCGGCCCCGGTCCACGCCGTCGACGGCGCGACCATCACCAGCGGAGCCTCACCCGGCGGCGGGCTCATCCGCTGCCGGCTCGCCTCCCACAACAGCGGTCCCACCACCTGGGCGTTGCGCGGCCAGTCCGCGCGCGGCACCTCCAGCGCGGGCAGCGTCGCGATCAACCGCACCACCGGCCCCGCACCCGGCGAGGTCAGACCGATCCGCTGCCGCACGACAGCGCGTTGCCGTTCACCCTGACGGATCGACCTGGCCGTCATGGCCCGCAGCACGGCGTCCCGCATCCGGCCGCGCACCCCGACCCCCGCGGCCAGCCCGCTGCCCATCGGCGGCAGCCACCTGGACGGTTCGTAGAGCGGGTGGGGCGAGAGCTGCGCCCACGGCACGTCGAGCAGTTCCGCGGCCATGCTCGCGCCCAGCGCGAGGACGTCGCACACCACCAGGTCCGGCTTGAGCGCGGCCAGCTGCGGGGTCAGCGCCGCCGCCAGCTCGGCGGCCTGTTCGTGCAACGCCTGACCGAGATCCACCGCATCCCGCAGGTCGGCGAGCGACAGCCCGTGCACCCGTGACGCCGTGATCCCCTCGCGCGCGGCGGCGTCGACCCAGCGGTCGCCGGTGAGCAGCATCGGGGTGTCCCCGGCCGCCGCGACCTTCAGGCACAACGCGATCGCCGGCACGACGTGCCCGGGATCGCCCCCGGAGACAACCGCTACCCGCATCAGACGCGGGCGGGCTTGTACGTCCGGCGCAGGAGCCGGTGGATGCGCCGGACAGCCGCCAGCCGTTCGTCACCGTTGAGCGCGAGAGCCCGGACCACCGGATCGTCCGGCCCACGCCGCCGGCGGATCTCGGCGAGCCGCTCCTCGACCGTCGTCGGGTGGCCGTCCGGACTGGTCGTCATGTCGGCGTACCAGAGCGCGTCCCGGAGCCTGCCGCGCTCGTCGCCGAACTCCGCCAGCCCCTCGGCCATCCCGGTCAGCTCGGCCACTGCCGACGCGCCGGAATGGTGCGCGACCAGACCGCACACCCGCCGGGAGAGACCGGCCCGCAACAGGTACCGCGCGCCGTCGAGGGAATGCAGACCCGTGTCGGCGAGCTCGGAGGCGTACCCGATGTCGTGCACCCACGCCGCGGCGACCAGCACGTCCCGCTCTTCGACGGGCAGCACCCGCGCCACCTGCTGCGCCCGGCGCGCCACGCCGGCGGTGTGCGCCCATCGACGCGGCAGTTCGTCGGCGAGCAGCCGTCGTGCCGTGTTCCTGGCCCAGTCCGGCAGCCAGGTTCCCGGCATCTCGTGCTGGTCGGAGGAGAAGCTCGACACGGACGCCCGCACCGCGCGTTCGACCAGCAACGGCACGAAGTCGCGCACCCGCGCGTCGCCGAACCGCGCGTGGGCTCGCTCGATCCACTCGTGCACCAGGCTCGGCGGGACCTGGTCGTGCTCTCTGACCAGCCGCGATTCGAGACGCCTGATCCGCTCGTCCACCTGCCGCCGCCGCACGCCGGCCGTCGTGGTCGTCAGCACGTCATCCGCCTTCCGCTGCATCCGCCTCGCACACGGTAGACGGGCGTGAGCGCGCTGGCGATGGGCGTCAGCCGGCCTTGGCCCGGCGCCTGTCCCACCAGAGCGCGCCCGCCGTGATCACCCTGCCCGCTGCTGACCAAGCCTGGCGCGCAACGGGTCCGCGTCCGGGTGGTCGAGCCGGACGAAGATCTCCAGCGCACGCTGCCACGCCGCGATCGCGGCCGGCAGGTCTCCCCCGGCCTCCCGCGCCTCCCCCACGCGGACGAGGGTGATCGCCTCGTCGTAGGCCGCCCCGAGCTCCCGCCACAACGCGATGGCCTGGTCGTAGTCGGCGAACGACTGCTCGACGTCGCCGAGGTGGTGCCGGATGTAGCCGAGGCTGTCGTAGTCGTCGGCCATTCCGCCGGCGTCACCGAGTTCGGTGTGCATGGCCAGTGCTCTGGTGCAGCAGTCGAGGGCCTGGGCGAACTCGCCGAGTTGCGCGTGGAACCAGCCGGCCGCGTCGAGGGCGTGGGCCTCACCGGACCGGTTGCCGTACCCGCGGTAGAGCTGCAGGGCCCGCTCGGCGTGCGCGATGGCCTCGCGGTGCTGGCCGAAGCGCCCGTGGGCCCACGCTCTGGCGTGATGCGTCCTGGCCAGGCCGTGGTCGTCGCCGAGCGCGGTGAACAGGGCCTGGGCCAGTTCGTGCTCGGCACGGCCGTCGTCCTGGCGGTCCAGCAGGGTGTAGGCGTTGCCGAGCAGGCGGTGGGTCCGGGCCCTGGCGTGCCTGTCGTCGGACTCGTCGGCCGCGGCCAGCGCGATCTCGTGGACGTCGGCCCACTCCGTCCATCGGCCCAGCCGGTACAGGAAGCTGGTCATGGCCCAGGGGATCTTCCACGCGTACGACGTCAGCGAAGAGGTCGCCGCGCATCTGGCCGCCGCGTGCAGTGTGGCCAGCTCTTCGTCGTACCAGCGGAATGCTTCCGCGGCACCGGTGACGGGCGCGTAGGCCGTGCCGTCGACGACGGCGACCAGGTGCTGACGATCGCGGTTGGGGTTGAGCGCGATCGCGGCCGACTCGGTCGTGTGCAACAGGAAGTCCAGCATCCGATGCAACGCGGCGTGCCGTCCGCTCTCCTGTTCCTCCACCAGTTCCGCCGCGTACGCGCGGACGAGGTCGTGCATGCGAAACCGGCCGGGCAGGTAGTTCTCGACCAGGTGGGCCGTCGTCAGCTCGGCCAGCAGATGCCCGGTGTGCACCGGTGTCGCGGCGGCGAGGCTCGCGACGGTGCGCAGGCCGACGTCCGGGCCCAGATGAAGTCCGAGCAGCCGGAACAGTCTCGTCGCCTCGTCGGTCAAGGTCCGGAGCGACCACGAGAACACCGCGCGGACGCTGCCGGACGGATCTCCGAGTTCGAACGCGTCCAACGTGCGCTGTTCGGCCTTGAGCGCCTCCAGCAACTGCGCCAGTGAGAAACCGGGGTTGACCGCGGCCCGCGCCGCCACGATGGACAGGGCCAGCGGCAACCTGACGCAGAAGTCGACGAGGTCACCGGCGGCGCGTGGTTCGGCCTCGACTCTTGCCTCACCGATGTGCTTGCCGAACAACTCGACGGCCTCGTGATCGGTGAACGCGTCAAGAGCGACCGGCCGCGCGCCCTCCCGCGCGACCAGTCCGGTCAGCCGGCTGCGGCTGGTGACCAGCACCAGGCAGTTCGCGGCCCCCGGCAGCAACGGCCGCACCTGCCCGGCGTCACGGGCGTTGTCCAGCACGATCAGCATCCGCCGCCGCGCCACCAGGCTCCGGTACAGCGCGACCTTGCCGTCCAGCGCGTCCGGAATCCGCGCCGGTCCCACTCCTAAGGCCTGCAGGAAACCGTGCAGGACGGTGTCCGGCGGAACCGGGTCGTCGGTCGGGTCGAAGCCGCGCAGGTTCACGTAAAGCTCGCCGTCGGGGTACTCGTCGCCGACCGAGTGCGCCCACCGCACCGCGAGGGTCGTCTTGCCGATCCCGCCCGTGCCGCTGATCGCGGCGATCGCCGGACCCGTGGCCGCCTCCTCCCGGATCGTGGTGAGCCGGTCGAGTTCTTCGCGTCGTCCGGCGAAGTGCCGGATCTCCATGGGCAACTGGCGAGGGACTGTCACCGCGCGTTCCGGGCCGTGGACGTGAACGTCACCGCTGATCGAACCTGCCTGCACGACAGGCGCGTGCACCGAGCCGCTCAGCTCGTTCCGCACGGTGTCGCCGTCAGTTCCGTCAGCGTCCACGATGGCCTCCCGGGTCACGCCGACTATCGCCGCGGCACACCGGGCATTACCCGTCCACCGCCATAGCGAATCGCGTTGGGCCGCTTGGGGGAATCCCGGTTCGCGCGGTGACATCTCCCGCCGAACCGGCGATAGGGCGAGCACGAACGTCTCCCCAGAGACATCCAGCCCAGAAACCTCCAGACCAGAAACCTCCAGCCGACTTGTAGACAGGCGGGCCGTCCATCGCGAGCACTCCGCAGAGGGCCTTCGAGAGGACGGCGAGGATGAGCAACGCTTGGATCGCGCTGGGTGTGCTGCCCGTGGTCGCCGCCGTGCTCCGCGAACTCGTCGCACTCCGGCGCTACCGCGTGCGCAGGGCCAGCATCGAGAGCGTGGTGGGCAGGCTCGGCCCTGGTAGCCGCGTCGTCGACCGGGATCCCGGTGGCGCGGTCATCGAGGTGACGGTCGATCGCGTCCGGGACGAACCGGCCGCATGACACTCCTGAATCCGCGCTGGCCACATCGTGACCTGGGCGAAGGCGGTCCGGACACCTTCCGGGCGTTCTACGAGAGCACCGCGGTCCAGGTACTGCGCGCGGTCTGCCGGATGACGGCGGGCGATCGGCCCGCCGCGGAGGACGCTCTCCAGGACGCCTACGTCGTGATGTTCCTGTCCTGGTCGGTGCGAGCGGGCCGCACGCGAGAAGAAAACCGGAAATACCTCGTGGGCATCGCCGCACACAAGGTCACCGACGCGTACCGTCGGCGTGGAATGCTCGTTGAGCTGGATGAGGAGCGGGAACCCGACGCCGTCGACGATGATCTCGCTGCGATGCTCGACGAACGTGCCGCCCTCGCCGCTGCCAGGGATCTGATGGAGCGGCAGCCGCCGAGACGACGCATCGTGGTGGCGATGCACTTCCTCGAGGACATGGAGTACGCGGACATCGCCAGAGCGCTGGGCATCACCGAGTCCACGGTTCGCACCCAGGTCGAACGGTTCTGCAAGCTGCTGACACCGCTCACCGACAGGTTCAGCACCACGCAAGGAGGCGAGTTGTCATGACCGAGCCGCAGCATGACGCCGCCCGTGACCTGGTTCGGCGTGCACACGACAAGGATCCGGCTCCCGCGCGGTTCGACACCGAGGCCGGGCTGGACGACGTCCTCGAGCGGGCCGGCGGCATGGCGGCGGCCATGACCGTCGACAGGATTCCGGAAGGGCTGGCGCACGCATCCACGCTGTGGACCCCGAACCGGTATGAAGGCGAAACCGACGCCACCACGTCACTGGTGCGTCCCTATGCGCGCACAGGCGGTCGCACCCGGCCTGCCCACGACCTGGCACTGGAAGCACTGGTGTCCACGAGCGAGCGCGGTCTCCACCCGGACGCGGCGGTCACGCCCGAGGACAGGTCGATCTGCCGGCTGTGCGCGGAGACCAGGTCCGTGGCCGAGGTCGCGGCGCTCCTGCACCTGCCCCTCGGGGTCGCGCGGATCCTGATCGCCGACCTGGCGGCCGCAGGCTTGGTCGTGATCGGCGAGGGCGGCTTCACCGCGGGAAACCAGCCTTCCGCGGACTTCCTGGAGAGGGTGCTCAGCGGGCTTCGCCGCCTCTGATCAACGCTGGTCTGATCAACTCTGGGGCGTCACGAGCAGGTCGATCACGTCCGGCAGCTCGGCCCGCAACTGCGCGACGGTCGCCGCGTCACCGGCCAGGTGGTGCAGCAACGCCCGCTGGAAAACCCCGTCCAGCGTCACGTAGACAGTGGACGGTGAGCCGGCGACCGACCCGCCGGACAGCTCGGCGTAGCGGCTGATCACCCGCCACACCATGGCCTCGCGGTGACTGTCGATCTCCAGCACGTCCGCCCGGAACGACTCGTCGAACAGGCTCTGGTTGCGCAGGTCGTACCAGAGGCGGTGCAGCGTCGCGTCCTGGTCGAGGGTGTCGAAGAACGTCCCCACGAACTCGCCGCGCAGCTGCTCCGACGTGATCGCGTTCGCCACCGCCTCGTCGTACTTGGTCACGCAGACGACCTCGTACTGGCGGACCGCCTCGGTGATCAGGTCGCGCTTGTCCGCGAAGTAGTAGTGCAGGACGCCGTGCGAGAACTCGGAGTTCTGCGCGATCTCCCGCAGGCTCGTGCGGGCGTAACCCAGTTCGGCGAGCGTGTGCAACGTCGCCACGGCGAGCTCCGTCCGCCTGGCGTCGAACTTGTCGACCTGCCGGCGGGTGATGCGGTCCTGCTTGCTCTGGGCGACGTCTGTCACATCTCGGATCCTAACGCCGATTACGACAACGGTTGACCAAATGTCCAAAAAATCTTGGACGACCGTCAAAGAAAAACTTGACGACTGTCAAGCATTGACTAGGGTGTGAGCCATCTCACCGAGGAGGCGACTCAATGACGAGTTATCAGCTCAACGGGCGGAAAGCACTGGTCACCGGGGGTGCACGTGGGCTTGGTGCCGGCATGGCCCAGGCACTGGCCGCGGCCGGCGCGGCCGTCCTGATCGGCGACGTGCTGGAGGAGGAAGGCAAGCAGACCGCCCAGGCGCTGCGTGACTCGGGTGCGACCGCGGAGTTCGTGCCGTTGGACGTCACCGACGACGAGAGCTGGGCAACGGCGGTGAGCACGGCGGTCGACACGATCGGCGGGCTCGACATCCTCGTGAACAACGCGGGCATCGAGATCACCAGCCTCATCACCGAGCTCGTCCCCGCCGACGTGCGCAAGATGCTGGACGTGAACGTGCTGGGCACCGCACTCGGCATGAAGCACGGCCTGCGCGCGATGCGTCCCGGCGGCGCGGCGGGCAACGGTGGTTCGATCATCAGCGTCGCGTCCGTCGCGGCGACCATCGCCTTCCCCGGCATCAGCGTCTACTCGGCGACCAAGTCCGCCATCGACCGGCTGACCAGGGTGGCCGCCGCGGAGTCCGGCAAGCTCGGCTACGGCGTGCGGGTCAACTGCATCTACCCCGGCCTCACGCCCACCGCGATGGGCAACCAGCTGGCCGTCGACTGCGCGCAACTCGGCCTGTTCCCGTCGGTCGAGGCCGCCGTCGGCGCGGTCGTGGAGCTGACGCCGCTCGGACGACTCGGGCAGGTCGACGACATGGCGGACGCCGTGGTGTTCCTGGCTTCCGACGCCTCGAAGTTCATCACCGGAGCCGGGCTTCCGGTCGACGGCGGAATGGGGATGTAGTCGTGGCTACCGACAAGCCTGTCGTCGTTTATGGCGCCTCCGGCTACACCGGGCGCCTGATCTGCGAGTACCTGCGCGAGTACGGGGTGCCGTTCCTCGCCGTCGGCCGCGATGGCAAGCGGGTCAAGGAAGCCGTCGACGCGGTGCCCGGCATCGACACGGTCGAGTACGAGGTCCTGGAGGTGGAGCACACCACGGCGGCGCTGACCGAGGCGTTCACCGGGGCGAAGGTCGTGCTGAACACCGTCGGCCCGTTCTCCCGCTACGGCCACGAAGCCGTGCAGGCGAGCCTGAACGTCGGTGCGCACTACACCGACACCAACGGCGAGCAGGACTGGATGATCGACGCGGAGGCCCAGTACGGCGCCGAGTTCGCCAAGCAGGGTCTGCTGCTCTCCCCCGGCATCGCGCAGATGTACACGGTCGGCGAGATCGCCGCGCAGATCTGCCTGGAGACGCCCGGACTGGACACTTTGGACATCGGGGTGTTCTGGAAGGGTTATCCCACAGTCGCTTCCACCAACACGATCCTCACGAACGCCGCGTTCGCGAAGGCGTACTACCTGGAGCAGAACGAGTACGTGGAATGGCCGGCGGACGCGGGGCTCTACGAGCTCGTCGTACCCGGTCAGCACGAACTGGGGCTGGCGCTGCCGTGGGGCGGCACGGCGCATCCCGTGTGGTTCAAGAGGGATCCACGGGTGGCGTCCGTGCGCGCGCTCGGTGGCGTGTTCAACCGGCCGTTGATGCTCGGTGTGCCGCAGATCGTCGCGGCGGCTCTCGAGCAGATGGAAGGCAAGTCCGACGCGGAGAAGTACGAGATCGTCGACGCGTTCTCCGCGCAGGTGCGCAGTGAGATGCCGCCACGGGAGAACCCGCGGATCAACATCTCCCTGGACTCCGTGCACGCTTCCGGACCGCTCGGCCGCGCGAGCTGCGTGATCCACGGCAACTGCAACTACAAGCAGACGGCGTTGCTGAACGTGTACGGCGCGGTGCACCTGTTGCAGGACATGCCTCGCCGGGCCGGATTCGCCTCAGGCTGTCAGGCGTTCGGGCACCGGGAATTGCTCGGCGCGCTGCGGTCGTTCGGACTCGTGCTCGATCCGATCGTCGAAGTGCACCGCTGATGCGACTGCACGACTACCTGGACAAGGGCGCGTCGCTCGGTGGTGACGCGCCATGCCTCACCATCGGCGGCGTCTCCACCAGCTACGCCGAGGTGGTGCAACGCTCCCACACGATCGCGGGAGCGTTGCAGGACAGCGGGATCGGCCCTGGCGACCGGGTCGCGGTGCTGTCCGCGAACGACCCGCTCGCACTCACCTGCGTGTTCGGCATCTCGCGGGCCGGTGCGGTGTGGTGCCCGGTCAACCCCCGCAACGAGGCGGCGGAGAACCGGGAGCTGCTCGACCTGTTCGGCTGCCGGTGCCTGTTCTTCCAGGCGAAGTTCGCGCCGCTGGTCGAACGCATCCGCGGCGACCTGCCCGCGTTGACCACGCTGGTGTGCCTCGACGGTGAGGTGGAGGGCGCGGTCACGTTCACGTCGTGGCTGTCGCGGCACGGCAGGGAGCCGGATCCGGTGGTCCTGCCGGACGACCTCTGCATGCTCGCGGGCACCGGTGGCACGACCGGCAGGCCCAAGGGCGTGCGGTTGACGGGCCACAACATGGAGACCGCGACCGCACTCACGCTGATGAGCTACCCGTTCGGCGTGCGGCCGCGCTACCTCGCGCTCGCCCCGCTGACGCACTCCGCGGGCGTGCTCACGTTCCCGATCATGGCCCTGGGCGGCGAGACGGTGATCATGCCGGCGCCGGACCTCGGCGAGTTCCTCCGACTGATCGAGCACCACCGGATCACGCACGCGTTCCTGCCGCCGACCGTGATCTACGGCCTGCTCGACCACCCCGCGCTGGACTCGACCGACCTGACCTCGTTGCGCTGCCTCTGGTACGGCGCCGCGCCCATGTCCCCGGTGCGGCTGACCGAGGCGCTGCAGCGGATCGGGCCGGTGATGGGCCAGCTGTTCGGCCAGACCGAGGCGCCGAACATGATCGCCACGCTCGCTCCCGCCGACCACTTCCTGCCCGACGGGTCGATCGCCACCGCCCGGTTGTCGTCGGCGGGCAGGCCCACCCCGCTGACCCAGGTCGCGATCATGAACGCGGACGGCGCGCTGATGCCTCCAGGTGAGCGCGGCGAGATCGTCGTGCGCGGGCCGTTGGTGATGGCCGGCTATCACGAGAATCCCGCTGCCACCGCCGAGGTGAGTGCGCACGGCTGGCACCACACCGGCGACATCGGCTATCTCGACGCGGACAACTTCCTGTACATCGTCGACCGCGCCAAGGACATGATCATCACGGGCGGGTTCAACGTGTACTCGGCCGAGGTCGAGAAGGCGTTGCAGGCCCATCCCGCGGTGCAGGACAGCGCCGTGGTCGGGCTGCCGGACGACAAGTGGGGCGAGCGGGTCACGGCCGTCGTGCAGCTGCGGGTGTCCGGGCACGCCGACGCCGAGGCGTTGATCGCGTTCGTGAAGGAGCAGCTGGGCAGCGTGAAGGCACCGAAGCAGGTCGAGATCTGGCCCGACCTGCCGCGGTCCAAGGTGGGCAAGGTGCTCAAAGCCGAGATCAGGCAACGGCTCAAGCCATGATCACGACCTGCCGCACGGCCTCGCCGGTCGCGAGTTTCGCGAACCCGTCGTTGATCTCGTCCAGCCGCAGCCGCCCGGACAGCAGGCCGTCCACCGGCAACTTGCCCGCCCGGTAGAGGTCGATGAACCGGGGCACGTCCCGGCGCGGCACGCACGAGCCCAGGTAGCTGCCCTTGAGCGTGCGCTCCTCGGCGACCAGGTTCAGCGCGGGCAGGGTGACGGTGCGGTCCGGGTGCGGCAGGCCGACGGTGACCGTCGTGCCGCCGACAGCCGTTGCGGCGTAAGCCTGTTCGAGCACGGCCGCGACGCCGGTGGTGTCGATGACCTTGTCGGCACCACCGTTGGTGAGTTCTCGGACGTGGTCGACGACGTCCGGCCCACCGGCGGCTTCGTGCGTCGCGCCGAGGGTGAGGGCGAGCCGGCGCTTGTGTTCGACGACGTCCACCGCGACGACCTGGGTCGCGCCCGCGGTGATGGCCGCGAGCACCGCTGCCAGGCCGACCCCGCCGAGGCCGAAGACCGCGACCCTGTCCCCCGGCACGACCTGGGCGCTGTAGAACGCCGCGCCCGCGCCGGTCAGCACGGCGCAGCCGAACAGTGCGGCGATGTCGAGCGGCAGATCTCTTGGCACGAGCGTGGCCGACCGGTCGGAAATCACCGTGTACTCGGCGAAACCGGACACGCCGAGGTGGTGGTGCGGCTGTGTGCCGTCTGGGAGCGTCCATCGACGCAGTCCGCTCAGGAGCGTGCCGTCGCGGTTGGCGGCGGCACCTGGTTCGCACAACGCCTGCCTGCCGGACGCGCAACGGCGGCAGGCACCGCACGCGGGGACGAACGACATCACGACGTGGTCGCCTGGCTTGAACTCGGCGTTCGGGCCCGCTTCGACGACCTCGCCCGCCGCTTCGTGGCCGAGCACCATGGGCAGCGGGCGGATGCGCGAGCCGTCGATCACGGACAGGTCGGAGTGGCACAGCCCAGTGGCGTGCACTTTGACCAGCAGTTCGCCGGGACCGGGCGGGGCGAGTTCGAGGTCGACGATCTCGAGCGGCCCGCCGACGCCGGTCAGCACCGCGCCTCGCGTCTTCACGCGATCACCAGACCTTCCATCGCCGTGCGGAGGTGTGCGGGGATGTCCACCGGTTTGCGGGTCGTGCGGTCGACGAACACGTGCACGAAGTGACCTTCCGCCACCACGTCTGCGCTTCCTTCGAGGAAGAACCCGACCTCGTAGCGCACGCTGGACCGGCCGAGGTGCCCGACGCGCAGGCCCGCGTCCACCGCGTCCGGGAAGGAGACCGAGGCGCGGTAGTTGCAGTGGGATTCCACGCACAGCCCGATCTGCTGTCCCGCCTGGATGTCCAGGCCGGCGTCGATCAGCCAGGTGTTGATCACGGTGTCCATGAACGCGTAGTGAACGACGTTGTTCACGTGCCCGTAGACGTCGTTGTCCGCCCACCGGGTCGGAATCCGCTGCCAGTGCCGGTAGTCGTCGCGCACAAACCCTCCTGCTTCGCTGGAACACCGTCAGTCGAGCCTTCTGGTGAGCTCGACCCTCGACCGCACGCCGAGCCGCGCGAAGATGTTGCGCAGGTGGTGCTCGACGGTGCGGTGGCTCAGGAACAACCGCGCGGCGATCTCGCGGTTCGTGGCACCCTCGGCGACCAGCCTGGCGATCTGCGCCTGCTGCGGCGTGAGACCGGGATGGTCCTTGGGCTCGCCGGTGGGATCCCCGGCAGCGCGCAGTTCGGCGCGGGCGCGGTCGATCCAGTGATCAGCCTGGTAGGACTGGAAGATGCGCACCGCGTCACGCAGGTGTTCGCGCGCGGCCTTGGGTTTGCGGCTTCTGCGGAGCCGGGTCCCGTACAGCAGCTCGGTCTTCGCGAGTTCCATGGCGGTGCCGCTGGCGCGGTGCAGCCGGATCGCTTCCTCGAAGTGCTCGTCGGCGGTGCCGGTCTCGAGGAGTCCGCGGCAGCGATGCGACAGCGCCATCCGGGCCGTGCTGCCCGTGGTGTCCGCCCACTTCTCGAACCGTTTCAACGCTCTGTCCGCTGTGGACGTTCGCCCACAAGCCACCGCGGCCTCCACCACGTGTGGCGCGGCCATCACCTTGATGCCGGCGTGTCCGGGGTACAGCCGCAGCCGGTCCAGCGCGTCGGCGGGCCGGTCCCGCGCCAGATCGACGCACGCGAACGCCCACGCGCCGAACGTGCCCGGCCGGGTGAGCCCGCGTTGGGTGATGTGCTCGGTGGCGGTGTCGATTCGGTGCAACGCCGTGTCCGCGTCACCGCGCAATGCCGCCAGCAGCGCCAGGATCGTCAGGTGGTCGACCACCGCGTTGTGCTGGCCGATCGCCGTCGCCGCGTGCACGCCCTCGGTCGCCGCCGTCAGCGCCGCGGCGTGCTGGTCCAGCAGCAACGCCGACAACGCCCGGTACACCAACGCCCAAGGCACCAGCGCGATGAATCCACTCTCACGCGCCGACATCACCGCACTGGTGGCCATCTCGTACGAACGGGTCGCGTCGCCCAGGACGTAGGCCGCCTGGCTCGCCCAGATCCGCGCCTGTGGTCCGGCGACCTCGTCGGCCAGCCGCACGACCTCGCGGAGTTCCGGCAACGCCTCGTCGTGCCGTCCGGAGAGCGTCGCGGACATCCCCACAAGGTGGTCCAGGGTGAGCCGAGTGGCCGCCGGTTCATCGTGGCGGCGGATCTCGCGCGCGAACTCCGCGATGGCGGTGTGTCTGAGGTGATCTCCGGCGATGCTGGCCGCCTCGCCCGCGAACCCCAGTGCGGCCACAGCGAGCGCGCGGTTGGTGCCGACCAGCCCCTTCGCGGCGCGGACCAGCCGGTCGGCGGCGACGTCCGGGAGGCTTTCGCCCAGGTCGATGCCTCCCACGACGAGGTCCATCAGCGCCTTGAGCTCGGGCGTGTCGGTCAGCCGGACCGCGGTGCGCAGAACGGCCCGCGACCGGTGCGGCGCGCCGTGCGCCCAGTGGTCGGCGGCCGCCCTGAGCAGCCGGTGGGCCTTGGTCTCGGGGTCCGCGGTCAGCTGCGCGGCGCGGCCGTGATCCCGTGCGGCCGTGGCGAAGTCCCCGCAACGCCGTGCGTGCTCGGCGTGGGCCGTAAGAACGTCGGCGAGCGTCGCATCCTGGGTCGTCACCGCCTGGTGCCACGTCCGGCGAGCGCCCGGCGGCAACGTCTCCGCCAGTTCGGCGTGCGCCTTCCGCCTGGCCGGCAGCGGCACCTCAGCCCGGAGCGCCGACCGGACCAGTCTGCGCAGGTCGAGCAACGAGCCGGCCTCCACCACCGCGTCCAGGTCCCACTGGGCCAGCGTCTCGGCGTCGAGGTCCTCGTCCACCGCCGCCAGCGCGACGACGTGCTGTGCGCGGGCTGAGAGCGCGTCGAACCGAGCCCGCCACCGCAGCCGCAGCGAGCTGTTCTCCGGCAACACGTCCGGCGCCGGCGCGGCACCCCCGAGCTGCGCGGACGTGAGCGATCCCGCCAGCTCGACCAGCGCCAGCGGGTTCCCGCAGGCCAGGTCGGCGAGGTCCTCGGCAAGGGGGTCGGGCACGCCGGGCACCAGGTCGTGCAGCACGCGCACGCTCGTCGCCCGGTCCAACGGGTCGAGCGTGACACTCGGCAACCCGCGCGGCTCCCCCTCAGTTGCGATGAGGAGCGCCGCACGCGTGTTGGTGACGTCGTGCGCAAGCTGCACGAGGTCGTCGTCAAGAGAGAGGACGTCCACGCACAACAACGCGTCGTAGGTGTGCCGCACCGCGTTGAGCAGCGCAGTCTTGCCCGCCCCAGCCTCGCCGCGCAGCACCAACACCCCACCACGCCCAGCGCGCGCACGGTCGACCAACGCGTCGACGGCGACGCGCTGCCGGTCACGCCCACGCAGCATCGGACCAGTCTTACGGCGGTTGTGGCCCCTCCGGAAGAGGCGGGGACCAAATTCACCTACCACCGTTAGTTTTTCCGCCGAAGTTTTCGCCGAGACCGGTGGTTGCACCGATGCGGACCCGAGCGCCGGGGTTGCAGGGTCGAGGTGTCCTCGCAGTTCCCCTGCCGAATGAGGTGTACAGCGCCGTGCAACTCCGCACCCTGCTCCCCATAGCGCTCTCGCTGGTGTTGGTCACCGGCACCGCCCAGGCGGCCGCCAACCCGTACGAACGCGGCCCCGCGCCGACCGTCGCGAGCATCGAAGCCTCCCGCGGCCCGTTCGCCGTGTCGGAAACCTCCGTGTCGTCCCTCGTGGGCGGCTTCGGCGGCGGCACGATCTACTACCCGACCAGCACCGCGTCCGGCACGTTCGGCGCGGTGGCCATCTCCCCCGGCTACACCGGCACGCAGTCCAGCATCTCCTGGCTGGGCCCGCGCCTCGCGTCCCAGGGCTTCGTCGTGTTCACCATCGACACGAACACGATCTACGACCAGCCCGACAGCCGCGCCTCCCAACTGCTCGCCGCCCTCGACTACCTGACCCAGCAAAGCACCGTGCGCACCCGAATCGACGCCACCCGGCTCGGCGTCATGGGCCACTCGATGGGCGGCGGCGGCACCCTGCGCGCGGCCAGCCAACGCCCAGCCCTCCAAGCGGCGATCCCGCTGACCGCGTGGCACACCACCAAGAACTGGTCGTCAGTCCGCGTGCCAACCCTGGTAGTCGGCGCCGAAAGCGACTCCGTGGCCCCGGTCTCGTCCCACTCCGAGCCGTTCTACACGTCCTTGCCGTCCACTTTGGACAAGGCGTACCTGGAACTCAACAACGCCTCGCACTTCGCCCCGAACTCGTCCAACACGACGATCGCGAAGTACAGCATCTCGTGGCTCAAGCGCTTCATCGACAACGACACCCGCTACGAGCAGTTCCTCTGCCCGGCGCCGGGACGCAGCACCCTGATCGAGGAGTACCGGGACACCTGCCCGCACTCCTGACCTGAGCACGGGTCGCGGCGTCCGTCCGAGCGCGGGGGCGCCGCGACCCGACCCACCTCAGCCGACAACACCAGACGTGCATCACCTCAGCTGAAGCAGCTTCTCGGTCGCTTCCCACAGTTCGCGCTGGACGTCCGCACTCCTGCCGCCCGTCGTCGTGGCGAACGCCGGGTCGGTCGCGAGCCGCGTGATGATCGAGGCTCCGCGCTGCGGGTCACGTGACGCTTCGGACGCGACCGTGACGACGCGGCCGGTCAGCTTGTCGCGCAAGGCGTTCGTGAGCACCCTGGGCGCGAGGTAGTTCACCGCGACGAACGTCGTGCAGCGAGGACAGGTCGGCCACGAACGCGTCGACGGTGGTGCCGGGCGCGATCTGCTCGACCGAGGCCCGCAGCTCGTCCACCTCGGCCGCACTGCGGGCGACGATGCCCAGGTCCAGGCCGCGGCGGGCCAGGTCGAGCGCGACCAGCCGGCCGAGGCCGTTCGTCATGACCAAGAGCCGCCGCGCCAGCGAGGTTGGCCTGCACTTCCTGACGACCGCCGCGCAGGTGCGCAAGGCGGTCGACGAGCACATGGCCCTGGAGGGGGTGTCGCTGGCGCGGACGAAGGTGCTGCAGGTGCTCGCCAGGCTCGGGCCGGTCAAGCAGACGCAGCTGGCAGCGGAGCTGGGGATGGCCGCGCGGTCGATCACCCAGGCCGTGGAGGCGATGGCGCGGGACGGCCTGGTGCGGCGGTCGATCTTCCGGCGCCTCAGCTCGGATCAGCTGGCGGCGCTGGACGAGATCCTCGCCGTCGTCCAGCCCTGATCAGCTTTCCCAGACCACCGGCGACTTCTCGTAGCCGCCGCCGCGGTTGTAGGCGGCCGCCGCGACCTTCAGGCCGTCCGGTGCCCCGGTCAGCACGCACGTCTCGTACGACGCGCCCGCCGTCGAGAACGTCTTCGGCGCGCTGGTGGAGTCGCACTTGGGGGTGTCGCCGGAGATGATCACGCCGGTGCCCTTGCCGTCGGTGCCGAGGCCGCGCATGCCCACCGACGTGTAGCTGAGGTCGGTGCCGCTGACGTTCTCGACGCGCACGCGCAGGTAGAACGGCGTGATGCCCTTCGCCTTGTCCCCGAACTTCGCGAGGTCCTCCTTGGCGCCCTGTTCGATGGCGGTGAGGGTGACGGCGATCGTGCCGTTCTTGTCCGACCCGGTGTACGGGATCACCGCGCGGGCGCCGACCTTGAGCTTCGTGCCGGGGGCCGTGGTGTCACCGGTCGGCGCTGCCGCGGACGTGCTGGTTTCCGTCTCGGAGGTGGTGGTCGTGGTCGTCGTTTCGGAGGACGCGGGCGAGGCGGTGCCGGTGGTCTCGGAGCCACAGCCCGACAGGAGCAGTCCCGCGGTCGCGGCGGCGGCGATGAACAGGGGGCCACGGGCGTGGTTCACTGCGGAACTCCTCGGGAACTGCGGAAACGGGGGCTGCCGAGGAGGCTAGGTCGCGGCTGGTGGCGGCGGTATCGGTCGTTCACACCACACGGGTCAGAGGTCGTCGAGCCCGATCAGGCCGTCCTGAACGGCGCGTGCTACGAGTGCCGCCTTCGTGGGCGCCTGCCTGCCGATCGCGGCGTACTTCACCCTGATCCGCTCCAGGTGCGAGTTCACCGTGCTGAGCGTGATGTTCAGCCGCTGGGCCACGAACTCCTTGGACTCCGACTGGAACCACTCGACCAGCACCTCGGTCTCGCGCGGCGACAACGCGGGCCGCGTCTCCGACCTGTCGCCCGCCAGCGCACCGGCCAGCGCGGGCGGCGTGTACGACTGACCGGCCGCCGCGGCACGCACCGCCTGCACGAGGTGGTCGGCGCCCTCGGACTTGGTCAGGTAGCTCAGCGCGCCGATCTCCATGCACTGCAACGCCGTCTCGTCGTCCGCGCGCATCGAGTACACCACGACGTTGCGCCCGTCCTCGACGAGCCTGCGCAACGCGGGCAACGCCGGTGTCGAACCGCCCAGGTGCAGGTCGAGCACGACCACCGCGGCGTCGGCTCCGGGACCGGTCCACGCCACCTCGGGGTCCTCGCCGCCGGCCACGAGGGTGATCGGCGGCTCCGCGGTGGACAGCCAATGCGCCACTCCCGCGCGCACAACGGGATGGTCGTCGACCACGACCGCGGTCACGTCGTCCGCCATCTCGCCTCGCTCCTCACCAGTCCACCGTGGACACTCGTCTCGACCGCGACGAACGCCGGCAAGTCCTGTTCCGGCAGCTCACCACCGGCTTCCGTCACCACGGCCACACGCACCTCGTCCGCTGTGCGCAACAGACTCACCTTCGCACGCCCATCAGCCACCGCCAGCGCACGGACCATCGGTGCCACCAACTCGCGCCGCACCTCCGTCGGCACCGGCGTAGCCACTCCGCTCACCGCGAGCGACACCACCACACCACGCCGCTCGGCCACGTCCACACACGCGGTCAGCTCGTGCAGCAACGGATCCGGCACGTCGTCGTTCTCCGCGAACAGCCTGCGCAACTGCACCGCCGCGACCGAACACCGCAGCCTGGTGGCCTCGTCCCCCGCGCTCACGACCTCGTCGGCGAGGTCCGCGAGCAACGGCAGCACCGCGCCCAACTGTCCCGCGAACCCGGTGCGCAGATCCTGTTCCCGTTGCCGAGCCAGCTCTTCGCGCGTGCGGGCGGCGTCGTGTTCGGCGGCGGCTTCCGCGGCGAGCCGGGCATCACGCACCAGCACGCGGATCATCACCAACGCGCCGAGCTGCACACTCGTGCCGCTCAGGATGACCACTCCGGCGGTGCCCAGGTCACCGTTGCCGTCATGCAGGAACCACGCGACGGACAGGGCGACGTGGGCCGTGAGCGCGGCGACCAGGACCTGAGGACGCTCGGTCAGCAGGAGCAGCAGGTACCAGCCGACGAGTCCGAACGCCCAGTCCGCGGGTCCGAACGACGCGCCGCCGGGCAGGGCGGTCGTGGCCAGGTACGACGAGGTGAGCACCACGGCGACGCCCGGCAGCGCGATGGCGGCGGGCAGCTCCGCGCTGCCTGCGGCGACCGAACCGCTCACCACGGCGAGCACCGCGGTCAGGAGCGCGAACGCCAGCCACGCGGGCGGGGCGTGGGCGTGGGTGACGAGGTTGGGCAGGGTGAGGCCGAGCTGGATGGTGACGACCACGACCAGCAGGACCTGGCGTGCGGTGGTGAAGACGGCGTGATCGGTCATGGGGCGGGCCAGACCAACCGGGCGGTCGTGCCGCGCGACGGCGCCGAGTCGATCTCGGCAGACCCACCCGCCGCCTCCAACCGGTCCAGCACCGATCCCCGCAACCCTCGCCGATGCGACGGCACGTCGGCGAGCACGAACCCGCGGCCCTCGTCCTCGACCACCACGACCACGCCCCTGCCCGCCCGCGCCACCGTCAGCGAAGCGGCCGCCGTGCCCGAATGCCGCGCCACGTTGGTCAACAACTCCCCCGCGGCCCGCACGAACGCCAACGCGACCGCCGCGGGCACCGGCGCCGGCTCCGCCCTCACCTGCACCGACACGACGTGATCGCGCGCCACGGCCGTGAGTGCGGATGCGACGTCCACGGTGCCCTGGGCGTTGTCACGCTCGGCCAGCGCCACCAGATCACGCCGTGCCTGGACCGCGACCGCCGACGGATCACCGTCGTGGGCGGCCATCAGGAACGTCGCGGCCGCGGTGTCGTGCAGCAATGCGAGGAACTCGCGTTCCTGACGGCCGCGTTCCAGGGCCACCGCCGCGGCGCGCTGCTGCGACACGGCCTGGGAGCGCAGCGAGTCGACCCGGCGGCTGGAGCGGCGCAACAACACGTAGGCGACTCGGGCGAGGACGGGCTCCACGACGGCTCGCGCCAGCACACCAGGACCGGCCACCGCCACTTGCAACGCGATGAGCACCGCGGAGAGAGGCACGGTGACCCGCAGCGGCCACTGCCACTGCCAGGTGATCAAGGTCGTGGTGAGGACGGTGAGCGCCCACTGCTCTGCGGCACCTCCCAGCAGCACCGACAGCACCACGACCCGGACGAAGGCCACCGGCAGGGCGATGCGGGGGACGCAGAAGTCCGCGAGAGAGGTCAGCGCGACGAACGCGAGCAACGACCAGCCCAGCGGCGAGTTCACCGACCAGGCGCCGAAGATGCTGATCAGGACGACGCCCGCGCCGCGAACCTGGCCCGCGACCCGGGACATCGTCGCGAGCAGCCTCGCCTCCAGCAGCACGCCAGGCACATCAGCCACCCAGTTCGCGGAGGTAGCGGGTGACCGGGCCGAACGTGAACAGACCGGTCCCCGCGCCGGCCAGTTCGTCCTCGGCCGGCAGGAGCAGCGAGTACGCGCGCTCGACCAGTCCGGGATCCCGCAGGCGCAGCGCCGCCATGGCCAGCAGACATGCCCGCGCCTCGCTGAGCAGATCCGCGGGCCCCGGCGGCAACGCCCGCGCGGCCGCCAGCGCCTCGTCGTGCGGCAGCACCAGCGGGCGAACCCACTCCAGGTGCGGACCCCAGTCGTCGTTCAGGTCCACTGTGGACGGGCCGTGCAAGCTCAACAGGGCCAAGGGCAACAGCCCGCGCTCCATACCCCACATGCCGGTACCCCGCACACGCGCGGCCGCGGCCCGATAGGCGCGGTCGGCGTCGTCGACCCGCCCCGCCGCAGCGAGTTTCAAGGCCGCGTACCACTCGGTGAACACGGAGACCAACGGGAGATCGTGCCGGCGGGCCAGGTCGTCGGCCGCCGCGGCGTGCCGGTCCGCGGTGCCGAAGTCGGCCAACGCCGAGCAGGCCTGGATCAGGATCAGGTGGCCGAGGACCTCGTGGGTGACCAGGCCGTGCCCGGAGGCCACGTCGAGCAGTTCGCGCCCGATCGCGGCACGGTCCGGCGCGAGACCGGTGCGGTGGAACGTGTGCATGAACCGGGCGTTCAGCGCGAACGCGAGCAGCGCGGGATCCTCGAGGTCACGCGCGATGGCCTCGGCCTCGGTGGCCTCGGCCAGCCGGTCGTTCGTGCCGCGCTGCTCCATCGCGATCGTCGCGAGCAGCCGGGCACGGGTGGCGGTGCGTCCGGGGAACGCGGGCAGCGTGCGTTCGGCAGCGGCCACGAGTTCAGCCGAGTGCACGGGGTCGTCGTTCGTGGTCCAGATGCCCGGCACGTCGAACGACCCGATCACGTCCGCCATCGCCTCCGCGTCACCGGCCAGCCGCAACGCGTCCGAGCGACGGGCGCGGGCCGCCTCCAGATCACCGCCGACCGCCAGTGCCCTGACCAGTCCGGTCAGCAGGTCGAGCCGAGTGCCGTCCGCCTCGACCGCTGCCTGCCACAACCGTGCCGCCGCACGGGGCGAACGGGTCGACTCGGCCGCCGCGGCCAACGCCCGAACCGCTTCGACGCTGCGGGCGCCTGCCAGCAGGTAGTGGTGGGCGAGCAAGTGGATGTCGGCAGGGCGCCGGGATTCCAGGACCGACGCGACGGCGGCGTGCCAGCGTGCCCGCCTGGTCAGCGACACGTCCTCGTACAACGTGTCGCGCACCAGTGCGTGAGTGAACCGGGCGCGGCCGGGCGCTTCCTCGACCAGGAAACCGGCTTCGAGCGCGGTGTCCACCGCGTCGAGCACGTCGTCACCGGCCAGCGCGGCCAGCAGGTCCACCTCGACGTCACGCCCCAGCACCGACGCCTGGTGCAGCACCATCCGCACGTCGGCGGGCAACGCGGCGAGCCGGTGCCGGATGACGTCCCGCACTCCCGCGGGAACAGCACCGAGGTCTCCGCCGGCCGCGAACAGCCGCGCGAGTTCCTTGACGTAGAACGGGTTGCCACCGCTGCGCTCGTGGATCACCCGCACGTCGGGCGAGCCCCCGGTGATCGACCGCACGAGCACGGCGACGGACTCCTCACCCAGACCACGGAGTTCCACCCGGACCGGCTCGGCCCGGGACAGTGCCTCCGACGGCACCGCGGCGCGGGTGGTGGCGACGATCAGGACCCGGCCGGAGAGCTGGTGGGCGGTGAACGCGGCCAGCACCGCGAGGGTCTCCTCGTCGGCCTGGTGCAGGTCGTCCAGCACGATCAGCACCGGCGCCGCGGATTCCACTGTGGACACGATCGTGCGTCTGAGGTGGAAGCGGTCGGCCACCACGAGCTTCTCGCCCAGCGCCTCCACGACCTGCTGCCACGGCCACGCCACCGGCGCGTCCTCCGGGCAGCGCGCCCAGACCGTTGTCCAGCCGCGGCCGGCGATCACGTCGCTGAACGCCTCCGCCAGCGCGGTCTTGCCCACGCCCGCCTCGCCGGTGACCAGCGCGATCCCCAGACCTGCCGCCGGCACGGCGGCCTCCAGCGCGGCCAGCTCCCCCGAACGCCCGACCAGCGACGGTGCGGTGGAAGGCGTCAGGCGGGGTGACTGGGCGAGGATGTCGGCCTCCAGCGCGCGCAGCGAGGCACCTGGGTCAACACCGAGGTTCTCGACGAGGGCGTGCCGGGCCGTGCGGACTGCTTCCAGCGCGTCGCCTTGGCGTCCGTCGCGGTACAACGCCAGGGCGAGCAGGCTCCACGCCTTCTCGCGCCACGGATGTTCGGCCAGGTGAGCACGCAGGTCCGCGACAACGCCCGCGGTACGACCCAGGGCGAGGGCGGCCTCGGCGCGGCGTTCCAGAGCGACCAGCCGCAGCTCCTCCAGCCGGTCGATCTCGGCCCGCGCCCAGTGCTCGTCGGCGAACTCGGCGTAGGCCGGGCCGCGCCACAACGCCAGGGCACTGTCCAGAACGGACAGATCGCCGCCCAGCATCTCCTCGAACCGCCACGCGTCCACGTCCTCGGCGCGCAACGCGTAGCCCGCGCCCTCGGTGACCAGCAGTGTCGAGGGTGTCCGGGGTGGACGATCGGGTTCGAGGGCCTTGCGCAGCGCACCGACGAACGTCTGGACGGTGCCGAGCGCTCCGTCGGGCGGGTTCTCCCACAGGTCGGCGACCAGAACGCGCACCGGCACGACACGGCGCCGGGCGATCAGCAGTCTGGCCAGCACCGCGCGTTGTTTCGGGCCGCCGAGGCGGGCGGATCCCGCGGTCAGCGGGCCGAGCACCCCGAACGTCACCACCCGCTGAGCCTAACGCTGATCGGTTGCTGATCGAACGCGCCCAAGCTGTGGGCGTGAACCTCAACGGATACGACTACCAGCGCGTTCAGGGTGCCGACGACGTCTCGATCAACGTGGCGAGCATCGGCTCCGGGCCACCGGTGGTCCTGCTGCACGGCTTCCCGCAGACCCACCTGATGTGGCGGCACGTCGCCGCCGACCTGGCCACCGACCACACCGTGATCATGCCCGACCTGCGCGGATACGGCGACAGCGACAAGCCCGCCGACAGCGGCCTCACCTACTCCAAGCGCGCCATGGCGGCGGACGTCGTCGCCGTCGCCAGTGCGTTCGGGCACGACAGGTTCGCACTGGTCGGGCACGACCGAGGTGCGCACGTGGCGTTCCGCGCCGGCCTCGACCACCCGGACACCGTCACACACCTGGCCGCACTCGACGTGCTGCCGACGCTCGACACCTGGGACGTCATGCGCGGCACGACGGCCGTGGTGGGCTTCCACCTCTACCTGATGGCCCAGCCGCCCGGGCTCGCCGAGGAACTGATCGGCGCGCGCCCGGACGAGTTCTTCGGCCACTTCCTGGACATCTGGAGCCAGTCGCCGTTCCCCGCGGACATCCGCGAGGCCTACCTGAAGGCCTCCCGCGAGGCCGTCACGTCGATCATCGCGGACTACCGGGCCATGGCGACAATCGACGTCGAGCACGACACCGCCTCGCGCAATGCGGGGGCGCATCTGCGGATGCCGGTCACCGTGCTGCAGCAGGACTGGGGCGCGGCGCTCGGCTTCGACGCCGAAAAGTTGTGGAAGGCCTGGGCACCCGACCTCGACCACGGCACGGTCTCCTGTGGACATTTCATGGCCGAGGAGGCACCGGACGTGGTGGCGGGCGCGATCCGGGCTCTGCTCACCCGGTAGTTCCCGCGCTCCGGTCAGGCCAGGCCGATCTGCTGGTAGAAGGTCTGGTTGTCCCAGAACAGGAACTCCTCGTCCATCGTGCCGCGCCGGTTCCACAGCCCGACGGTCGCCATGTTGATCGCGTACCGGCGGCCGGTGGGCTGGACGAGGCCGCCCTTGCCGTCCGGCATCGGTCGCGTGAAGGTGCCCTTCATGACACCGGCGACCGCGCTCAGCCCGCCGTTCGCGACGCGCAGGTAGTGCGACTCGATGCGGGTGTCGGGCGCCCACACGAACAACGCCTTCAGGTCCTCGATGTGCCTGTCGATGCCGTCGGTGTAGTGCCCGTCGGGCCAGTGCACGCGGATGTTGAGGGCGTGGCTCTCCCCCAGCCGCGCCCACTTCTGGTGGCTGAAGACGTCGAAGTCGAGCTCGTCGAACGTCTCCAGGTTGCGCCGTTCGTGGTGGGTCAGGTCCTTGGCGAACGGCGGGTTGGGCACCGGGGTCGCCGACGGGTCGGGCAACGGTGTCCACGGCGAGTACCCGGCCGGGGCGGCCTGGGCGGTACCACCGGTGACGGCGGCGAGTGCCATGGCGCCGAACGCGGCGGTGCTGCCGTTGGTGATGAGTGAACGACGGTTGAGCATCTCGTGTCCCTTTCCACTCGGTCTGTGCTGCCATGAGCTAAGCGCTAACTTTTTGATAGCGCTACCCCCTACACAGTGCTTGGCATCCAGATCACCTGCCATGACATCTGTCATGGCGAGGTCGTGACAGCTGAGACCCGCCCGGCCGGGTGCCGGTGGCGAGCATGGAGGCATGACAGAGACAGCTGTGCGGGCCGGCGCCGCGGTGGCGTTGAGCGGCCTGAGCAAGCGCTTCGGCGAGGTCAGGGCGGTCGACGGGATCGACCTCGTGATCTCGCCCGGCGAGGTGGTCGCGCTGCTGGGCCCGAACGGCGCGGGCAAGTCCACGACGGTCGACCTGCTGCTCGGTCTGTCCACTCCGGACGGTGGACGGATCAGCGTGTTCGGCAAGACGCCGCGCGAGGCGGTGGTGGCGGGGCAGATCTCGGCGATGCTGCAGAGCGGGGCGCTGCTGGACGACGCGACGGTGGCCGAGGCCGTCGGGCTGATCGCGGCGTTGCACCGCAGGCCGATGCCGGTGGCGCGGGCGCTGGAGCAGGCGGGCATCGCGGACCTGGCCGGCCGCAAGTGCACCAAGCTCTCCGGCGGGCAGAAGCAGCGGGTGCGGTTCGCGCTGGCGTTGGTGTGCGAACCGGACCTGCTGGTGCTCGACGAACCGACGGTCGCGATGGACGTGGAGACGCGGCGGGCGTTCTGGCAGCAGATGCGCGCCTACACCGACACCGGCCGGACCGTGTTGTTCGCGACGCACTACCTGGACGAGGCCGAGGAGTACGCGGACCGCGTGGTGCTGATGCGGGCCGGGCGGATCGTGGCCGACGGATCGGTGGCGCAGGTACGTGCCGCGGTGTCGGGCCGGACGTTGCGGGCGGTGGTGCCGGGGGCGATCGACCTGAACCTGCCCGGCGTGCGCTCGGCCGAACGGCGCGCCGACCAGATCATGTTGACCTGCACGGATTCCGACGCCGCCGTGCGCGCACTGCTGACCCGTTACCCGCACGCCCACGACATCGAGATCACCGCGCTAGGCCTCGAGGAAGCCTTCCTCACGCTGACCGGGGAGGACAACTGATGAACACCCGTTTCCTGGCGCTGGAACTGCGGCGCGCGGTGCGCAACGGCCGGTACCTGATCTTCACCGTGGTGCTGCCGTCGGTGATGTTCGTGCTGTTCGTGAACCTCTACGGCGGCGGTGAGGGCACGTTCCCGAACGGGCTGCCGGTCACCACGTCGTTGATGATGAACATGGCGTTGTTCGGCGTGATGGCCGGACCGTTGTCGATCGGCGCCCGGATCGCCGTCGAGCGGGGACTGGGCTGGCAACGGCAGCTGCGGCTGACGCCGTTGAGCGGCTCGGGATACCTGCTGACCAAGGGCGCGCTGAGCATGCTGGTGGCGCTGCCGGGGATTCTGCTGGTGTGCGTGATCGGCGTGGTCGAGGGCGTCCGGATGGACGCGCCGCACTGGCTCGGCGTGCTGGCGACGCTGTGGCTGGGCGCGATCCCGTTCGTGCTGCTCGGCATCGTGATCGGGCTGATCGCGAGCCCGGACGGTATGCAGGCCATCACGGGTCTGGCGTCGATGCTGTTCGGTCTGCTGGGCGGGATCTGGATCCCGGCCGACGTGGCGCCGGACTGGCTGGCGACGCTGATGAAGGCGCTGCCGACGTTCTGGGTCAAGCAGCTCACGCAGGCGCCGTTCGTGTCCGGGGTGGACGTCAAGGAGGCGTTGCTGGTGATCGTCCTGTGGGTGGCCGGCCTGTCGTTGGTCGCCGTGCGCCGCTACCGCACCCAGAGCTAGGTTCGACGTCGTGGCCCGCAAGAACAAGGACAACAGCAAGTGGTACTGGTTCAGCGTCCTGTTCGTGCTGCTCTACATCCCCACCGTGATCTACGACGTCGTCGTCAGCGACCGGGGTGTGGCGGCGCGGGTGGTGCTGGTGGTGCTGCTCGTGGCCTACGGCGGGGGCTGGATGATCGCGCCGCGGTGGTTGTGGTCCAGCGGCAGCGAGAACGTCAACACGGTGCTGTGCCTGGGGTTGACCGTGCTCGGCCTGATCGTCGTGTACTGGCTGGGCATGTCGTCCGCCGGCCTGATGGTCTACATCATGTCCACGGTCGCCGTGGTGCTGAAGCCGTGGCGGGCGATCGCGATAGACGGGTCGGTGCTGCTGGCGCTCGGCATCACCATGTACCTCGAACAGGATCTCGCGATCGACGGCGGCCAGCTCGGCACGTTGCTGTCGATCTCGCTGGGCATGCTCGCCGTGGGCAGGATGATCCGGGCGAACATGGCGTTGTCCCGGGCGCAGGAGGAGATCGCCGCGTTCGCGCGCACCGAGGAACGCAACCGGCTGGGGCGGGACCTGCACGACATCCTCGGCCACAGCCTGACCACGATCGCGCTGAAGACCGGCGTGGCGCGGCGGTTGCTGGAGAGCGAGGAGCCCGGCCGGGCGCTGGACGAGATCCGCGAGGTCGAGCACCTGAGCAGGCAGGCGCTCAGCGACGTGCGCACGACCGTCTCCGGCTACCGCGAGGTGTCGCTGTCGGCCGAGGTGGTGGGCGCACGGGCGGCGTTGCGCGCGGCCGGCGTCGAGGCCGACCTGCCGCACGCGGTGGACAACGTGCGACCCGAACTGCAGGGGGTGTTCGGGTACGTGCTGCGCGAGGCGATCACCAACGTGCTGCGGCACGCGGCCGCGACCCGCTGCTCGGTCCGGCTCGGCGACACCTGGCTGGAGGTGCGGGACAACGGGCGCGGCACGGGAGTGGGCGTCCCGGGAACGGGTTTGCGGGGCCTGGCCGAGCGGCTGGCCCCGCTGGATGGAACCGTGCTCGCGGGGCCGATGGCCGACGGCGGCTACCGCCTGCGCGCCGAGGTCGCCTGACGTACGAGGAGATGACGTGACCAGGGATGCTGCCGTGATCGAGGTGCCGGGTGGCGTGATCGAGGAGTCGCGGTGATCAGGGTGCTGCTGGCGGACGACCAGGCGCTGGTGCGGGGTGCGTTCGCCGCGATGCTGGGACTGGAGCCCGACATCGACGTCGTGGCCGAGGTCAGCGCGGGCGACGAGGTGGTGGCCACCGCCCAGCGCACCAGGCCCGACGTCGCGCTGCTCGACGTCCAGATGCCCGGCAAGGACGGCCTGACCGCCGCGGCAGAGCTGCGCCGCGCGGTGCCGGGCTGCCGGGTGATCGTCTGCACGACGTTCGGCAGGCCCGGCTACCTCGCGCGGGCGATGGAGGCGGGCGCGGCGGGGTTCGTGGTCAAGGACGCCACGCCCGAACAGCTCGTGGACGCCGTCCGCCGCGTGCACGCCGGGTTGCGGGTGGTGGATCCCGCGCTCGCCGCCGAGTCGCTGGCCACCGGGCACAGTCCGCTGACCGACCGCGAACGCGACGTTCTCGCCGTCGCCCGGAACGGGGGCACGGTGGCCGACCTGGCGAAGGCGCTGCACCTGTCCGAGGGCACCGTCCGCAACCACCTGAGTGCGGCGATCGGCAAGACCGGAGCGCGCACGCGGGCGGAGGCCGTCAAGGTCGCGGAGGACAGCGGCTGGTTATAGGGCTGGTTCAGGCGAAGGTCTTCGCCAGCACCGTGCCCACGTGCTCGGCGATCTCGTCGGCCGCTTCCTCGATCGCGAAGTGACCGGTGTCGAGCAGCACGACCTCGGCGGACGGCGCGTCACGGCGATAGGCCTCGGCACCAGCAGCGATGAAGAACGGATCGTTCTTGCCCCAGACCGCCAGCACCTGCGGCTGCCGCGTGCGCAGCCACTCCTGCCAGGACGGGTAGCGGCCAGGGTTGGTCTGGTAGTCCCACAGCAGCGCCTTCATGTACTCGGCGCGGCCGGGCAGGTCGATCACGGCCTGGTCGGCCACCGCCTGCTCCGGGTCGATGTGCTGGGGGTCGCGCGCACCCGCCTGCCACTGGTGCCGCGTGCCGGCGAGGCTGAGGAACCAGTCGACGGTCTCCTCGTGCTTCTCCCTGTCGTTCCACCAGCCGTTGAGCGCCTCGACGCCGGGACCGAAGCCTTCGGTGTAGGCGTTGCCGTTCTGCGTGATGACGGCCTTGACGCGCTGGTCGTGCTCCAGCGCGATGCGGAAGCCGACCGGGGAGCCGAAGTCGAACATGTAGACCGCGTAGTCACCGATGCCGAGCAGGTCGATGACCTTGCCGGTGACCTCGGCCAGCCGGTCGAACGTCGGGCTGCCCGGCAGCGGATCGGACGAACCGAAGCCCGGATAGTCGATCGCGACGGTGTGCCAGTCGGCGGCCAGGCGGTCGATGAGCCGCACGTAGGCGCGGGTGCTCGACGGATAACCGGGCAGCAGCACCAGCGTCGGCCTGCTCGCGTCCCCCGCCTCGCGGACGAACACCTTCAGGCCGTCGACCTCGACGTGGCGATGACGGATTGCGGGCATCTCGTGCTCCTCAGCTCGTTCTAACGGATAAATCAACCGTAGACACGTTAGGTCGCGAGATGCAAGCACTGCGGATAAGAACGTGCTAATGTTCCGCCGATCGCTCTAGGTGTTAGATGGAGGGACGAGCGTGCGCACGACACTGCCCGAGTTCCAGGCCGCGGGCTTCCCGATGGGTGCCGAGCCGCTCGTCGCGCTCGACCTGGTGGACACGCAGGCGCTGGCCGCCGAGCCGGCCGTCGACCTCCTCGCCGACGACGCGCAGTACGCGAAGTGGTGGGCGCTTCAGGCCGACCGGCTGCCCGCCGCGGCGCAGCCGGCGCCGAACGCGGTCCGCCGGCTGCGCTCGGTGCTGAGGGAACTCTTCGACGCACGGCTGACCGGCCGCACGCCGGATCCGGCCGCCGTGGAGGACCTCAACGCGATCGCGGCCTCGGTGCCGACCAGCCCGCGGCTCGACGGCTGGGGCGCCGACGCGCAGGTGGTGCAGCGGTGGCACGACGACTACAACGGCCACCCGGCGCTGGCCGCGATCGCGGGCGAGGCGATCCGCCTTCTGGCTGATCCGCACCGGCTCGAGTCATTGCGGCGGTGCGCCAACCCCGCCTGTTCGATGTTGTTCCTGGCGGAGAACAAGCGGCGGGTGTGGTGCACGGCCAACCTCTGCGGCAACCGGGCCCGCGTCGCCCGGCACTACGAGCGCACCCGCGGCGAGGCCTGATCAGCCCTTCGTGATCTCGTCCAGCATTGCCGCGAGGTCGGCGGGCGCGGACAGGAACGGCGAGTGCGACGTCGGCAGGATCGCCTTGTCGTTGTCGCGCGGCGCGTTCGGCCACCACGGGATCGACATCGCCGTAGAACTGCGCGAGGGCGTCGGCCGGCGGTGGCACCAGGTCGACCTCGAACGGCGGGATGCCGACCGCGTCGGCGATCGACACCCGCGTCGAACATCCACGCGGCCAGGTAGACCAGGTGCGTCACGGAGTCCGCGCCCGCGGTCGCCTCGGTCACCGGGAAGCCGCCGTACGAGTGGCCCACCACCGCGACCGGCCCGCCGATCCGATGAAGATCGTCACCTCCACCTGTACCACCGAACGACGAACCTGTTCGTGCGCAATGGATTCCTTGACACCCACGCCGGTCATTCATACATTCAAAGGCACTTTGTATGAATGATCCGGGGAGTTGGTCCTCATGCGGCTCGGCAGCACCGCGGTCGTTCTCGGCGGGAGTGCCGCCGGTCTCTGCGCGGCGGGGGCGCTCGCCGCGCACTTCGACGAAGTGGTTGTGCTGGAACGGGATGAGCTCCCGGCCGAGGCCGAGCACCGGCGCGGGGTGCCGCAGAGCAAGCACCCGCACTTCCTGCTGAACTCGGGGCGCCGGGCGATCGGGGCGCTGTTCCCCGGCTTCGAGGACGACCTGATCGCCGCCGGCGGACTGCACCTGATGCCGTCGATGGACGCCGCCTACCTCGACGGGGAGGGCTGGTCGGCGCGCAAGCGGGCGGCCATGACGATGATCTACAGCTCGCGGATCCTGATCGAGCGGATCCTGCGGGACCAGGTGCGCGAACTGGGCAACGTCGTTGTGCGCGAAGGTGTTTCGGTGAGCGGCCTGAGCTGCCGCAACGGCGAGGTCGCAGGTGTCTCCCTCGGCGATGAGCACATCGCGGCGGATTTCGTGGTGGACGCGATGGGGCGGGGGTCGTCGGTCGGCAGCTGGCTGGTGGCGGCGGGCTGGCCCGAGCCGGAGGTGCGGACGCTCGACGCCAAGGTCACCTACACCTCGCGCTGGTACGAGCTGCCGGACGAGCCGCCGGCGTCGTGGTGGTGGCGGCACATCGTGGTCATGCCGACCCTGCGGAAGGGCGCGCACCCGCCGGAGCACGAGTTCCTGGTCAACTTCTTCCCGATCGAGGGCAACCGCGCGATCGCGTGCATGGGGTCGTGGGGGCTTGAGATGCCCCGGACCACCGATGCGTTCGTGGGGTCCGCACGGCGCGTGCGGACGCCGTTGTTCGCGGAGGCGATGGACCGGTGCACGCCCACCTCTGAGGTGCACCTGACACGGTCGACGGGCAACAAGTGGCGGCGATACGACCGGTGGAAGACGCCGCCGCGGCGGCTGGCGTTCGTCGGCGACTCGATCTGCGCGTTCAACCCGTTCTACGGGCAGGGCATCAGTTCGGCGGCGATGTCGGCGCTGTCGCTGCGCGGGCATCTCGAACGAACGTCCCGCGTCGATGACGGGTTCTCCGCGCGGTTCCTTGCGGCACAACGGAAGCTGCTGAGCGTGCCGTGGGGCCTGGCGATGGCGAGGGATCAGGGCTACGAGTGCGCGGAGGGCACCGAGAAGCTGCCTGAGTGGCGGCGGAAGCTCATCGCGGCGGTGTCGGGGCCGGCGTTCAGCTTCATCGTCGGCGCCGCGCGCGAGGACGCGGTGATCGACGAGCACTTCGCGAAGGTGTTCAACCTGGACGAGTCGCTCGGCGACATGATGACCAACCCGCGGGTGATCGCCGGACTGCTGCGCCATCGGGTCCGCACCGCGCTGGGGCGGCAGAAGGTGCCGTTCGGGTTCGATCCGCTGGTCGAGCCGCCGGCCACGGACTACTCGACCGCGGCGACGCGATGAGCACCGAGTGCGGGCCGGACGCGGAGGCGGTCACGCGCGGTCTCGGGTTCGACTGCCACGACGTCTCCCCCGTGGTCTCGGCGCGGGCGCCGTGGGACCTCGCGCACTGGACGATGCCGATCCTCGAGGTGCTCGTCATCGCGGGCGCGGTTTTCGCGCTGGTGCACGCGATCCGCCGGAAGCGCGCGGGCGACTCGACCAACCTGGCGCTGTGGTGGGCGTCGCTGGTCTACCTCTTCGTCGTCGAACCGCCGCTGTACTTCCCGGAGTGGTTCGGGCTCGACGACATCTACGGCTTCATCTTCGCGCACAACCAGTTCACGGTGCAGTTCATGTGGGACCGGCTGCCGCTGTACATCGTGGCGTTCTACCCGATGATCAGCCAGCTCGCCTACGAGGTCGTGCGCTCGCTCGGGATCTTCCGGCAACGTGGCGCGCTCGCCGGGGCGGTGGCCGTCGCCTTCGTGTGCCAGGTGTTCTACGAGGTGTTCGACCACATCGGACCGCAGCTGAAGTGGTGGGCCTGGAACCCGGGCAACGCGATCGTGAACCAGCCCGCGATGGGTTCGGTGCCGTTGAAGAGCGCGCTGCTGTTCGCTTCGGTCTCCCTCGCCGCCATGACGTACCTGGTGGTGCGGCTGCCAGGAAGATGGCGGGCGGTGGCGGCCGGGGTGCTGACCCCGTTCACGATGATGATCGCCGGCATCCCGTCGAGCCTGGCCGGCACGAACATCACCGCGCAGGCGTGGATCCTCGGCGCCGAACTGGCCCTGATCTGGATCGCCGGCCTGTGGCTCATCGCGCGAGCGCGCCCGGACGAGCTGTCGCCGTTCGCCAGGGTCTACCCGGCCTGCTACCTCGGGGTGATGGCGGTGTTCTGGCTCGTCGCCGACGGCAAGCTGATCAGCAGCGGCCTCTACGCGCTCGCCTGCCTCGCCGGGGCGGGGTTCGTGCTGGCGAAGCTCCATCTGGTGCGGCGCAAGGAGCCTGCTTCCTCGGCGTGAGGAAGGATGGTCCGCATGGGGCATCACGGATGGCAGGGCAACCCGCCCGGCACCGAGCAGGAGGCGCGGCGCCGGATCGTCGAGGCGGCCACGGCGTGCCTCGATCGCGCCGGGCTCGCCAAGACCAGCATGTCCGACGTCGCCGCCGAGGCCGGGGTGACCCGGCAGACCGTCTACCGCTACTTCCCGCGGCTGGCCGACGTCCTGGGCGCCGTCGCCATCGCCGGCGTCGAGGAGTTCGCCGGACGGATGGAGCGGCACCTGACGCAGTTCCGCAGCCCCGCCGAGGTCGCCGTGGAGTCCGTGGTGTTCGGCGTCCGCGCCGTTCCCGAGGAGCGCTACCTGAGTCTGCTGCTGCAGGCGGGCGAGGGTGACTTCTTCACCGGCGCGGTGACGTCGCAGGAGTGGCTCGCGCTCGGCGCGCGGATTCTGCGCAACGTCCCCGTCGACTGGGCCTCCGCCGGCGTCACCACCGACGACGACTTCGCCGGGCTCGCCGAGATCCTGATGCGGCTCTTCCTGTCGTTCCTGCGCTCCCCCTCGACGCCCCCGCACACCGACGACCAGCTGCGCGCCCTCGTCCGCCGCTGGATCGGGCCGGCTCTGGGCTAGCCAGCTCCGTGTGACCCACAGCACCGAGCCATGCCCACCTAACCGGGGTAAAGTCCACTTCAGGCAAGCGGGGTACGGTCCGCTTGCCCCGGACCTCGGCAAAGGACCAGGACATGACGCACATCGGCATCATCATCGGCAGCACCCGCCCCGGCCGGAACGGCGAGCAGGTGGCTCGGTGGGTTCAGGAGCAGGCGGAACAGCGCGACGACGCCACGTTCGAACTCGTGGACCTGAAGGACTTCCCGCTCCCCCACCTCGACGAGCCGATGCCCCCGATGCTCGGGCAGTACCAGCACGACCACACCAAGGAGTGGTCGGCGAAGATCGCCGGCTTCGACGGCTACATCATGGTCACGCCGGAGTACAACCACTCCACGTCCGGCGCTCTGAAGAACGCGATCGACTACCTGTTCGCGGAGTGGAACAACAAGGCGGTCGGCTTCGTCTCCTACGGCTCGGTCGGCGGCGCCAGGGCCGTGGAGCACCTCCGCCTCATCGCCGGCGAACTCAAGCTCGCGGACGTGCGCACCAGCGTGTCCCTCTCGATGTTCCACGACTTCGAGGGCTTCACCACGTTCACCCCCACCGACTTCCAGGCGGCCAACCTGACCAGCATGATCGACGAGCTCGTCGACTGGAGCCAGGCCCTCGCACCGCTGCGGGAACGTCAGCTCGCGTCGCAGCAGGTGTCCTGATGGCGCGCAGGTAGCGTGCTGTCCGTGGAACCTGTCGCACTGCCGTTGGGCCGCCCGCGCGAGGAGCGGGCCGATGCCGCGCGCAACCGTGCCCACCTCATCGACGTCGCCCGGCAGATGGTCGAGGAACTCGGCGCCGACAAGGTCACCATGGACGGCCTCGCCGAACGCGCGGGACTCGGCAAGGGCACGGTGTTCCGCCGCTTCGGCACCCGCGCTGGCATCTTCCACGCGCTGCTCGACGAGGAGGAGAAGCACTTCCAGCAACGGGTGATGAGCGGCCCGCCCCCGCTGGGCCCCGGCGCACCGGCGGTCGAGCGGCTGGTCGCGTTCGGCCGGGCGCGCCTGGACTTCCTGCTGGAGCACACCGTCCTGGCGCGGGCCTCGCTCGACACCGGCCAGCCGGTGCCCGTCAACGAGAGCCCGTCGCTGTTCCACGTCCAGATGCTGCTGAGCGAGGCACGCCCGGACGCGGCGGCGAGCGGCACGCTGGCGTTGCAACTGGTCGCCGCGCTGGAGGGACCGATCCTGCTGTACCTGCAGGCGTCGGACGATCCGGACGCCCCGGATCCCGGCGCCGTCGGGCACGACCTGATCGCGAGCTGGCAGGTGCTGGTCGAGAGCATCTGCCAGGGCTAGCGACTGTCTCTAGCGGCTGCGCACGGTGAAGCGGTCGATCACCAGCGCACCCGCGTCCAGTCGCAACCCGAGCGCCGGTGCCCACCCCGCGACCACCGCCGGATCGACGGCGGCCCCGATCGGTGCGGCACGCAGCAACGTCCACCGCTTCTCGTGCTCGTGCCAGCTGGTCAACCGGCCGTCCTGGACCACGACGGCGAGCCGATCACCCGGCGCCCAGGTCAGGCTCGCGCAGCACCCACCGGTGGCCTCGTCGCCCTGGCGAACTCCGCCGACCGTCACGTCGACGCCGGACGCCTTGCCCGCGTTGTTGAACCACGCCAAGGCGAAGTCGCGGTTCCCCGCGGTCTGGCCGAGGAAGAGGCTGTCCTCTGGCGCCGAACCCGCGAACGAACGCGGTTCGACGACGATCGCCGTGCCGCGGGCGTCACCGGTCACCGGCGCGACCAGCAGCGAACCGCTTCGACCGGTCCCGCTCGCGGTCAGCAGGCCGTCCGCGACCTTCAGCGACGGCGGAGGTTCGGCGAACGGACTGTCCACTCGATACGAACCGAGTCGGTCCGTTTCGAAGGTGTCGTCCCAGACGACTCCTGCGTAGTCGGCAGGGTCGAAGACGGTCTGGGCGGAGCTCAGCGCCGACGTTGCGCCGGTCGAACCAGAGCCGGATGCCGTTGCCAGCAAACGAATCGGGGCCCGTTCGCCGAGTGGCAGCCCGGCAGGTGCCGTGACGCGCCAGCGGGTGACCAGACTCCGGCCAGGAGCAAGGTGGGCCGCGGTTGCGGACGTCAACGGGACGGCGCTCCACCCGGACGGCACGGCGAGCGTGGCCCGTACGCCGCGCAACGGTTGCTGGGCAACCAAAGTCGTGGTCGTGTCGACCGCACCGCCGCGGACCGCCAGCTGGTCCGGCAGTGATGCGCGCAGGCCGCGGACAGCGGGCCGGTAGGACGAGAACGCCGTGATGCCGACCGCGCCGCCGTCACCGCGGCGCGGCAGGATTCGCACCCGGTCGGCGGTCAGCGCCGGTTGCACCAGGACGCGGTTCACCTGACGTGCCACCGGTTGCGCGGGACTTCGTTGCTGGCCCGGTATGTCGCGCCATTGGCCGTCGGGCGCGCGGTACTGCAGGTCGAACGTCGTCGGCACGCGCACGCCTCCCCCGTCGTCATAGAACGTGACGCGCAGGTCGGAGATCGGGGCCGGGGCGCCGAGGTCGACCTCCAGCCAGTCCGCTGTGTTGGGGCTGCCGTACGACGTCCAGCGCGTGCCGGGCACATCGAGGTGGAAGTCCTGGCCGTCGATCGCCTTCGTGGGCGGGTCGGCGCTGTAGCTGTAGGAGGCGCGGGCGGTGGGATAACCGGTGCGGCTGACGTTCGCGAAGTCGTCGACCAGCTCCGGCAGGTCCGCACCGGAGCGCGGCGGGATGGTCAGCCTTGCCCCGGCGAGCGTCGGCTGGGTGTGGCTCAACCTGCCGTCCAGCCAGACGCGCAGGCCGGTGCCGCGACCGTAGTGGCTGCCGTCGCGGTCCCAGACCACGGTGAGGTTGTGGCCGTGGTACGGCAGGTTCTCGACGGCGAAGTGGGTCCAGCTGTCCGGCACGAGCGGTGCGATCGAGACCGAGTTGCCGAGCTGCGGGCGGATGCCGAGCAGGCCGGAGAGCACGTTGTCGTTGAAGGTCGAGTGGTTGTAGTCCTCGCTGTGGCCCTTGCCGTCGTACAGCCAGCGGTTCTCGTCGGGGTGATGCGCCTCCGCGACGTACGGTTCGCCGTTCTTCCGTTGCGTGAGCGCATATCCGCGCAGCACCGCGAGGTAGTCGTCGCGGTCGACGTAGGGCTGGCTCGGGTAGTCGATGAGCAGGTTCGCCAACGCGGTCAGGGTCTGACTGGTTGCGTACGGCCAGCTCGGGCCGTTCCAGCGACAACACCCGTTGAGGGCGTCGCGCATGAACCACGGGCTGCGCCGCTCGGCGGTGGTCGGGCCGTAGGGAGCCGCGAACCCTTGCGGGTCGGTCAGTTGTGCCCACGCCGCGCTGTTCCCCGCCGGTGCCATGTGGAAGTACCACGGCACGAACCCGATCGACTCCCGGTCCGCGAGCTTCGTACGGCCGGGGTTGTCGTCGCGCATCACATGTTTGTAGAACTTGCCCGTGGCGTCCCACAGCCAGCGTTCCTGGTTCGCTTTGAGCGCCTCGGCAGCCTGGTCGAACTGGCGCGCGTTGGAGACATCCCCGCGTGCTTGGAACAACTGTGCGATCGCCCGCGCGTCGCCGTACTGGTAGGCGTTGAGCGTCGGCCGGTAGCCGTCGCCGCCGTGATAGGGATCCGGGCTCTGGTAGGAGCTCGCGGTGTACTCCATCGCGTCCCACACCGGCGTCTGCCAGTACAGCCCCAGTTCCTGGTTGAACTGCGGCGACCAGCGCTGCCACTGCCGGACCAGCTCCGGCAACCGGTCGGTGGCGAACCCGGCACGGCCGTCGACCGCGGCACGGGCGGCCACGGCGTCGGCGGCCCAGAACGAGTACTGGTGGGCCCAGTCGGTGGTGTTCTTGTTGAGGAAGTCGGTCGCGGGCTTCGGTCCGGAACCCGAGCCGCGCAGCCAGTAGTCCACGTAGTCGTCGAGGTAGCGGTGGTCGCGCAGCCAGCGGCCCTCGTACACGTGGTGCCCCGCCGCGGCGACGATCCCGCCGTTCGGCGCCGAGTAGCCGACCGGGCCGAGGAACTCCGACACGATCCACCCGTCCCGCGGGCCGGTGTACTTCAACGCCTCACGGTAGGTGCGCCAGCGGTAGTAGTAGGTGTCGCGGATCTCGCGGTCCGGCAGGTCGACGAACGGGATGTTCGCCTCGTACCAGGCCGGTTCCGGGACGTTGCCGAGCAGCTCGGCGTGGTTGAGGAAGTTCGTCCCGGCACCGACCGCCGGGTAGAGGCTCGGCGGAGCCTGCGCCACCGCAGGCCAGGCGGTCGAGACCACCAACGCCGCCGCCACGATCACCGTCGTCAACCCGCGCATCCGACCCCCAACGTCAGGTGATGTGCAGCATTGAAGTGGGAGCGCTCTCACAATGCAAGACCTTCGCCGAGTTGGGTGTGGTTAACGGCGTTTCGATCATGTGTTGGTGGTACTTGCATACGCCGAACAGCAGAGACGGAACGTGTTGCACGACGAAGGGAGCCTCCCCGTCACAAGCGACGAGAAGGCTCCCTCAGGGTCGTGCAGGACTACTTGATGTCGCCCTTGGTGACCTTGGGGGTCACCTCGTTCGCCGCCAGGTCCTCGGACTGCGCGGCCTGAGCCGGCATCGCCGCGGACTGGTCCGACGTGTACGCCGGGGCGTCCAGCAGGTAGTACTGGGCGTCCACCCGCCAGAAGATCCGCTGTTCACCGCTCGGGCTCGCCGCGAACGACGGGTCCATCGGCGCGGTGCGCAGCGTGTTGTCCCAGACTCGCCAGGTCGTCGAGCCGGGAGCGGTCTGGCCGCCGCGGTGCAGCAGGTTGCCGGTGTCGCGGATCGCGACCTCGACGATGCCGAACGCGTTCAGCACCACGCCGGGCGAACCGGTGAACTCCAGCGCGCCGCCGATGTTCGTCCACGCGGGGAAGCCGGACGCGCCTTCCCTCGTGGTGTACAGCTTGTTGTCCGAGCCGCGGCTCACCAGCTGCACCTTGCCGTCGTCGAACACGACCGCACCCGGCGTGCCGACACCGGTGATGCCGCCCGCGATCCGCTGCGCCGCCAGCGTGCCGTTGGTGAACTTCTTCACCGCGAGCGTGCCCGTCGGGTTGCGGTAGGCGATCTCGAAGCCGTCCGTGACCGGGAGGATGGTCATGTCGGACGTCATGTTGTAGTCAGTCGTGTACGCCGCCTTGCGCCACCCCTTGAACGCGCCGTCCGGGCCGAACTGCTCGGCGAACCACAGCTTGTTCGCACCGTCGAGCGCGAACGCGGTGAGCACCTTGTTCTTGCCCCGCGCCACGATCGGGTCCGTGAACAGCGCGCCGTTCAGGTCCTGAGGCTGGTTCCAGTCCGAGTCGAGGCCGCCCTGCCGCTGCATGTACGACCTGGCCTGCGCATTGGCGCCGCGGGCCGCCAGGACGAGCCTGTTGTCGTTCTGCTGCGCCAAAGCAGCCCGGCCGGTGAAGCCGGCACCCGTCATGCCCTGGAACATCATCTCCTCGGCACCGGGGATGCTCTGCCAGCCGCGGCGCAGGACGCCCTGGTCGGTGACGAAGGCGACCTCGAACCGGGACTTCGCCTGGTTGTAGATCATCTGCGCGCGCTCGCTCTGCGGTGCGGGCACCGAGGACGGCGGCGTGACCTTCTCCGGCGTCGTCAGCTTGCAGGAGTCGATGTCGGCCATGACCTCCTTGAGGCCGTCCCACCAGGAGATCCGCTTCTTCGGCTCGCCCTCCGCGGTGGTGGTGAAGACCTTGGCCGTGTTGTCGAAGCGGTACCACCAGATGTCGTTGCCGCTGACACCGAGGACCACGTCGCCACCGGGCGACAGGATCTGGGAGTACCCGTTCCAGCCCCAGCCGACGTTGCGCGCGTAGTCGAGCCAGCGGCGGTTCTTCCAGTCGTAGTGGAAGCGGTAGAGCGTGCCGCCGTCGATGTTGGGGTCACGCGCGTAGAGCACGCCGTCACCCGCGGCGAAGACCTGGTCGTACTTGCCCCAGCCGTCGTCGATGATCTGCTTCTGGGTAAGGGTGTTCGTCGCCTCGTCGAAGACGTGGAACTCCAGCTGGCCGGTCGCCACCGCCGCGTAGACGTGGTTGTTGCTGTCGACGGTCACGCGGTTGTGGTACGGCAGCTGGTCCCAGCCGCCCCATCCCGTCGCGGCCACCTTGCTGATGCCGCCGTTGTCCCAGCCCGTGCCGTCGATCCAGCGGTGCGTGCGGAACTCGCCGTCCGGCTCGATGAAGAACTTGTACCCCTTGGCGCCCGCCATGAAGCGGCTGCCGTTCCACCCGTTGCCGAGGTGCTGCGGCTTCTGCCAGCTCGTCACGCCGGTCTCGGGTTCGTTGTGCGCACGCATCCAGAGCTGGTCGTTGTGCTGGGAACCCCAGATCTTCGCGTTGGCGAGACAGTCCACATCGGACGCCATCTCGCCGCCCGTGCACGAGTCGATCGCGGGCGCGATCTCGTCCACACCGGTCCAGGTGGCGATCTGCGACTTCCAGTCACCGCTGGCGTTGAGCTCCCAGAAGTTGTACTTCGGCATGTAGCGGTACCACCAGGTCTCGCCGCCGGGGAAGGTGCCCCAGAGGATGTCGCCACCCGGCGAGGTGATCTGCTTGTAGCCGTTCCAGCCGTTGCCGACGTTGCGGTTCCACTGCTCGTTCTGCCACTGCTGGGTGTCGTAGTTGAACCACTTGCTGGTGGTCTCGTCGTACTTGAAGCGGTAGAGCGTGCCGCCGTTGACGTTCGGGTCACGCGCGTAGATCACGCCGTCGCCCGCCGCGACGATCTGGTCGTACTTGTCCCAGCCGCTGGCGATCACCCTGCGGGACAAGACCTTCGTGGTCTCGTCGTACTTGCTCAGCACGAGGTTGCCGCCGGACTCGGCACCGTAGATGTGGTTCTTGCTGTCGACCGTGACGCGGAAGTGGTACTGCGGGAGGTCCCAGCCGCCCCAGTTGCCCGCGATCAGCTCGCTGATGCCGCCGTTCTCCCAGGTGCTGCCGGTCCAGCGGTGCCGGCGCAGCTCGCCGTCGGTCTCGATGAACCAGATGTAACCGTTGGGGCCGGCCATGAAGCGCTCGTTCCAGCCCCAGCCGATGCCGTCGTCCGACGCCCAGTTGGGATACCCGTCAGCGGGGTAGGTCTGCTTGCGCAGCCGGAAGTCGTTGCTGTTCGCCATGCCGACGAACACGTTCGCGGTCTTGCACGACACCGTTTCCACGGCGTTGGCGACGTTGTTGCCGGCGGTCAGGATCGGCAGGCCGACGACCCCGACCATCGCGGCGAGTGAGATCTGCACCAGGCGTCTCCACGACTGGCGCGCGGGTCTGCTCATGACTCGAAGGCCCCCCAATCCGGACACGCCAAAGCACGCGCGGTTGCGCGTCCGGTAGTAGCTGACATCCCCCAGAGGATGCTGACGGAACGGTTTGTACCAGACGAAATAGCCCGAGTGGAATCCTGCGGACGAACCTCTCACTTCGCGCTTCCGTTACACAAAGTGACCAGACGCACATGCCTTGTGAAGTCGGCGTATCGGACTTTATGCTCCGATCCGCCTGCACGTTGAGGCCTTACTGCCTGGGGGAAGATCACTATGGTCGGCCGGAGAGCCGGGCGCTTCCGCGCGCCCAAATACTTGGTGCCGTTGCTGGGACTGTTGCTGACCGTCACACTCGTAGTGGGTGTCGCAGGTCCTGGGTTCACCTCCCTGCTGCCGTGGTTCGGCAACGCCGCGCGGGAGCTCGAGGAGCAGCTCGACAAGGCCCGCGGGCTGGCCGCCAAGCAAGACGGGAGCAGCCCCGACGGGCTCGCGTCCGAAAGCGACGGACGCGAGGGCAACCGCGGTCTGCCCGTCTCGGAGCAGTCCAAGTACGGCGCTCCCGAGTACAAAAAGGCCGGTGACGGCGCGCGCAACGCCGCGAAGGTCACCACCGGACCCACCACGCTCACCGGGTTCGACGCCAAGACCAGCGTCGAGGTCCCCGAGCAGCGCGGCAGGCACGAAACCACCTACCGCAACGCCGACGGCACGCTGACCACGCAGTTCAGCGACGGTCCCCTCAACTTCCAGCGCGCTGACGGCAGCTGGGCACCCGTCGACCCGGCGCTGGTCGCGGAGAACGGGCAGTGGCGCAACAAGGCCGACAGCGTCGACCTGCGGCTCGCCGGTGCCGCGAGCGCCCCCGATCTGGTCAAGGTCAAGCTGGACGACGCCCACGAGTTCGCCTACGGACTCGCGGGCGCGCGCAACGTCGCCGGCCAGCAGAACGGCACGACCGTCACGTATCCCGGTGTCGCCGACCACGCCGATCTGCGGGTCGAGTCAGCTCCCGGTGGTGCCAAGGAGATTCTCGTCCTGCACGACCGCGCCGCGGCTCGCACGTGGGACTTCCCGTTGCGGCTCAAGGGACTCACCCCCAAGGTCGTCGACGGATCGGTGACGCTCACCGACGCGGGCGGCCGTGAGCGGCTGCGCATCCCAGCCGGCTTCATGACCGATTCCGCCGGGCGTGCGGAGGGCACGGAGACGCCCCAGTCGCACGGCGTGCGCTACGAGATCGTCGACAACGGGCGCACTTTGCGAGTGTCGCTCGATTCCGCGTGGCTCGACGACCCCGCTCGCGTGTACCCCGTCCTCGTCGACCCCAGCGTGTTCGAGGGCGGTGCCACCGAGAGCAAGCGGATCCGGACCGGCGGTGGCGCGCCTGGCGCGAGCGAGCTGCACATCGGCCGCGACACCGGCGGCGGCAACAACACCGCGCTGATCAAGTTCCCGTCCGTCGCCCAGCGCCTGGCGAACCACAAGATCTTCGGTGCCTCGCTGCAGGTCGTGAACTACGACTCCACCACCTGCAAGGCGACCCAGGTGAACGTGCACCAGGTCGCCGCGGCCTGGACCAACACCAGTGGTCCCGACGGTGCCCCCTCCCTGGGTCCGGTCATCGGCGGTGCCGCGTTCTCGCACGGTTACATGTCCACCGGCCAGACCCGCTCGGCCTGTCCCGCCGCGCCCGAGCTGATCGCCCTGGGCGACGCCGGCACGGACATGGTCCAGTCGTGGGTCCACGGCACCGCCCCGGACAACGGCATCGCACTGCGCGCGGGCACGTACGCGAACACCAGTGGCTTCAAGAAGTTCACCGGTACGGCGTCGGCCAACCCGCCGAAGCTGTTCGTCACGCACAGCCCGTACGACGCCAAGTACGTGATCAGCCAGCCGATCCCCGACCCGCCGGTGACGAGCCAGCTGGACGGCAAGATCAAGGTCAAGGTCACCAACACCGGCGCGAACACCTGGGACGCGGGCTACAACCTCGCCTACAAGGTCTTCAACACGAAGAAGAACAACCAGCACGAGGGCACTCCCCAGGCCGCGACGCTGCCGCACGACGTCCCGCGGGGCGGCGAGGTCGAGCTCAACGCCACGATCGGGAAGCTGCCGATCGGCAGTTACGTCCTCGAGTTCACGATGCGCCACGGCACCAAGACCTTCACCGACGAACAGGTCGCGCCGGCGCGGATCACCCTCGAGGTCTTCAACATCCCGCCGGTCGTCACCGGCCAGTACCCGCTCGCCGGGCACAGCACCGAGACCCTGCAGCCGCAGCTGTGGGCCAAGGCGGAAGACCACGAGAACGACCCGCTCACCTACAAGTTCCAGGTCTGCGAGCAGGACGAGGCCGGCAACCCGGTCAGCTGCTTCGACTCCGGTGTCCAGCCGAACGTCTACTGGACCGTCCCCGCCGGCAAGCTGCGCTGGGACCGCGTCTACTACTGGCGCACCTTCGCGTACGACGGCAACGGGGAAAGCGAGGGCATCAAGTTCTCCGCGCTGATCACCTCGGTGCCGCAGCCGGAGGTCACCTCCCGGATGGGCAACGCGCCCTACACCGGCAACGGTCTCGGCTTCGACCCGATGGTCGGCAACTACACGACCGCCGCCGTCGACGCGGCGGCCGCGACCGTCGGCCCCGAGCTGAACGTCGCCCGCACCTACAACAGCCTCGACCCGCGCGGCAACCTCACGTTCGGCAGCGGCTGGTCGTCGCGCTACGACATGCGGGTCGTGCCGGACGCGGACGGCTCCGGCAACGTCGTCGTGACCTACCCGGACGGCCAGCAGGTCCGCTTCGGCCAGAACCCGGACGGCAGCTACACCCCGCCGCCCGGCAGGGCCGCGACGCTGACCAAGGTGGCGACGGACTGGAAGCTGATCGACAAGGACCGCACGGTCTACACGTTCCGCTTCGACGGCGCGCTGGTGTCCATCAAGGACAGTGCGGGCCGGCTGGTCGATCTCACGCACGACACCGAGGGCAGGCTGTGGAAGGCGATCAGCCGGACCAGCAACCGCACCCTGACGTTCGCGTGGACCGCCGACGGCAAGCACGTCGAGTACGTCCGCACCGAGCCGGTCGACGGCTCCCCGCTGGAGTGGAAGTACGTCTACGACAACGACCGGCTGCTGGAAGCCTGCAACCCGACGGGCAAGTGCACCCGCTACGGCTACGAAGACGGCTCGCACTACCGCAGCACGGTGCTCGACTCGCGGCCGGACTCGTACTGGCGTCTCGGTGAGGCCGGCGGCGCCGACGCGAACAGCCAGATCGGCGTCAAGCTCGGCAAGGACATGGCGAAGTTCGTCAACGTCGACCAGTCCAACCAGTACAAGCCCGGCGCACTGGGCGGAAGCGACGACCGCGCGGTCCACCTGAACGGCAACAGCTTCGTGCAGCTGCCGGAGAAGAGCGTCAACAAGCACCGCGACCTCTCGGTGGAGCTGTGGTTCCGCGGCACGTCCGCCGGTCCGCTGTTCTCCTACCACGACAAGGCAGTCGACCAGTCGCCCGGCGCGGGTGTGCCCGTGCTGTACGTCGGCTCGGACGGCAAGCTGCGCGGCCAGTTCTGGAACGGCGTGATCGACCCGATCACGTCGCTCGTGGCGGTCAACGACGGCAACTGGCACCACGTGGTGCTTTCGGGTTCGCTGGCCACCCAGACGATGTTCCTCGACGGCAAGGTGGTCGCCAGCCGCCAAGGGGTGATCGACCACCCGCGCCTCGAGTACGCCTACGCCGGCACCGCGTTCACCGTCGGGGCGTTCCCGGCCATCGCCGGTGGCCGCACGCACTTCACCGGTGAGGTCGACGAGCTCGCGTTCTACGCGCGCCCGCTCGGCGAGAACCAGGTGGCCACGCACTGGGCGGCACGCGAGCCCGGCGACCAGCTGACGTCGGTGCGCCTGCCGAGCCAGCGGGTCGCGGCGACCGTCAGCTACGACCACGTCCACGACCGCATGCGGGAGTACACCGACAGCGACGGTGGTCGTTGGCAGCTCGGTGTGCCCACGGTCGGCGGCGACGAGCGCAACATCATCCGCTCGGTCCGGATCGTCGATCCCGGCGGCCGTCCGCAGTACTTCGACTTCGACGGCCTCAAGGGCAGGCTCCTGCGGCAGGTCACGCCGATCGGCGCGGCCGCCAGGCCGGAGGACGTCATCGGCCGCGACTGCACGACGAACGCCGACGGGTTCGTCACCTGCTCCGGCCTCGTGGTGGCACTGGGCGTCCGGCTGTTCGGCTACGACGAGTCGGGCTTCCAGCAGACGATCATCGACGAGAACGGCGAGACGGCCACCCTCGTCCACGACGACCGCGGCAACCTCTCCCGCAAGATCAGCTGCCGGGAGGAGAACAACTGCCAGACGACCTACTACACCTACCAGGCTCCGACGGCGGACCCGACCGACCCGAAGACCGACAAGCTGATCGAGAGCCGGGACGCGCGGTCGTCCGGGCCGACCGACGACACCTACCTGACCCGGTCCGTCTACACCGACTTCGGTGATCTCCAGCAGGAGACGAACCCCGACGGCGGGTCGACGTTCCATACCTACACCGACGGCAGCACGTTCGCGTACGGCAGCACCACGGCGAAGGAGCCCGCGCGGCTGTTGAAGTCGACGTCCGACCCGCGCGGTTCGGCGACGATCAACAAGTACTACGCCAACGGTGACCTCGCGGAGACGACGTCCCCGTCCGGTCTGCGCACGGTCTTCACCTACGACGTGCTGGGCCGCAAGAAGACCGCGACCGAGTTCTCGGACGCGCAGCCGCAGGGCGTTCAGACGTCGTACAAGTACGACAAGCTCGGCCGCGTCACCGAGGTGACCTACCCGTCGACGAAGAACGCGGTCTCGGGTGCCACGCACACCGAGACGGCGAAGACCACGTACGACGACGACGGCAACACCACCGCCGCCGAACTGGTCGACTCGGCCGACCCCGGCAACTCGCGCGCGTCGACGTTCGAGTTCGACGACTTCGGCCGGATGATCAAGACGGTCGGCCCGGTGGGCAACGAGGCCTCGTTCGGTTACGACAACTTCGGCAACCGCACGTGGGCGGTCGACGCGAACGGCGTGAAGACCGTCTACACCTACACCGCCCGCAACAAGGTGGCCCAGGTGCGGATGGTCGGCTGGCACGGCAAGGCGATCACGCCGGGCGCCACCGGGTTCGAGCCGCTCGACCCGGACGATCCGCTGCCGGACCTGGTGCTGGAGTCCAACCAGTACGACCACAACGGCAGGCTGCTCATCCAGTCCGACGCGATGGGCAGGCGCACCGAGTACGACTACTACCGCGACGGCCTGGTCAAGGAGATCAAGGCCAGGGCCGACGGCGGGATCGAGACCGACCCGGTCACGATCCAGCAGAACACCTACGACGCCGCGGGCAACCTGGTCCGTCAGGTCGGGCTGGGCGGCAAGGTCGTCACGCACGAGGTCGACGCGACCGGCCGGCTGAAGTCGACCACGCAGGAACCGGACACCCTGCGCAGGCGCACCGACTACGCCTACGACCTGAGCGGCAACATCACCCAGGTCACCCGGACCGGCAAGCACTCCAACACCGGGCCGTTCGGCGCGGCGTTCGGCGAGACCGTCGAGTTCGAGTACGACGCGTACGGCAGGCAGGTCAAGGAGACCCTGCGCGGGCCCAACGGCCCGGTCGTCACGCGCAAGACCTACGACCAGCGCGACCTGGTGACGACCGTGACCGCGCCGCGCGGCAACGTGAGCGGCGCGACCGTGGCCGACCACACCACGGACTACCGCTACGACGAGCGCGGGCGGGTCATCTCCGTCATCTCGCCGCCGGTGACGGCGGAGGAGCACGGTTCGGCGCCGTCGGTGCAGAGGCCGACGACCATCACCGGCTACAACGCGTTCGGTGACGTGACCGAGGTGCGCAACGCGGCCGGTGGCGTCATGAAGATGGCGTACGACAAGGCGGGCCGCGCGGTCCGCACCGAGTCACCCGGTTACAAGGCACCGGGTTCCACCCAGACGACGGTCGCGACCGTGCTCGCCGAGTACGACTCGATGGGCCACCCCGTCAAGACGACCGATCCGTCCGGTGCGGCCATCTGGATGTACTACGACCAGCGCGGCCGTCTGGTGGAGAAGCGCGACCCGAACCCGGACGCGCCGGGCGAGGCGGGCGGCAGCTGGCGTTACAGCTACACCCACAACGGCGAGCTGCTGTCCACAACGGACCCGACGGGTGGCGAGAACCGCCGCACGTACGACCAGTTCAGCAGGCCGATCACCCAGACCGTGCTCGAACTTCGCCCGCAGCCGGCGGCGCACGAGACGAAGCTGGGCTACGACGCGGCGGGCAACCTGTCGACCGTCACGTCACCGAAGAACGAGATCACCCGGATCGGGTACGACCAGCTGGGGCAGAAGACCAGCGTCACCGACCCGGCCGGCGTGACGACCCAGTTCGGGTACGACAGCTTCGGCAACCAGGTGTACACGAAGGACGGCCAGGGCCGTGCGTCGTACCAGATGCTCGACCAGGCGGGCAACAAGACGCTGGACGCCAGCCTGAGCCCGACCGGCCAGGTTCTCCGCACCGGCAGGTACACCTACGACATCGCCGGAAACCTGCTCACCTCAACGGACGCGCTGGGCAAGGTCACCAAGTTCGCCTACGACGCGCTCGGCCAGCTCACCTCGCTGGAGGAGCCGGTCTCGGCATCCGAGTCGATCACCACGTCGTACGGCTATGACACTTCCGGCCGCCGCACTCGCGTGACCGACGGCCGGGGCAACCCGACGTTCTACACGTACAACGCGCTGGGCAAGCCGGAGTCGGTGATCGAGCCGTCGACCACCGCCCACCCGAACGCGGCCGACCGCACCTGGACCACCGCGTACGACGGCACGGGCAGGCCGACGGTGCTCACCGCACCCGGTGGCGTGACCAGGACCCGCACGTACGACGGTCTCGGCAGGCTGACCAAGGAGGCCGGCGCGGGCGCGTCGGTGTCCACTCCGGACCGTGAGATCTCCTACGACCTCGTGGGCCGTCCGACGTCGGTCAGCGCGCCCGGCGGGACCAACACCTACCAGTACAACAACCGGGGTCTGATGACCTCGGCGACCGGCCCGTCCGGTGACGCGTCGTTCGGCTACGACGAGGTGGGCAGGCTGACGTCCCGCACGGACGCGGCGGGCACCACGTCGTTCGGCTACACCCAGGGGCGCCTGGCGTCCGTGGCGGACGGCGTCACCGGTGGCGGGATCGCGTTCGGCTACAACGCCTCCGGCCGCGTCGAGACGATGAACTACGGCGCCGGCCGGGTGCGCACGTTCGGGTACGACGACCTGGGTCGCGAGACCTCGGACGTCACGAAGAACTCCACCGGTGGTGTGATCGCGTCGGTCGGCTACGAGTACGACCTGGCCGACCGCCTGAAGAAGAAGGTCTCGGCGGGCACCGCGGGTGCCGGTGAGCAGACATACGGCTACGACGACCTGGGCCGCATGACGTCGTGGACGTCCGGCGGCACCACGACCGAGTACGGGTGGGACAAGTCCGGCAACCGGATTCGCAACGGTGCCAAGACTTCGACGTTCGACGAGCGCAACCGCGTGCTGTCCGACGGCGACTACACCTACAAGTACTCGGCACGCGGCACGCGTGACTCGCGCACCAGCTCTGGCCACGAGGAGAAGTTCGACTTCGACGCGTTCGACCGCCTGACGAAGGTCGGCGCGGCCACCTACGCGTACGACGCGCTGGACCGCCCGGTGACCCGCGGCAGCCAGCAGTTCAAGTACGCGGGCATCGAGATGGACGCCGTCAAGGACTCGGACGCGACCTACGGCCGCGGCGTGTTCGGCGAGCTGCTGTCGCTGGCGTCCGGTGCGGACAAGCGCGTGCTGCTGTCCGACAAGCACGGCGACGTCATCGGCGGCCTGGACGGCGCCCAGGTCAAGGACTCCGCGTCCTACGACCCGTGGGGCAAGGTCACCGCTTCCGCCGGTACCAAGCGGAACGTCGGTTTCCAGGGCGACTGGACGGATCCCGACAGCGGCCACGTGAACATGGGCGCCCGCTGGTACGAGCCGTCGTCCGGTTCGTTCGTGTCCCGCGACTCGGTGGACCAGGGCGGCCCGGGCTCCGGCGGCTTCAACCGCTACGCCTACGGCGTCGGCTCACCGGTGAACGGCTTCGACCCGGACGGTCACGGCTGGTTCAGCGACGCGGTCTCGTGGGTCGGCGACAACATCTCGACGATCGGCCACACCGCTTTGGACGTGGCGGGCCTGGTGCCCGGCCTGGGCGAGATCGCCGACGGCATCAACGCCGTCTGGTACCTCGCCGAGGGCAACTACACCGACGCGGCCCTGTCGGCGGCGGGCATGATCCCGTTCGGCGGCTGGGGAGCCACCGCGGCGAAGTGGGGCAACCGCGGCTACGACGCCCTGCGCGGAGCCGACAACGTCCCGACCCCGCGCACGCCCGACGCCCCGCACCCGCGTCGCCCGGACGGCCCCAACGCCGGCAAGGGCCCGGACGGCATGCCGCTGAAGAAGGGCGACGTCCCCTCCGCCGGCAAGTCACTACCCGACCCGCGCAAACTGGCAGCCGAAGCGGCGGCACGCCAAGCCGCGGCGGCAGCCGCGGCACTGCAGGCGGCGATCCGCAGAACGGCCGCAGCCAAGGCGGCGGTCGCCAAGGCCGTCAAGTCCAACCCGATCCCGACCCTGAAGGCGGCGCTGAAGCCGCGCATCGCCAACGCCAAGAACATCATCTCGGCGATGCCCAACGCGCCGGCCCGCATCGTGCAGACGGTCGTCACCAACGTGCAGGACCTGAACAAGGTCTACGAGACGATCAAGACCGCGATGCTCGGCGTCGGCAAGGAGGTCGTGAAGGAGGCCGCGCAGGCCCAGGTGTCGGAGACCCTGACCATGATGGGGGCTCCGTATCTCGGTGACATCCTGGATCTGACGGGTGGCGGCAAGAAGAAGAAACGCACGCAGGATCGCGGCAAGAACGCGAAGCAGGACGCGTCGCAGGGCGCCGGGTGCCGCACTCCGTGGGCCCCGTCGAACAGCTTCGTGCCCGGCACTCTCGTCCTGATGGCCGACGGCTCGCGCAAGAAGATCGAAGACCTGCGCAAGGGCGACTACGTCCTCGCGTCCGACCCGACCACCGGGAAGTCCGGACCTCGCAAGGTCACCGAAGTCCGCACGAAGGCGTCGGTGCGGACCATGGTCGAACTGTCCGACTCGTCGGGCGGCAAGATCAAGGCGACCGACGAGCACCCGTTCTGGGTGGAGTCGGAGAAGCGTTGGGTCAAGGCGGTCGACCTCAAGCCGACGTATCGGTTCCTCACGGCTGACAACCGGTCCGCCGAGATCACCGGGACGCGGACGTGGAGCGGGCTGCAGAAGGTCCACAACTTCACGGTCGACGGGCTCCACACGTACTACGTGGCGAGCTCTCGGGAGGCCGCGCCACTCCTCGTCCACAACGACGACGACATCTGTGACACCACCGGTGTCACAGATGACGAGTTGCAGGCCGCCGCCGAGGCCATCCACGACGCGGTGACGGAAGGGAAGAGCCCGATCGGTGCCAAGATCGCGCACCAGCGCACCACGGTGGTGGCAGGAGAGCTCGACGGCGAGTTGGTCTACGCGGTGAACCGGAACAAGACTTCGCCCGGGATGCGGAGGGTTGCCGAGAATCTCGGCTTCCGCAGGATCTTCGGCAAGCGACTCACCGGGCAGGGGCAGACCGACGCCGAGCAGATCATGTTGAATGCCGAGCAGGCTGGAGAAGTGGGCAGCACCGGTAGAGTCGCACCGTCCAGGAAGGCGTGCGGACCCCAACGGCAAAACTGCAAAGACCGGGTCGACTCTCACCCTGGCATCAAGCTGATCGACTATCTCAAACCGCCCCGAATGTGAGTTCACGTGTTGCTGTGGGATGACGAAATTCGCGAAGTGCTGCCTCAGATCGATGATCTGTCGGCGGGGCAGCGCTTCGCGCTCTCGGTCCGAGCGATCAAGAACACCGTGACGTTCGACGAGGAGTTCGCGACCGAGTTGGAGGAAGCGACCGCCGGCTTCGTGCTGAGGTCGCTCGTCCAGGCGGACGAGGCGCTTGCCGCGGGGAGGACGTCGGTTTCTGTTCCGGAAGGGATCGAGGAGGAGGTGCACGCCATTCTCGACGCCGAAGAGATGGAGGGCGCCGAGCCGTTGGTGATGGCGGTGCTCAACATCTACGGCTACCCGGAGACCGGAATGGGCACTGAGCACGTCGCCGACCTGCTGTCCTCGTGTTACCAGTCGATCCTGGAACGACAGGACACCGATGTGGACACGCCGGAAGGGGAACGGGCGAACGCGAACTGCGTTCGGGCGATCCAGGAGCAGAAGGAACTGGTGAGGTCCTTCTCCGCGTGAGTCGGCTGCTCAAGCGCAGCGTTCGGGGCGCTCAGCACGCGGACGGTGATTGACCGGTGCTATGCCGGGGCGTGCCTTGTGACGAGGCACGCCCCGTCCTCGTTGGAGCCATGTCCGGCTCGCTGGAGGCACAAATGCCGCCCTGAAGCTCGCACCGTGCCTCACCAGGCTAGCGAGGCACGGCCGGACCAGGCAGATCATCCAAGCGCACCAGCTGCGCCCGCGGGTACTTCCGCCCCGCCATCGGCACCGGCGACCCGGTGAACGACACCGGCGTCCCGGCCAGCAACAACGTCAACCCCTCCGGCAGATCATCCCGGGAAACGAACCAGGACCCGCCGCGGGTGTCGGTGATGAACCCGTGCGACTGCCCGGACTTCCAGGTGGCCACAGTCCCCCGCCGACGCCCCCGAGGCGCACCGACCGGAGACGCCACCACCTCGGCAGACCGCACGAACGCCCGCTTCAACGGGTAGTCAGCGGCATCGGCGGGAGCGAACAACGCGTCGAACCCCGGCGTGAACGGCGTCGCGGCCCGCAGCGGTGCGGCGGTGCGCGGCGTCCACGCAGGCGGTTTGTCGACCGTCCGCACGTCCACGACCGGCACGATCACGTGCACGCCACGCCCGGTCAGCCGCGTCACGAGCGGGGCGAAGTCGGCGTCGCCGGTGAGCAGGACGACCCAGTCCAGCGGCACCGAGATCGCCCGGTCCCACGCCTCCAGGGCGAGGTGGACGTCGACGCCCTTCTCCTTGCCGCCGACCAGGGGCAGGTCGTGGCGGACGATCCCGGTGGCGGCCAGCACCGCGTCGAAGGAGGCGGCCGGCGTCTCGATGCGGCCACGGGCGTAGTGCGCCTCGGCGATCACGCAGTCGTCGAGCGGGCGGCCCGTTTCGGTGTGGACGTACCAGCGCAGCGCGTCGTGCAGGCCGTCGAGCGAGATCCGCGCCGCCCGCCGGTGGGCGGTGGCGTAGAAGTCGCTGAGGTAGGCGAACCACGTGCCGTCGTAGAACACGCCGATGCGGACGATCTTTCCCACCGCAGGGACCCTACCTGCGACGGTTCGAGGGCCGCACGCGGAGTGCGGCCCTCGAGCCCGTGGTCACACCGTGGTGCGGGTCCGTCGCCACGCGACCACGACGAGTCCGATCAGACCGAACAACGGGATGGTGCTGATCGCCCAGGACAGCCCCATCGGCGGCCCCGGCTGTTCCATCACCTGGAGGTTCTTCAGCTCACCGGTGGCCGGCCCGGCCGGCCCCTCGAGGTCGAACCGGAACGTCCACGTGCCCGGCGCGGGCAGCGCGTGGATGTCCAGGCCCCAGACGTCGCGTTTGCGGGGATGGCGTGCGAGCGGGGTGTCGTCCGGCTTGCCGTTGCCGCGGACCATGGTCAGGGTGCCCTTCTTGCCCGCGATGCCGTCCTCGGGCGCGAACGTGAAGTCCAGTGACTGCATGGCTTTGACGGGCCACGTGCTGAAGCCGACGGTCAGGTCGTAGGGCCCGGCCTGCACCTTCTCGGTGTGGACTACGTTCACCGGCTCGAACGCGAGCGCCGGGGAGGCGAGGCCGAGCAGCAGGAAGGCGGTGCCTGCGAGTCCCAGCAACGTTTTACGCATGGCGATCTTCCTTTGCTGGTGCGAGGTGGCGCAGCATCTGGCCGAACCGCCGGCCGAGCAGCGCGGCGCCGGCGCCGAACGCGGCCGCGAGCACGATGGTGGCGAGATACCTGCCGTTGAAGTGGAACGGGGCGCCGTGCACGAGGACGAGTTGGAGCGGACCGCAGGCCGCGATGAGCGCGCCGCCGAGAGCGCCGGGGATCCACGCGGGCAGCCTGTGCAGCAGCTCCACCGCGACCGCGACGACGATCAGGCACATCGGGATCGCGTTGGGCAGGCCGGGGATGCCGTCGGCGTAGTCGCGCAGGGGCAGGCCGGAGGCGTCCGCGTAGACCCTGGCCGCCCACGGCGAGAACCACCAGAACACCGCCTGCAGCGCCGCCACCGTCACGCCGGCGGCGAGCGCGCCGCCTCGCCGGTTCAGCGCGTGGGCCGCCATGAACAGGATCATCACCGAGGTGAACGCCGTGCCCGCGGCGACCGGGTTGGCGAGACCGTCCGGCACCGCTCGCAGGCCGAGCACGGTCACCATGCTGAACACCAGCAGCACGGCCGCCGTGCCGACCACGCCGTAGGCTCCCCAGCGCTGGTCGCGCGCCACCGCGAAGATCATGACCGCGCCGACCATCGTGATCGAGATCGACAGCAGCAGGCCGATGTGCGGCGGCGACTCGATCACGGCGTCGAAGCCGTACAGGCCGTGCCACCACTGGTCCCACAGGCCGTAGACCAGGAACAACGCGGCGCCGGTGCCGGAGATCAGGTAACCGACGGGCGCGGCGAACGTACGGCCGAAGACGCCGACCGCGCGGCCGCCGACGATCGGGTCGACCACCCGGTCGCGCTTGGCGTTCGCCGTCGTCAGCAGCACGACCACGAGGCTCGCGATGCCCGAGAGCGCACTGCCCGCGTACAGGAACAGGTGCGGCATCGTGAAGAACGTGTCCGGCCCGACGTCCGAGTGCCACTGGATGTCCCACGTCAGGCCGATGAGCGAGAGCATCGTGCCGCCGAGCACGAAGTTCGCCGGGACCAGCCCCCTCGGGACGACGAACCTCGCCGGCGTCACCGCCGTCGCTGTCAGGTCCACTGATCCACCCCTTTCAGTTGAGCAGCAACGGGATGACGACCCGTTCCGCCATGAGTGACACGGTGATTTCCCATTGCCCGGCCATCAGCAGGTCGACGTTGCCGACCGAGTAGTGGCCGGGCGCCGACGGCCCCGCGGTGATCGGCGCGAGGGCGTGGCCCATCTGCGGCATCGCCGGTTCGACCGTCACCTCGCCCTGTGCCGGGTTGCCGGACCGGTCGGTGACCCGCAGGTCGAACGAGTTGCTGCCGGACTTCGTGCTCGCGGGCGTGAGCACGAATCGGAGTCGCGCGCTTTCCGCGAGGTGCGGCTGTGCCTCGACGCTGCGCGGCCACACCACCACCAGCGCGCCGACGAGCGCGACCACGCCGGCCAGAACGCCCACCACGTGACGCTTCACTTCTCGGAAACCCCCTTCGCCGCGGGAACGTCGACGACCGTCGGCACCGTGACGACCCGGTAGTCCCGTTCGACCTGGATCCACACGAAGTACTTGCCCGGCAACGGGAACGAGTAGACGAACGGCACATCCGGCCCGTACGCGGCGACGCTCTCGTCCGGCTTGTCGGGCATGCCCGGCGTCGGCGGGATCATCGAGTGCACGTGCGCCCAGATCGGCGCACTCACCGGGCTTTCGGTCACCGGGCCGACGACGATCATGTGGCCGAGCATGCCCAGCCACGGCTGCAGGTCCCGCTCGCCGAAACCGGCGGTGATCGTGCTCGGCCGGCCCGCCTCCCGGATTTCCGTTGCCAGGTCGGCCTTTCCTTCGTTCGGCAGAACAGCTGTCGTACCGGAAACGGCGACGCTGGACCGCAGCAGCTGCACTCCCCCGCCGCGCCGGGCGATCTCGGCGGCGACGGCGTGCGTGCCCTGTTCCGGAGTCCGCAGGCGGGCGCGGTACTCGCCCGGTGCCGTGCGGATCGGGTGCAGGTGCCGGAGGTGCCCGGACGGTGACACCACCACGAGGTGGAGGAACGCGCTGTCGTGCACCAGCAGGTCGTCGACCGGCCGGCCCGACGCGCCGTCCGTCAGCCTGAGCACGAGGTCCTTGCCCTCCATGCCGGGCACGAGGTTCACCGGCGGGCGTGAGAAGTCCACTGTGGACGTGCGCTGGTACGGGTCGTTGATGTTGTCGTACGTCGGATCCAGCTGCGTGCCGGGCGCCGCGATCGGCGGAATGCTCGGCGACAGCAACGCCGCTGTGGCAGCGACGGCCACCGCCGCGACCACACCCGCCGTCGGCACGAGTGCGAGACCGGGCCTCCCGATCACCGCCAGCAGCAGTGCCACGAACAACAACACACCGGCCGCGATGAACCCGCCGTAGGTCGCGTTCTCCCACGGAGACGGCACCAGCGCCGGCACGACGAACGGGATGGTCGCGTCGTCGACCGCCAGCTCCCACGGACCGGGCCGGTCGACCTGCACGACACCCGAGTAGAAGCCGGGTTCTCCACCCAGCAAGACCTTGGTGGTACTCGTCGCGGCACCGGCCGCCCGCGCGGTCAGCGTGATCTCCCCCGGCGGCGAACCGGCGTGCGTGACCACGTCGACGTGCACGGGCCCCGGCACCTCCGCGACCCGCCGGATGATCACCGTGAGGTCGCGGTCGCCGAGCGTCTGCGCGACGTGGACGTCCGCGCCGGACTGGGCGCCGTCGGCGAGTGCCGGGCCCGCGATCCCCAGGATCGCCCCCAGCGTGAGCAGCAAGATCGAGACGCTTCGCTTCATCGTGGCCGAACGTAGCGATCACGACGGGCCCGGATCGTCACTGCCGCGGCGGAAATCGGGTCCCCCGCGCGGGGGATTTCCCACCCCTGAGAAGGAGGACGACCTCAGGGCGGGGATGCGGCAGGATTCACCCCGATGGATCCGGTCAAGCTCTCCCTCAAGCACCAGTCGTGGCTGGTCGCGGCCGTGTGCATGGTCGTGGACGGCGGCTTCGTGCTGCTCGACGGCGAACCGCCGTGGCAGACCGCGGTCGTTCTCGTCATGACCCTGGCGGTGGACGCGATGCTCGCCGGTCCCGCCAGGCTGTCCGGCTGGGTCGCGGCGGCTCAGGCGGCCGTCCCGGTGATCGTCCTGGTGTCGTGGAGCAACGGCATCGACGCCAACGACGCCGGCCTGCTGATCGCGGGCTACCGCGCGGGAGCCTGGCTGCGCCGCGCACCGGCGTTCGCGTCGCTCGGCATGCTCTCGGCCAGCCTGGTCTTCTGCACGTACACCATGGGCGGCGGCCCGGCGGCCGCGGTGCTCGTGGCGGGCAAGGGCGCGGTGCTGCCCTGGCTCGTCGGCCGCTACACCACGGCCCGCCGCGCCTACCTCGCCGAACTGGAGAAGCGCTCGGCGATGGAGAAGGCCGACGCCCAGGCGTCCGTCACCAAGGCGGTCACCGAGGAACGCAGTGCGATCGCGCGCGACCTGCACGACGTCATCGTGCACCACGTCAGCGCGATAGGCCTGCACGCCGGCGCCGCCCGCCTGGGCCTGCCCGCGGGCAACGCGCCGCTGGAGAAGTCGCTGCGCTCGGTCGAGACCTCCAGCCGCGCGGCCATGGTCGACCTGAGACACCTGCTCGACCTGCTGCACGGCGACAAGCCTCCCGGCGCGCGGCAACCGGGCCTCGACAACGTGGACGAGCTGCTCGAGGGCGTGCGTGCGGCAGGCACCCCCGCACGACTGGAAATCCGCGGATCCTCCCGCGAAGTGCCGGAGTCACTGGACATCACGGTCTACCGGATCATCCAGGAGATGCTCACGAACGCCCTGCGCCACGGCGACGAGTCCGGCGTGACCGTGACGCTGGACTACGCCGAGGACGCGCTCACCATCTCTGCCTCGAACCTCGCCGGCCCCGGCAACGGCCATTCGGGCTCGGTCCGCCGAGGCCTGGTCGGCATCCGCAACCGCGCGGCCATGTTCGCCGGCGCCACCCGGTCCGGTCTCGAACCCGACGGACGCACCTGGCGCACCGTCGTCACGTTCCCGCTGGAGGCGTCATGACCCTGTCGGTGCTGCTGGCCGACGATCACGCGATGCTGCGCTCGGGCATGCGCGCGATCTTCGACACCCAGCCGGACCTCGAGTGCGTGGCGGAGGTCGCGGACGGCCGTGCCGCCGTCGCCGAGGTCGCCCGGCTGCGGCCGGACGTCGCCGTGCTGGACATCCGGATGCCCAAGCTGGACGGCCTGGGCGCGACCGAGATGATCCTGTCCGATCCCGCGAACCGGACCAAGGTCCTGCTGCTGACCACCTACGACACCGACGAGTACGTGTACCGGGCCCTGAAGGCCGGTGCCAGCGGGTTCCTGCTGAAGTCGTTGCCGCCCGAGGAGCTGATCTCCGCGGTCCGGGTGGCCGCCCGCGGCGACGCCCTGATCGACCCGTCCGTCACCCAGCGGTTGATCGCGCGCTTCGCGGTCAGCCTCGCCCCGCCGCCGACGCCTCCGGAGCTCGCGTCGCTCACCGCGCGGGAACACGAGGTCCTGCTGCTGGTCGCGGCCGCGCACAGCAACGCCGAGATCGCGGCCCAGCTGCACGTCGGGGACGAGACCGTGAAGACGCACGTCTCGCGCATGCTGGCCAAGCTGGGCCTGCCGGACCGGGTGCACGCCGTCGCCTACGCGCACATCAACGGTCTTGTGCGGACACCGGGACAGGGCCGGTAGTCCAGAAACCGCAGTGGTGTTCGGCGGCTAAGTCGACAGGGCCGATCCTGTCGGGCGCGAGCGACTGCACGTACGGCTCGCCGCGGGTGAACCGAGGCCAGTCACGCCCCGGTGAGCCGCCACCTGACCTCCCCCACCGGCGGCGCAGCGTACGGGATGCCGTTGAGAACCCGCGTACCACCACTGGATTGTCCTTGCACTGCACCGTGTTCGGTCCGGACGATCGGACCGTCCGCGGCGACCGCGACGGCCGAGCCCGCCAAGAGCCCGGCCGCCAGAGCGACGACCACCGAACGTTGACAACCACCACCGCCACAAGTCAGCGGCGGTACACACCGAACTCGTACATCGAGTAGCCCCAGCCGGTTCCGCGCTGCGTTGCGTGCACCCGGACATATCGCCCGGAAGCGGTCACGTCGATCGAGTCCACTCCCCCGTCGCCGGATGTCGTGCCGTACACCGACCGCCAGCCGTTGCCGTCGTCGGACACCTGGATCTCGTACGCACGACCGAACGCGCCTTCCCACACCAGCTGCACGTGCTGGAACGTGGTGACCGCGCCGAGGTCGACGCTGAGCCACTGCGGGTCCGCCCAGTCGCTGGCCCAGCGCGAACCGGCGTTGCCATCGGTCGCGTTCGACGGCGGGAAGGGGGCACCGTCGCCGACCTGCTGGTACGACGAGGCGGTGGCGGGCTTGCCCTGGGCCACGTTCACGCCGTCCGGGCGCGGTGCCACGACCCGCACGGACCTGGTCTCGATGCCGATGTTGCCGCGACCGTCCTCGGCCATCACGTAGACCTTCCACACCCCGAGGCGGTCGGGTGCGGTGACCGTGAGCCGGTTGCCGTTGACCTGCACGGGAGTTCCCGCGAGGCCACCGCTGTTGTCGACGTACTTGGAGTTCCACGCGGCCGACCACGCCAGCGGATCACCGTCGGGGTCGGACGCGGCCACGTCGATGGTCAGCGGAGCGCCGGCCGCGACGGACGTCGGCAGGTTCATCGCCGAGATCACCGGTGGGGTGTTGGCGGGTGTGGAGCCGCCGAACGCGCGTTGCACCGAGTAGAACGACAGACGCTTCTTGCCCGCCGGGGTCAGGTTGAACCACACCGCGCCGAAGTCGTACTCGGTGCCGTAGTGGAACAACGTGCCGCCGAAGGACACGCCGGCGTGGCCGACGATGCAGTTCCAGGCCAGGGTGTAGCCGTCGCGTTTCTGCACATCAGTGGGTTCGGAGGGCACGCCGTTCACGTCGTTCGGCACTTCCCACTCACCGGCCGGGCCGGCCTCGGTCAGGATGTACGGCTTGGTGTAGCCGCCGGAGATCCAGTCCTGGCGCACCTTGCAGACGTTGCCGTAGGAGTTGACCGCGTACAGGTCGAGGTCGGGCGTGTGCGCCTTGAGGTAGACCCACGCGCCGGTCCACGCGTCCGTGTTCGTGACGGGGTGGTTGGTGTCGATGGCGTGGATCGCTCGCGCGGCCTCGTTCAGGTAGCGCGCGTAGGCGACGCGCTGGTTCTCCAGTTCGGTGCCGGAGTAGCAGTTCTGCAGGCCGAGGATGGACTCGTTGCCGACGTTCCACATGAGCACACCGGCGTGGTCCTTGTAGGCGGTGACCCACTGCCGGATCGTGTTCAGCATGTCCGTTTTGTACTGGGCATCGGTGACGTAGTTGACGCAGCCGCCGGAACCGGGACCGCCGCCGGGCTGCAGCCAGAACCCGCTGATCACGCGCAGGCCGTTGGCGGCCGCCGCATCCAGCAACGGGCGGGTGGACGCGTCTGTGCCCCAGGTGCGCAAAGTGTTGGTGCCCATGGACTTCAGCTCCGGCATGTACCGCGCGGCGTCGGCGGCGGGCGGGCCCCAGGTCAGCCCCTTCACCGACCACGGCCGACCGTCGACGGTGAGCTGCCAGTTGCCCTGCGAACCGGTGACGTGCACGCCTGTCGGCGCCACCGAGCCCTGGGTGCCGAACACCCGGAACTCCCACAGCGAGATGCCGTAACCGTTGGCGCGCTGGGTGGCGTGCACCCGAACGTACCGGCCGGTGCCGTTGACGTCGTACGCCTGCTTGCCACCGGTCGCACCGGTCACCGTGCGGACGGGCTGCCACGCGTCGCCGTCGGCCGAGACCTGGATCTCGAACGCCGTGGCGTACGCGCCCTCCCAGTCCAGCTCGATCCTGGTCACCGCGGACGACGCACCGAGGTCGACGCTGAGCCACTGCGGGGCGCTCCACTCGCTGGACCAGCGGGTTTCGCCGTTGCCGTCGACCGCGGCCGAGGCGGGCGTACCGGCGCCCTCGGTCGACGATGCCGCGGCGGGCTTGCCTTGAGAGAGCAGGGCCGGGGCGGCGTTCACCGGTCCCGGTACCACGAGAAGTCCTGCGAGCACGGCGGCCACCGTGCCGATGATGCGGACGCGAACCATCGCGCCTCCTGCCACAGGTAGGGGTGAAATGCGTGGAGAGCGCTCTCACAACCCTGCCGACGGACGTTACGACCAGACGTCGGCCGTGTCAAAGAACCGGTCTTGACTTCGAGCGGACTCCAGCGGGAACCTGAATGGGAGAGCGCTCTCCGAGCCGGTTCCCCACTTCGGCAGGAGGACAATGTTGTCCCGAAAACTCAGCGCGCTGGCGGTCTCGGCCGCCCTCGTCGCGTCCGTCACAGCGGTGGCGAGTCAGTCGGCCCAGGCCGACGACCTGGTCACCCACCACGAGTTCCAGGCGAACTGCTCCGTCACGCACCACCTCCCGGACGACCCGATCGTCCTGCCGGGACTGGCGGGCGCATCGCACCTCCACACGTTCCTCGGCAATCCGTCCACCAACGCACGCACCACCAACGACTCGCTCAAGGCGGCGACGACCAACTGCAAGACGCCGGACGACAAGTCGGCGTACTGGTTCCCTTCGGTCTACCACGGCGACCAGATCGTGCCGCCGAACTTCCCCCAGGTCATCTACTACAAGTCCGGGATCCTGCGGTACCAGGACGTCGTGCCGTTCCCGCCGGGAATCCGGTTCGTGGTCGGCAGTCCCAGCGCGTCGCAGGAGGAGTTCCGCACCGCGCCGGGCGCCGTCGAGGGCTGGGAGTGCGGTGACAGCTTCCACAACTGGGACATCCCGGCGTGGTGCGTGCCCGGCAGCCAGCTCAACATCCGTTACCAGGCCCCGAGCTGCTGGAACGGGCGTGACCTCGACTCCGCGGACCACAAGTCGCACATGATCTACCCGGACCGCGCGACGCTGGTCTGCCCGGCCTCGCACCCGGTCGCGGTGCCGATGATCGAGTTCAAGATGGCGTTCCCGGTCTCCGGTGACATGTCGCGCGTCCGGCTCTCCAGCGGGCGCGGGTACAGCTGGCACTACGACTTCATGAACGCCTGGGACGCGCCCACGCAGGCCGCTCTGGTCCGCCATTGCATCAACGGCGGTCTGCAGTGCGACCCACGCGGTTTCGACCTGTACAAGCCAAACCGAGGAGCGGCGCTCGGGCCGGATTACCGGTTGCCAGCCTAGGCCTTTGGCGTCTGCAAGTACTACCAACTGCGAGTTGGTGGTACTTGCAGACGCCTTCACAGCAACGGCGTTACGGGTAACTCACCAGGTAGCGGACCTGGTTCGCGGTGTTCGCCACGCCGCCGGTGTTGTTGATGACGTTGGCGATCGTGCCGACGCCGCCGAGCGAGACCGTGACGAGGTGCCGGAACCGCACACCGGACCGGTTCGGCGCCTCGAACCCGTTGTCCGTCACGATGCTCGGGTCGGCCTGGTTGAAGGCGTAGACACCGACGCCGTGCGCCTCGTGCGTGGTCACCGAGTCGGCGACCTTGTAGGCGGCCCAGCCCCGCTTGGACCCGTTCATCCACGCGGCCTGGTTCGGCGGGTCGTACGGCAGCTCGTTCTGGAACATGTAGGTGCGGCCGCCGTTGCCGTTCCAGATCACGTTGTGCTGCTGGTAGTGCTCGACGAACAGCCCGTACGCGATCACGTTGTCGCCGTTGACGACCACGCCGTTCTGACCGGGATTCGCGGTCCAGCTGACGCCCTCACCGTGGTCGGCGCGCCAGACCCAGGTGTGGTCGATGATCGTGTTGCGGCTGTTGACCCGCATGCTGACCGTCGCCTTGCCCGCCTGCGATCCGCCGACGCGCAGGTACACGTCGTGCAACGAGGTCGGGTTCGCCGCGTGGTCGGCCGAGCTCGAGTCACCGATCTCCAGCAGCACCGGCGAGTTCTGCACGCCCGCGTCCACCAGGAAACCGGCCAGCCTGACACCGTCCACATCGGACGTCGCCAGCGCGGCCTTGCCGGTGGTCGGCGTGAGAGTCGCCAGGCCGAGGCCCAGCACCACCGTGTTGGGCCGGGTGACGCGGATCGTGTCGTCGACCTGGTGGATGCCCGGTGTGAGCAGCAGGTGCTTGCCCTGCGCCAGAGCCGCGTTGATCGTCGCGGTGGGCGTGCCCGGCTTGACGATGAAGAAGTCCGCGAGCGACACCGACGTGCCGGCGTTGCCGTTCTCCCAGCTGGTGCCGCGGGAGTTCGTGCGCACCGCGGGCAGGAAGACGCGGTACTCACCGGACGGCGTGAAGTACAGGAACGGCTTCTCCCGCGTCACCGGCGAGTTGTCGATGACGGTGTGCGAGGGGTCCGGGAAGTGGTCGGCCGGTGCGCCCTGGGTGCCGGCGAACACCATGTTCCACACCGATCCCGCCCAGCCGTTGACGAGATTGCTGTTGCGGGTCAGGAACTGCTGCTGCGAACCGGACACCACCACGTCGTCGATCTTGCTGTCCACGATCAGACCGCCGCTGGCCCAGCCGTCGTAGCCGTTCCAGAGGTGGGCCTGGCCGCGCAGGTGCATCCGCCGGTACGCGGTGGCCTGCGAGACCGCCCAGCGCTCGATCTGGTTCGGGGGCAGCGTCACCGACAGGTTCTCCGCGCCACGCCAGAAGTTCTGCGTCGCGTTGCCGAGGTTGTTCGGGTCGTTGCCCTGTTGCAGCCAGTCGGCCTCGACGCGGATGTGGCCGTTGATGTTCACGTCGTCCGGGAGCAGCCCGAGACCGGCGATCTGCGTGTAGAAACGCAGGTTCACATCGGCGTTGTACGTGCCGGGCTTGAACAGGACGGCGTGACGCTGCGGCCCGAACTGGTTGGTCTTCATCTGCGCGGCGATCGTGTCGAGCCGCGCCTGCAACTCCGCCTGCGACGATCCCGGGCCGTAGACGTGCACGTTCGGGCCGAAGTCGGGGTTGCGCGGGTCGGTCGGAGGCACGGTGGTCGGGTCGGTCGTGGTGAAGACGCCCAGTTCCCACAACGAATAACCCCAGCCGGTGCCGCGCTGGGTGCCCAGCACACGCAGGTAACGGCCCGAACCGGTGACGTCGAGCGACTGCGCACCGCCGGTGCTGGTGGTCGTCGAGTAGACGTCGCGCCACCAGTTCGGATCGGCGGCGTTGTCGGTCACCTGGACCTGGAAAGCCTTGCCGTACGCGCCTTCCCAGTTCAGGGAGACCCGGCAGACCTGTTGCGTGGAGCCGAGATCCACCTGGAGCCATTGGGGGTCGGAGAACTGCGACGACCACCTGGTGCCCGCGTTGCCGTCGACGGCGGCAGAGGCCGGTGTGCCGCCGTTCTCCGTGGAGGACGCCGTCGCGGGGCGGTTCAACGCGACGTTCGTGGTGCCGCACGCGGCGGCACATGCCGGCGATGATGTTGCGCTGATCGTGGTCACTAGACACAGGGCGGCGGCGGAGAGCGCGGCAGCCCTGAACAGGGTTGAGCCCATGATCCTGCCTGACGGGAGAAGGGCGAAAAGCCTTGGACAGGGGTGTGAGAGCGCTCTCCCGAACGACGTTAACTTCCGGTGACGGGCAGGTCAATCAGGCAGAGGCCCGGACGACCAGTTCCGGTTCGAAGATGACGGATTTCGGCCGTTGTCCCGGTTTTTCCAGGCTTTCCAGCAGGAGGTCGGCCATCGCCGCCGCCATCGCCTCCACCGGTTGCCGCACGGTGGTGAGCTGCGGGCGGCACGTGAGCGCGGGTGAGCTGTCGTCGAACCCGATGACGGCGACGTCCTCGGGAACGCGGAGCCCGTGCGCCTGCAACATGTGGACCGCCGCCTGCGCCATCAGATCGTTCGCGGCGAACACCGCGTCGACGTCCGGGCACCCGGCCAGCAGCCGTTCCATGGCCGCCCCACCACTTTCGGCGGTGAACCCGCCCTCCTCGGCCGGCACGTACGGGAACCCGTGCCGGGCCATGGCATCGCGGAACCCGGCGAGCCGGTCCTGGCTCGCCGGCACGTCCAGCGGGCCCGAGATGGTGGCGATGTTCGTCCGGCCGGCCGCCACCAGGTGATCGGCGGCCATCCTGCCGCCGGCGCGATGATCCATGTCGACGTAGCTGACCGGCATCGGTCTGCCGGGGCGTGCGTAGAGCACCGCCGGGACACCCGCCTCGACCAGCCGCGCGGGCAGCGGGTCGGCGGAGTGCGTGGTCACCAGCAGGGCGCCGTCGGCACTGCCCTGCCGCAGGAACTCGACCACCTCGGTCCGCGCGTGGTCGGAGTCGGCCAGCATGAGCACCGGGTGCACGCGCTGCGCCCGCAGGAAGTCGACGACACCGGCGGTCACCCTGCCGAAGAACGGGTCGGTGAAGACGTCCGATCCCCCGCCGGCGCCGGAGATCACCAGCGCCACGGTCCCGGTTCGGCGCGTGACGAGAGACCGGGCCACGCGGTTGGGTGTGTACCCGGTCTGCTCGATCGCGCTGCGAACCGTTTCCTGCAGCTCAGGGTCGACGTTGCGAGTGCCGTTGACGACCCGGGAGACCGTCGCGCGGGACACGCCCGCGACTCTCGCGACGTCCTCCAGCGTGGGTGCGCCCTTGCTCATGCACCGGTTGTACCACGACCGGAGAGCGTTCTCCCAACATCAAGAGGTCACCCGGACGTCCTTGATCGCACCGGGCCAGAAGTCGACGTTCTGGCCGTTGTACTTGGCGCGTCCCACCGCGAGCGCGCCGGTGCTCACGATCGCCGGTCCCGCCGCGGTGGTGGCGACCAGCGCGCCGTCCAGGTAGAGCCGGATCTCGCCGCCCTTCCTCTCCCCCTTGATCTCGTACCAGCGGCCGATCTCCGGCGTGATCTCGAACCGGGCGCGGTTGCCTCCCGGCGTGCTGAACGCGAACGCGCCCTGCCCGTACTGCAGGTAGAAGGGGTTCTCCCGCTCCCTGCCGTCCTGGCTCACCGCGGTCGCGTAGTTGCCGGGCACCTCGTTCAGCCGCACCTTCGCGGACACGCTGTAGTCGCCGGTCGTGTCGATCACCGGTCCGTACGTCTCCGCCGAGCCGTTCTTGACCTCGAGCGCGCCGTCCTTCCAGGTGGCGCCGGTCGGGCTGAGCGTCAGCGGGTTGCCGCCGCCGCTCGAGTCCTTCGCCGTCGTTCCCCTGCTCTCGTTCAGCTTCCACTCGCCCTTGGCCGCGTAGGGATACGGCTTGCCCGCGTTCGCACCGGCCTCGATCACCCGCCGGTTGATCTCGCGGACGGGACCGGGGTCGACCTTGATGCGCTTGCGGTCGTAGGTCCACAGGCCGTTGAGCTCGCCTTCCAGGTCGGTGACCTGGGTGTAGACCGACGCGGACATCTCCTGGCGCGCCTGGCCCAGGTAGAACGTGCGGGTGTTGTCGACGTACTTCGCCGTCAGCGCCGCCTTGTCCGCCACACCGCTGTAGATCGCGATCGGCGTGCCGGGCCACTGGTGTCCCGGCGTGCGCAGGGTGAAGCCGCCGTGCTCGCCGTCCATCACGACGCGCTTGCCGTCCGGCTTGGCCGGGTCGGTGTTGTTGTAGTCGTGGTGGTCGATGACGTCGCCCTTGCCGCTGTCCCCCTTGGAGGCACAGCAGTTCACGCCGCTGTGGGCGTTGACGATCCGGCTCGGGTCGGCGGCCTTCACCTGCTCGGTGATCTGGCCGGTGACCGTGCGGTCCCACTCGCCCCAGCCCTCGTTGAACACGATCCAGGCGTAGATGGACGGGTAGTTGTGCAGCTGGTCCATCAGCTCGCGGCCCTGGCTGAGCCACGCCTGCTGCGCCGCGGGGTTGTTGCCGTCCTCGACGGACACGAAGTCCTGCCACACCAGCAGTCCCAGCCGGTCCGCGTGGTAGTACCAGCGGGCGGGCTCGGCCTTGATGTGCTTGCGCACCGCGTTGAAGCCGAGGTCCTTCTGCGCCTTGAGGTCGAACACGAGCGCGTCGTCGCTCGGCGCCGTGTTCAGGCCGTCCGGGTAGAAGCCCTGGTCCAGCTGCATGAGGTTGAAGATCGGCTGGCCGTTGAGCGTGAGTTTCGGCGTGCCACCGACCATGGCGACGCCGGTGGAGCGCATGCCGAAGTAGCTCTTGACCTTGTCGCTGCCCAGCTTGATCTCCAGCTGGTACAGGTACGGGTCGTCCGGCGTCCACAGGTGCGGGTTCGGCACCGCGAGCGTGAGGGGCGAGTTCGCCGGTCCGGTGACCGTGCCGACCTGCCTGCCGCGCGCGTCCTTCGCGACCGCCGTGACGGTGGCGTTGCCCGCGGACTTGACGTTGACCGCCAGCGAGCTGGTGGCGAGGTCCGGCGTCGTCTTGATCTCGTCGATGCCCTTGTCCGCCACCGGCTCCATCCACACCGTCTGCCAGATGCCCGACGACGGGGTGTAGAAGATGCCGCTGGGGTTGGGCGACTGCTTGCCCTTGGGCTGGTGCGGGCCGGTCGTGTCGGTGACGGCGACGACGATCTCCTGCTCACCGCCACGCTTGACGGCATCGGTGATGTCCGCGCTGAACGCCGTGTAACCGCCGATGTGCTCGGCGACGAGCTTGCCGTTCACCCACACCTTGGTCTCGTAGTCGACCGCGCCGAAGTTGAGCTTGAGGCGCTGCCCGTTGCCGATCTTCCAGTCGTGCGGGACGGACACCGTGCGGCGGTAGAACATGTGGTCCTCGTGCCGTTCGAGTCCGGACAGCTGCGACTCGATCGGGTAGGGCACGATGACCTTCTCTGGCAGCTTCTTCCCGAACGTCGGCTGCTGGCCTTGCTCGGCGGCCGCGAACTCCCAGGGCCCGTTGAGGTTGACCCACTTGTCGCGCTCCAGCTGCGGCCGCGGGTACTCCGGCAGCGGGTTGCGCGTGTTGACCTTCTCGCCCCAAGGCGTCCTGAGCCGCTGCGTCGACACGTTCTTGACCGTACGCGCGGTCTTCTCGACCTTCTTGCCGCCGACCGCGAGCTGCCCGGCCCCGTCGTAGAACAGCCGGACCCGCTGGCTCTTCAACACCTTCTCGCTCAGCCTGATGGTCATCTTGTTGCGGCTGGCGGTGATCAGGTCTATCGGCATCGGCGTCGCGTCGACGTCGATCCTCAGGTGCTGCTTGAGGTCTGCGACGTTGGTGACCCGTCCATCGAACTCCGCGGTCAGGGTTTTGCCTGCGTCGTCGACCGAGGCACTGCGCGGCACCACCTGGAAGTCCGCGGGCGGCGTGAACGCGGACTCCGGCACGATCTGCTTGGGCGTTCCGGCGCTGGACCAGCGCAGGAACATGTTGGCACCACCGGTGTCCTGGAACATCTCCAGCCGGAAGTCGTACTGACGTCCCGCGGTCAGCGTGACCGGCGCGCTGGTCTGCTCGCGATCCCAGTCGCCGACCCAGTGGTCGATCACCGGCTGGCCGTCGATCAGCAACCGGAACCCGTTGTCCCCAATGGCGTAGAACGTGTAGTCCCCGGTCTGCGGCGCGGTGAGGCGACCGGTCCAACGCGCTGTGGTGTGTTCCGTCCGGCCGGCCAGGAAACCGAACACCCCGGTCAGGTCCTGGTGGTTCACCTCGGCGTCCAGCACGGTGCCGGCCAGATTCGCGAAGTCTCTCGCACCCGGCGCCGACATGCTGAAGTACTCGCCCTTCAGGCCGTGCACGGGCTCGGCGGCACCCGCCGGCGGCGTGCCGGGCGCGACGCCCAACGCCATCAGCAGAGCGACGAGTACGGGGGCGGCTTTTCTCATCGGCGAGATCCCCTTCGTTTTTACAACGTTGTAAGAGCGCTCCCATACATCCACGCACAGGGTCCGGACAGCGGGCTACGGCCGATCGGAGGTATCCGGCATGTCAAACAGGACAAAATTCGGTATTACGTGGGAGCGCGCCCACGGACCGGCAGGGCGCCGTCGCGCGTCTCGTGCCGGTTCGGTGTGGTTGTGGACGGTTCGATCAAGAGTTGGTGGTACTTGCAGACGCCGTTGTCAAGACGGCAGCGGGATCTCCAGGCTCACCGTGCCCCGCAGATCCAGCCAAGCCCGCTCAGGCCCCCGAACCAGCCGCAACACGACCTCCTCGCAGTGCGGACACCGAGCCACCACCCCTGGCGCGTTCCGGTACACCCGCAAACTGGCCACCGACCCGCGGTACCCACACCCGGCGCACTGCCCGGTGGCCACGGTCAGGTCCACCGCGAAGATCTCCCGCAGGTCGCCCGCGAGCGCGTTCCCGTCGACGTGGTCGTCGCTCATCGATGGTCTCCCTGTCAGCCGAAGCGTTCGGTGCGGACGCGGCGCGGGTCGTGGCCCAGCGCCACGAGGATGTCGGACGCGGTCTCGACGAAGCCGGTCGGTCCGCACACGAAGCAGTGCGGGGTGAACTCGGCGGGCCAGGCGTACGTGTTCAGGGTGGCCACACCCAGCCGGCCCGGCGGCTCCGGAGAACCTTCCGGAGCTTGCCGGGTGTACACGAGCCGGACGTCCAGGCCCGCGTCCTCCCGAGCGCGCACGCGCAACTCGTCGGCGAACATCACGTCCGCGGGTGTCCGCACCGAGTAGATCAGCCGGAACGGCACGCGGCTGCCCAACGCGGCCCGCGTCCGGATCATCGCCATCAGCGGCGCGATGCCGGACCCGCCCGCCACCAGTGTCACCGGCGCCGCGTCCGAGTCGCGCCACACGAACCAGCCGCCCACCGGTCCGCGCAGTTCGATCTGGTCGCCCGCGGACAGCACGTCGCACAGGTACGGCGACACCTCGCCGTCGGCCACCCGCTGGATCGCGAGCTCGACGCGGGAGCCGTCCGGGGCCGAGGAGATCGAGTAGCTGCGCTGCACCGAGTAGCCGTCCTCGGCGGTCAGGCGCACGTCGACGTGCTGGCCCGGCAGGTGGCCTGGCCAGCCGGGGATGTCGAACACGAGCGAACGTGCGCTACCGGTCAGGTCGGAGGACGAGGCCAGCGAGGCCACCCGCCACGTCAGTCGCCCTGATACCGCTGCTCGCGCCATGGGTCTCCGTAGTCGTGGTAGCCGGCGGTTTCCCAGAAACCGGGTTCGTCCTCGAGCAGCAACTGGATCCCGCGGACCCACTTCGCCGACTTCCAGAAGTACAGGTGCGGCACCAGCAACCGCGCCGGGCCGCCGTGTTCCGGGGTGAGGTCATCGTCGTCGTAGCGGTAGGCGACCCACGCCTGACCGTCGAGCAGGTCTTCGAGCGGCAGGTTGGTGGTGTAGCCGCCGTACGAGTGGACCAGGGCGAAGTCCGCCGCGGTTTCCACGTCCTCCAGCAGGACGTCCAGCGAGACGCCCTTCCACCGCGTGCGCAGCTTGGACCACTTGGTGACGCAGTGGATGTCGGTCGTGATCTTCTCCGCCGGCAGCTCGATCAGCTGCTGCCACGACCACGTGTGCTTCTGGCCGACCTCGGTGCTGACGGTGAACTCCCACCGGTCGGTCGGCACGCGCGGGGTCGGGCCGGCGGTGAGCACCGGGAAGTCCTCGGTGAGGTACTGCCCTGGCGGCAGCTGCACGTCTGGTGACTGGCGTCGCCCGGTGAAGCCGGGAGAGACGATCGGCATGGCGCTAGTACACAGCAACGAGTTCCCGTGCGCACGCCCTAGGCTGTGGACCGAACGCGTGAACAGGAGCGGGCATGACCGACGATGTGGCCAGCCAAGTGATCAAGGCTGAGCAGGATCGGATCCAATGTCTCCTCGACGTGGATCGCGGCACCTACGACCGCTTGCACGCCGCGGAGTACCGGTTGTGCAACCCGACCGGCACCGTGTGGACGAAGGCCGAATACCTGGATCTCCTCACCACCGGGCGGGTCGTCTACCGGGAACTGGGGCTGACCGGCGACGTGGACGCCATCGTCGGCACCGACGTCGTCGTCCTCCGCTACCGGTGCGTCATCGAACTCACCGTCGAGGGCGCGGACATCCCGCGGCACGAGGCCTGGCACACCGACGTCTACACCAATGCCGGCGGCACGTGGCGTTGTGTCTGGTCGCAAGCCACCGGCATCATGGACCTTCCGCCGGCCGCACCGCACTAGCCTCGGACGTATGGACGACGTGCGGATACAGATCTCGGACACGACCACGGTCATCTGGATGAACCGCCCCGACCGCCGCAACGCGGTCGACCGCCGGATGGCGTCCGATCTCCGCGAGGCCTTCCTGGCGTTCGAGAACGACCCCACCCAACGCGTGGCGGTGCTCGCCGGCGCGGGTGGGACGTTCAGCGCGGGCGCTGACCTCACGGCCGTTGGCGACCCCGACCGCCGCAACGACCTCGACCCCGACGGCGACGGGTCAGGCCCGATGGGGCCGACCAGGCTCCAGCTGAGCAAGCCGTTGATCGCGGCCGTCAGCGGTCACGCGGTCGCGGGCGGGCTGGAGCTGGCGCTGCTCGCCGACCTGCGGGTGGTCGAGAGCGACGCGGTGTTCGGGGTGTTCTGCCGGCGGTGGGGTGTGCCGCTGATCGACGGCGGAACAGTGAGACTGCCGCGGATCGTCGGGCTGGGACGGGCGCTGGACCTCATCCTCACCGGCCGTCCCGTGACTGCGGACGAGGCCCTGCAGATCGGGCTGGCCAACCGGGTCGTCGAGCCCGGTCAGGCGGTGGCTGCCGCGCTGGAGCTGGCCGAGCAGATCGCCGCGTTCCCGTTCGAGTGCGTGCTGGCGGATCGGGCGTCGACCTACGCGGGGCTCGATCTGCCGTTGGCCGAGGCGTTGCGGGCAGAAGGGGCGGCCGGGGTGCCGATCGTGGCGCGCGAAGGGGCTTCCGGGGCGGCGAGGTTCGCGGCGGGAGCCGGGCGGCACGGGAAGTTCGACGACCCGGTCACGTGACGCCGCGCAGGCGCAGCAGCTCGGCGCGGGCATGGGCTACGCGGCTGGTCTCGTGGCCGCCGGCGCGGGCCAGTTCCTGGGCCAGGTCACCGGTGGCTTCGAGGAGGTGGCCGGCCCGGCGGCGGTTGCGCACGAGCTTGCGGAACGCCTTGCGGTTCTTGCGCAGTCCGCTGACGGCGTCGAGCAGCGCCGGGTCGACGACACCTGCCTCGACCTCCGGGCCGAGCAGATCGCGGATCCAGGCCCGCTCCTGGGTCGCGGCATGCCTCAGGACGTAGAACAACGTCACCAGCTCGACCACCGCGATCACGAACGGCAGCACCACCGCCAGGACCGCGACACCGCCGCTGAGGCCGGCCATGTCGTCCCACGCGAAGTGGAACACCATCGCGGTCAGCATGGCGAGGACGCCGCGCAGCACCTTGCGTTCGCCCAGCACCCACATCAGACCGGCGCAGAAGATGGCGCTGAACAACGCGTGCGAGACGATCCCGGCGGCTCCGCGGATCAGGAAGATCTGCAGGGACGAGCCGATCTGGTCGACGCCGAACGACTGCGCGGCGCCGTTGTAGACGTACAGCACGTCCTCGAAGACCTGGAAGCCCAGCCCGATGAACGCGCCGATGATGAACCCGTCGTAGGCGCTGCGGACGAGCCGTGGTGCGAGGCCGATCAGCAGCACCAGGCCGAGCGCCTTGCCGAACTCCTCGTTGATCGGCGCGGTGAGGCCCGCGGCCCAGTTCGTGGCGAAGCCGGTGCCGCCGATCTTGGACCAGATCTCCAGCAGCGCGGTGTTGGCGGGCAGCGCGATCCAGAACGTCGCGGCGAGCCCGCCCCACGCGAACCCCGCCGCCAGCAACCCGGCCGGCTGTGCGGTGTAACGGTTGTGGTGGCGCAGAAGCAGCAGCCACGGCACCAGGTAGAGGCCGAACAGCAGCACCCCGCCGGTGAGTGCCGGACGGTAGAAGTCGGCGCCGGGACCGAAATAACGCCACATCGCGAGCGCGCCACCGCCGACTCCCAGCGCGTACACCCAGAACGCGAGGTTGCGCGGCTGGACCAACCGGAACGGCTGCCCCCACCCGGACTGCTCGATCGCGGACAGCTGCGCGGTCTTCGCGGTGGTCATCGGGGTGGTCATCGGCTCGCTCCCGGCGTGATGCTGCGGACGAACGCACCGACGGTGTCCGCGTAACGCTCGAACTGGCCCGGTGCGGTGCGCACCCGGACCAGCAGCGCGGCGTCACCGGACATCTTGAACGCGACCTGCATCCCGTCACCGCCGGGTCCGCTGCTGCTCTGCCCGACCCCGACCAGTCCCCCGGAGGTCGTGACGGTGCCGCGCGCCGCGTCGGCACCGGGCCCGTCGCCGCCTTCCGATCGCTGCACCTGGTCCAGGAAGGCGTCGGCCGTTCCCTTGAACGCCGTGCCGCGCAGCGCGATCGTGGCGCCACCGGTGGCGAGGTCGACCTGCAAGCTCGTCGGAGCCGCGCCGGTCAGCGTGCCGCTCTCGAGCTGCCAGCCCACCGGTGGCACCGCGGTCGCGCCGTCGCCGAGGTCCAGCACGTCGCCCGCCCTGATCTCGTTGTGCCACGGGATCGCGGCGTTGAGCAGCGGCAGTCCGCAGGCAAGCACCAGGGCCACGACCAGAACCGTCAGCGCGGGGCGGAACGTCCGCCGGTCCAGTCCCAGGAAGCGGTGTTCGACCGCCACCCAACCCTGTGGTCGTTCGGTCATCGCGCGTCCCTCCCGGTCTGCCCGGAGGTCACTTGATCACATCGGGCGACGATCGGCATCTCAGCATTACGTGCTGGCACGGATCCGCCCCGCCTCCGTCTGGCCAAGACTCGACGCAGAGCAAAGGAGGCAGACCATGTACGCGCAGCTCATCTACTTCGACCGGCCACGCGACCCGGAACAGCTGGCCGCGGCGGACTTCGCGACCGAGCAGCGGATCAAGCCCGCGGTCGCGTCGGTGCCGGGCAACATCAGGACCTACGTGCTGCGGCGCCCCGACGGCGCGGAGGTCGTCGTCACGCTCGCCGAGACCGAGCAGGCGCTCGCCGACAACCAGAAGGCGATCATGAGCACCACGCTGCTGCCCGGTGAGGACCCGGCGCTGCTGCAGGGGCCCGACCGGGTCGAGACCTACCCGGTCCACGAGGTCTTCGAGCACACCGGGGACCCGTCATGACCACCACGTCGAGAACGCTGACCGCCGGCGTCTGGCGGGCCGACCTCACGCGGTCCACCGCGTCGTTCAAGGTGGGCAACCTGGGACGCGTCGCAGGCGGAACCGTGCCCGTCACCGGCGGAACCGTCGAGATCGGCCCGGACGGCGCGCTGCTGGCCGTGCACGGCACGCTGGACCTGGGCGCGATCGACACCGGCATCGCCAAGCGCGACCAGGACCTGCGCAAACCCGGGCTGCTCGACCTCGACCGGCACCCCACGATGACGTTCACCGCCACGACGGCGTTCCGCGTCGAAGGTGGCTGGCGGGTCACCGGCACCCTCACGGCGCGCGGTACCTCCACCGAACTGAGCGGCGTCGCCGAACTGTCCACTGTGGATGGCGAAACGGTGATGACCGCGACCGCCCGGCTGGACCGCAGGACGCTGGGCATCCGCGCACCGCGGTTCTTGATCGGCCGGTACGTCGACATCACGGTCACCGCGGTGGTCCGGCCGACGTAGTGGATTCGGCGTGGACCAGCACGGATCAGCGCGGGATCAGCCCCCGACCGGCTTGTGCAGCTCGGCGACCTTCGCGGCACCGTACTTCGCGATCATCGCCTGCTCGAACATCTGGTCGGGGGTCGTGTTCTTCTTCGCCGCGATGTCGGCCATCGCGGCGTCGGCGAGGTCGAACATCGGCTTCGGGTCGAGCTTCCAGGCACCTTCCTCCCGGACGAAGCTGTACCGGTACGGCGCCACCTCGCCCTTGGCGATCACCTCGGCGGACGCGGTGTCACCGCTGACCGTGACCGCGCCGATCTTGACGTTGGCCGCGGCCTGCTCGTTGACCAGGCCGTTCTCCACGCTGATCTTCGCCAGCTCCTGCGGCGACGCGGTGCGCAGGGTCGCGGCGTCCACGTCGCGGCGCAGGGCGTACACGAAGCCCCGCCTGCTCACCGGCACGGCGGCGACCTGCTGCTCGGTACCGGTGAGCGCCAGCTTCCTGGCGTTGTCGTACATGGCGAGGTACGAGTTCGCCATCACCGGCACCGCGGTGTCGCCGTCCTTGGCCACCCCGGCCTTCGTGTAGGTCTCGAAGGCCGCGCGCACCTGCGACTCGTCAGTCGGGGCCGGGGCCGGGGTGGCGGGCGCCGGGGTGCCGCACGCGGCGGCGAGCAGGCACAGGAACACCACGATGAGTCGCTTCACCCGCGGAGCCTAAAAGATCGCCGCCAACTCTCAGACCCAAATAAACGGACAACTGTCCGCTACCGTGGACATCATGCCCGCACGCCCCGACACCGGCCCCGACTTCATCGAGGCGCTCGCCCGCGGACTGGACGTGATCCGCACGTTCCAGCCCCGGCGCCCGGTGATGCCGCTCAGCGAGGTCGCCGCCGCCACCGGCCTGGCCCGCCCGACCGCGCGACGCATCCTGCTCACCCTGGTCGAGCTCGGGTACGTGCGGCAGAGCGAGAGCGGGTTCGCGCTCACGCCGAAGGTCCTCGAGCTCGGTGTCGCCTACGTGCGGTCGACCGGGTTGTGGGAGGTCGCCCGCCCGCACATGGAACGCCTGGTCGAGCGCACCAACGAGTCCTGCTCGATCGCCCAGCTCGACGGGTCGGACATCGTCTACGTCGCACGGGTGGCGGTGCCGAAGATCGTCACGCTGTCCGTGCAGATCGGCACGAAGTTCCCCGCGTTGCCGACCTCGCTGGGCAAGGTCCAGCTCGCCGCACTGCCGCCGGCCGAGTTGGAGGCCGTACTCGCCCAGCCGACGCGCTCGGGCCTGACCCCGCGGTGGCACCCGGACCAGGCCGAACGCGACGCGGAACTGCGGGACGTGCGGGCGCGCGGGTGGGCGTTGACCGACGAGCAGCTCGCGCCGGGCATCCGGTCGATCGCGGCGCCGCTGCGGGACGGCAACGGCACGGTCGTGGCCGGGCTCAACGTCAACTGCCACGCCGCCGAGACGTCGCTCGAGTTCATGCTCGAGCACCACCTGCCGCTGTTGTTGCAGGCCGCGGGCGACATCAGCGCCGACTACGCACGCCTCGACTCGGTGCCGCACATCGTCGTGGCCTGAACGGTCCGTAGTCCACCGCAAATGGCATCGCGGCACATTTCGCAGGTGCGATGGCATCAATTCTTCCTATTAGTTCGACCAGCCGATTGATTACCGCCCGCGAACCGCACAGAATAGATCCCTCGTTTGCACGGTCGGGGGGCGGGTGGGACGTGCTGATCTCCGTTGACGCACTGGTCGGCAACATCGTCAAAATAACCACGCCACTCGCTTACGCGCTGAAGGACTATCGCACGGAGGTGGTCTACTGCCGCGGCGCACGGGACGCGATGACGATCGGCCACAGCCAGATGAAGAGGACCGGATACCGCCATCATTCATTGCACCCGGTGTACTTCACCGGAAGGACCGTGCATCACCCGGACAATCTCGCGTGCCTCGCCGCCGTGCTCCACGACCGGGTCAAGCCCACTCAGGCCACCCGCGCCCTCGAAGAGCACGACCAGCTCGAGATGTCGATCGGGGAGAGCATTCTGCTGGTCGGCGGGCCCGTCTGGGAGGGCGTCACGCGGCTGGTGTTCGGTTACCAGCCCGACGTCTCGGCCGAACTGGGGCTCGCGTGCAACGGCCTCGGGCTCGAACTGCCCTACCGCTGGCACGTCGACGCCGAGAAGATCCGCGGGCAGGCACAGCGTTTCGTGAAGACCCCCAAGGGTTACGTCGCGGAGGGTGAGCCCAACTGGGGCATCACCGGGCCGAACAACAAGATCTACTTTCCGACGCTCGGCAGCGACGGTTTCCTGGTGACCGACTATCTGCTTCTCACGAAATTGCCGAACTTCCTGAGTGATCCGTCGATGGGAGACGAGCGGATCATCGTGAACTTCGGCGGCGCCCACGGCATCGCACAGCGCGCCACCGAACTGCTCCTCTCCAGCCGGCCGGTGATCAGAAAGGTCGCCGAAGTGCTCGCGATCGACGTGGAGCGCATGTCCACGTGGCCGGTGGCGTATCAGGCGCTCTTCCGCGTCGGCGACATAACCCACAGCCGGTCGCGCGGGTCGCGGGCGAAACGCATCGTGCTGGTCGACGCGATCCGCATCGACGAGTCACCCCTGTGGTGGTACGCCTGGCACCAGAAGGTCCGGCAGTCGATCGCCAGCTGGCGATGAGCCGAGGGTTGACGCACGCCCGGCAAAGGTTGACGATTCAACGGACACTTGTCCGCATGCCGGTCGAGGAGGCCCCCGATGGTCGCCGAACGACGTCCTGTTGTCCTGCGAAACGGCACCGTCCTGACGATGGACGGTCAGCGAAGGGTTCTGCCGGACCACGACGTGCTGGTCGTCGGCGACCAGATCGCCGCGATCGGGCCGGGGCTGGCGGTGCCCGCGGGTACCGAGGAGATCGACGCCTCGAACGGGATCGTCATGCCGGGCATGGTCGACACGCACCGGCACCTGTGGCAGACCGCGATGCGCGGCTACGGCGCCGACTGGACGCTCACGCAGTACTTCGTCTGGTACTACCTGGAGTGGGGCAAGGTCTTCCGGCCGGAGGACATCCACGCCGGCAACCTGCTCGGTGCCGCCGAAGCGCTCGACGCGGGTGTCACCACGACCGTCGACTGGTCGCACGGCCTGCAGACGACCGATCACGCCGACGCCGCGGTCGACGCGTTGCAGGCGGTGCCCGGCCGGTTCGTGCTGGCGTACGGCAACATCCAGGACTCCCCCGCCTCCTGGACCGCGAAGCCCGAGTTCCGCGACTTCGTGAGCCGCCGCATCACCGGTGACGACATGCTGGGCTTCCAGCTCGCGTTCGACGTCACCGGCGACCCGGAGTTCCCGGAGAAGCCCGCGTTCGAGGTGGCGCGTGAGCTCGGTGTCCCGGTGACGACGCATGCGGGCGTGTGGGGTGCGACCAACGACGACGGCATCCGGCTGATGCACGACAACGGGTTCATGACACCGCAGTCGATCTACGTGCACGCCGCCACGCTGTCCGCCGACTCCTACCACCGGATCGCGGCGACCGGCGGGTCGATCTCCGTGTCGACCGAGAGCGAGCAGAGCGCGGGCCAGGGTTACCCGCCCACCTGGGCGATCCGCGAGCACGGCATCCCGGTGTCGCTGTCGATGGACACCTCGGTGTGGTGGAGCGGCGACCTGTTCTCCGCGATGCGCTCGACGCTCGGTGCCGACAGAGCACGCGAACACATGGCGGCGCACGCCAAGAACGACACCGTCACGCACTCGTCGTTGCGGGCCGAGCACGTCGTCGACTGGGCGACGATGGGCGGCGCACGCGCGTTGGGACGCAACGACATCGGCAGCGTCGAGGTCGGCAAGAAGGCCGACATCGTCCTGCTGCGCAACGAGAACTCGCCCGCGATGTTCCCGATTCTCAACCCGTACGGACATGTCGCGTTCCAGGCGCAACGGTCCGATGTGGAGGCTGTGATCGTCGACGGACGGATCGTCAAGCGCGACCACGGACTCGTCGACGTCGACCTCACCACGATCCGCGGACAGGTCGAGCGGACCGTCGAGCACCTGCGTGCGCAGCTCGGCGACGAGGCGTGGGAGAAGGGCATGAACCCGGACGTCCCCGAGTCGAAGGTGCTGGACAACCCCTACACCTACACCGAGTACCGCGGCGACACGAGGACGTCCGTCTGATGCCGGGGGGACCACTCGAAGGCCTGCTCGTCGCCGACTTCTCCCGCGTGCTCGCGGGCCCGTACGCGACCATGCTGCTGGCCGACATGGGCGCGTCGGTCGTCAAGGTCGAAGGCCCGCAGGGAGATGAGACCCGCACGTGGATGCCGCCCGTGCGGGAGGACGTCTCGACCTACTACCTCGGGATCAACCGCGGCAAGCGGTCCATCGCGCTGGACCTGCGCGACGAGGCCGACGCGGAGCTGGGGCGCGAGCTCGCCCGGCGCGCGGACGTCGTGATCGAGAACTTCAAACCGGGCGGCCTGGCCAAGTACGGCCTCGACTACCCCGGTGTCAGCGCCGCGAACGGCAAGGTGATCTACGCGTCGATCACCGGTTTCGGTTCCGGCCAAGGCAGTCACGTGCCGGGCTACGACCTGATGGTGCAGGCGATCTCGGGCCTGATGAGCCTCACCGGCGATCCGGACGGCCCGCCGTACCGCGCGGGCATCTCGGTGTTCGACGTCATGGCCGGCAACCACGCCGTGATCGGGATCCTCGCGGCGCTGCGGCACCGGGACGCCACCGGACGGGGTCAGCTCGTCGAGGTGAACCTGCTGTCGTCGGCGTTGACCGGGCTGGTGAACCACAGCTCGGCGTTCGTCGCCGGTGGGGTCGTGCCGTTCCGGATGGGCAACGCGCACCCCAGCGTCTTCCCCTACGAGCCGCTGCCGACCGCCGACAACGACCTCATCGTCGCGGCGGCGAACGACGGCCAGTTCCGCAAGCTGTGCGATGTGCTCGGGCTGTCCGACGTCCCCGACGATCCGAGGTTCGCACGCAACGCCGACCGCACCCGCAACCGCGAGGAGTTGCGGCCGATCCTGCTGGAACGACTCAGGACGCGCGGCGCGGTCGAGTGGTTCGACCTGCTGGTGGCGGCAGGGGTGCCGTGCGGGCCGATCAACACGATCGACGGCGGGTTCGCGATGGCCGAGCGGTTCGGGCTCGATCCCGTTGTGGTGGTGGGAGATGTGCCGACCACCCGGCATCCCATCCGGTTCTCGGAGACGCCGGCGGTGTACGAGCTGCCGCCGCCGGGGCTGGACGAGCACGGCGAGGAGTTGCGCGCGTGGCTGAAGGAGGAGTCTCCGTGACCAAGGCTTACGAGACCGCGCTCGGGGCGTCGACGCCTGAGACGATCACGTTGCTGGGCCACGACCTCGCCAAGGACGTGATGGGCAACGTCGGGTTCGGCGAGCTGGCGTTCTGGCTCGCGACCCAGCGCAGGCCCAGCCCCGGTGAGACGCGGGTGTTCGAGGCCGTGCTGGCCGCTCTCGCCGATCACGGGTTCACCCCGACCGCGATCGTCAGCCGCCTCACGTTCCTCTCCGCCCCGGACTCCGTGCAGGGCGCGCTCGCCGCCGGACTGCTCGGCGGCGGTTCCCGGTTCCTCGGTGTCACCGAGGACGCCGGCCGGTTCCTGAACGCCGTGGTCAGCGCCGCGGAACTGCCGGCGGACAGCGAAGGTTGGGACGCACTGGCGCTGGAAACCCTGGAGGCTCAGGGCAAAGCGCGCATCCCCGGGCTCGGTCACCACGTGCACAAGAACGGCGACCCGCGCACCGCCCGGCTGTACGAGATCGCCGCCGAGGAGAACGTGCTGGGGCCGCACATGGAGCTCTTCGCCGCGATCGGCCGGGTCCACCCGCGGGTGCTCGGCAGGACGTTGCCGCTCAACGGTGCCGGCACGTGCGGAGCGGCGCTGGCCGATCTCGGGTTGCCGCTGGAGTTGTTGCGGGGCTTCGCCTTGCTGGCCCGCACGGCCGGACTGATCGGGCAGCTCGCCGAGGAACTGCGCAATCCCGTCGCCAACGACATCTTCCTTTCCGTGGACTCGAACACGCGGTCCGTCGCGCCTCCAGAGGAGTAGGCATGCAGCTGGTCACCGAGGACAACATCACGGAACTCGCGGAGCGGCGCTGGGCCACCGCGAAGGACCCGCGGACCGCTCAGCTGATGACCGCGCTCGTCCGGCACCTGCACGACTTCGCCCGCGAGGTGCGGCTCACCGAGGCCGAGTGGATGGCCGCCATCGGGTGGCTCACCGCGACGGGGCAGATCAGCGACGAGAAGCGCGAGGAGTTCATCCTCGCCTCCGACGTGCTCGGGCTGAGCATGCTCGTCGTGCAGATGAACCACCGGTTCTCCCCCGAGGCGACACCGGCCACCGTGCTCGGGCCGTTCCACATCGACGGCTCCCCCGAACTCGGTTTCGGCGGCGACATGTCCGACGACGTGCCGGGAACTCCGCTGTACCTCACCGGAACCGTGCGCTCGCTCGACGGGACGCCGGTGGCGGGCGCGGTGCTCGACGTCTGGCAGGCCGACGCGGACGGCGCGTACGAGGCGCAGCTCGACGTCGACGAGGCGCGGTTGCGGGCGAAGTACCGGGCGGAGGCGGACGGCTCCTACTGCGTTCGCACGATCACGCCGAAGGGGTACTCGATCCCGATGGACGGCCCGGTCGGCGACCTGATCGGACAGACCGAGATCAGCCACTTCCGGCCGGCGCACGTGCACTTCCTGGTCACCGCCGACGGCTTCGAGCCGCTGATCACGCACCTGTTCGAGGAGGGTGCCGAGTACCTCGACAGCGACGTCGTGTTCGGCACCAAGCAGGAGCTGGTGGTGACGTTCGAGCCGAGAGAGCCCGGTCCAGCGCCGGACGGCAGCACGTGCGCCGTGCCGTGGGTGGAGGCCCGGTTCGACTTCGTGCTCCAGCCGTGCACGCCGCACTGATCACTCGTCCCGGTCAGCCGCCGTCGCCCGTTGACCGGGACGAGCCCGTGCCCCAGCCCGACCAGGTCGTCGTCGACGTTCTCGCGGCCCCGATCACGCCGCTCGACCTGTTGTGCGCCACGGGAACCTCGTACTTCGGTGTGCCCGCGACGCCCTACGTGCCCGGCGTGCAGGGCATCGGGACGGTCGACGGGCGAGCGGTGTGGTTCCCCACCAGCGCGGGAATGGCCGCGGGCGACGGGAGCATGGCCACGAAGGCGTTGGCGCGCAAGGAAGATCTGGTGTTCCTGCCGGACGGCGCGAAACCGGTCGCGATCGCCGCGCTCGGGCTGTCCGCCGTCGCCGCGCACATGGCGTTGACGTGGCGCGGTGAGCTCGTACCGGGCGAGTGCGTGATCGTGCTCGGTGTCGGCGCGGTCGGGCAGGCCGCGATCCAGCTCGCCCGCCTCGCCGGAGCCGGTCGCGTGGTGGCCGCCGCCCGGTCGGAAGCCGGCCGGCAACGGGCTGTGCGCGCCGGCGCCGACGCGGTGGTGTCGTTGGACACCGACCACCTGGCGATGCAGTTCCTCGAGACCGCGTCCGGTGCGGACCTCCTGCTCGACCCGCTGTTCGGCGCGCCCGCCGCCGCGGCCGCCCAGGCGCTGCGCCCCGGTGGGCGATGGGTGAACCTCGGCGGCTCGGCGGGCGAGACGTGCTCGATCACCTCGTCCACGTTGCGCAGCCGGTCGTTGCGGCTTTCCGGCTACACCAACAACGAGCTCACCGCGCAGCAGCGCGCGGAGGCCATCTCGACCGTCGCCAGGCATGCGGCGCGCGGTGAGCTCGTCGTCGATCACGAGGTGGTGCCGCTGTGCGACGTCACCGATGCCTGGCACCGCACCAGGCACGGCCGGGTGGTGCTCATCCCGTGAGCCTTCGGACGGTGAGGTCCGGGTTGCGGGCGATCTCCCGTTCGGTGAACACGCCGGTGACCCACTTCTTCTGCGTGTAGAGGTGTGCCTGGTCGGTGTGGTGCGGCGACGAGCGGTCGGCTGACTGGCCGTAGATCAGCAGTGAGCTCATGCGCGGGCCGTTCTTCGTGAGCTCCACGGCCATGACAAAGCTGGATCCGTGCGGAATCCGGTCCGTCGGTTGCGGTGCACCTGGGACGGAGATGACGTTGAAGCACCCTTCCGGGCCGCGGCAGCCGTGGATCGGGATGCCCTCGTACTGCTGGACGTCGTCCAACCGCACGTTGACCGCGATGCCCGCCACCTCGAATGCCTTCACCGCCTCGGCGAAAGCTCTCTGGACGCCAGGGTCTGCGGCGTTGAGGTCGCGCGGGGTGTGCGCCGGGTCGGCCGGGTCGAACGGCACCCGCCACATGGTGACGTCGGGCCGTCCGGCGAACTGGATGAACGTGCGCCAGAAATAGGCGCCTCGGCTGCTCTCGCCGGTGTCACCGGTTCCTGGCCAGGTCGACAGCGCCGCGCAGGCCGCGCGGACGTCGACGGCGCGGCCGTCACGGCCGGGCAGCGTCGGGTTGGCCTGGCACATCGCCACGACGGCGGCGAGGCCCTGTTCGGCGGTGAGGTTGCGGTTGCCGAGCGCTGCTTGCTCCAGAGTGGACAGTGTGAACGGCTTGCCGTCGGCGATCATGTCCAGGCCCATGCGGGTGCGCGGTGAGCGTGGAGTGCCGACGTCGCCGACGATCGACGGATAGCCCGTCAGCGGTGCGGCCGGGTTCGCCAGCCACGGGCTGTCGTTCATGTTGCTGACGTGGTCGTTCCTGACCAGGCTGGGCAGACTGCTGGGGCTGAGCTTGCCTTCCCAGCGGCACGACCCGCGGCTGCCGTCGAGGATCACGATGCCGATGTTCGGTTCCGTGCCGCAACGCGCGCGCAGCTCGTCACTGATGTTCGGAACGACCTGGACATCGCCGTAGTAGGCCGTGCCGGTGGCGTCCGCGGCGATCGTGTTCACCCATGGCAGTGCCTGGTGCCGGACGAGTGCCGAGTGCAGGTCCGGGACGCTGCGGGCGCGGGCGATGGCGAGCCACTGGTCGATGACCTTCAGGTTGCCGTGGTTGGCGTCGCGCAGCACGTACGCCGTGGTGTCGGTCCATTGCAGCGCCCTGGAGTCCTCGACCAGCGGGCCGTCCGGCGTGCGGTACAGCGTCCTGGTGGTGCCGGCCACGGTGATCTGCTCGGCGATCATGCGGCGCACCTGGCCGTCGACGACGTAGCTGGTGGGGTCGCCCGGCACGAGGGTCAGTTTCGAGAGCGTCATCGTCTGCGCCTCGGACGCCGTGTGGGTCCAGCCCAGCCGGTCGTTGTGGCCGATGTTGACCACCGGCACGCCGAACAGGCCGGCCCCGCTCACGTTGAGCTCACCGGGGATCGTGAGCTGGTGCTGGTAGAAACGCCAGTTGTCGTCCCACTGGAAGTGCGGGTTGCCCAGCACCATCCCGGTGCCCGCCGCGGTCGCCGACCTGCCGAGCGCGATGCCGTTGCTGCCCGGCCGTTGTTCGGGACGTTGCACCTCTTGGGTGGCAGCGACCGGGACGCCCGGTGGCTGGGCGGACACGATCGCGTCCTGGAACCCCTCGCTGCCGGTGAGACCGGCGACCTGGTGCACCCGGCGCCACACGTCGAGTTCGGTGATCGGCCGCACCCACTTCGCGCCACCACAGGCATCCGGCGTCTTCGCCAGATAGCGGTTGAACCCGGTGACGTATCCGCGCACGAGGTCCCGTGCCTGCCTCGACTGGCCGGGAAGCTGCCGTTCGACCACTTTGGACTCGTTGAGCCGCTGGTAGTAGAGGTCGCTCTCCAGGTTCTCCTGCCCGAACCACTTCGTGCGTTCCGCCGACAGCGTCACCACGATGTCCGCCATGACGCACGCGTTGTCCTCGGCGAACGCGTACCCGAGCCCCAGCCCCACACCCCGGTAGTCCGACGCCAGGACGTGCGGGATGCCGTACGAGGTCCGCCTGATCTTCGTACCGCTGTCCGCCACGGCCGGCGGTGATGTGGCCACAACTCCAGCCGCCACAAGCGATATCGCCAGTAATCGACGCATTCTGTTCCCCCTGTTTCATTCGTTGTGCAGGACGGTGGCGATCGAGAGGTGAGCCGCTCCCCTGGCGGGAACGAGCGCACCCAGCACCGCGATCACGACTCCGGTGAACGCCAGCAAGGCGAGCGCGGGAGCGTGGTAGACGTTCATCAGGATGTCGACTGCGTCGGCCTGGCCCGCGTGCGCCATGGCCGGCACGACCAGCTGGTGCACGGCGATGCCGACAGGTACGCCGACCAGTCCGCCGATCACGCCCAACGCGCCCATCGACGTCACCAGCAACACGGTCACCTGGCGCGGAGTCATGCCGATGGACTTGAGCATGCCGAGATCACGGCGGCGCTCGCGGGCGTTGAGCACGACGGTGTTGAACACACCGAGCGCCGCCACCGCACCGAGCACCAGCGTGAGCACGAGGGCGGCGCTGATGATGATCACGGCCGTGGACGACGTGCCGTCACGCGGCGGCAGCACGCGCAGTCCGGGATCCTTCGCCGCCACCGCGGCGGTGAAGGTCTCGCGGTTCGTGCCGGGTGCCATCCGCACCTGGTAGGAGTCGGCGCGCGCACCGGGCGCGAGTACGTCCGAAGTGGACCAGTCGGCGAATATCTCGTCGGCGTTGTTGGTCAGCACGACACCGACGATCCGCACCTGCGTCCGGTTGGTTCTCGCTGCGACGGTGATGGTGTCGCCGACCGCAAGACCGCGCTGGTTCAGGAACCTCGACGGGACGACGACCTCACCGGGACCAGGCCAGTGCCCGGTCAGCACGCGCGGGCCGAGCGCGCCGGTGTCCCCGCGGTAGAACAGGATCGTGGCCTTCTGGGTGCCACCGGCGATCTCGGTTTCGAGCTGGGACGAGGCCAGCACAGCCGCCGTGCCGGGCAGGGCACGCAGCATCGACTCGTCCTCGGCGTCGCCCAGCTCGGCGACCGGCGCCTCCCTGCCGGGTGCGGGCAGTCCCAGCGGTGGCCCGGCCAGCAGCTCGACGCGATCGGTGTGGCTGGGCCGGACCGCGTCGTTGTAGGCCGTCATCGACATGGTCACGCCGACCGCGAGCGTCACGGTCATGACGCCGAGCACGACCGAGGCCAGCGTCAACGCACTGCGTCCTGCCCTGGCGAACGGCATGCCGAGCCCGAGGCTGACCGACCGCGGCAACCTCGTTCCGCTCAGCCACCGCTGGATCCGCAACGCTCGCCCGGTGTGCGCGGACGTGCCCGCGCTGATCGCCCGCGCCGCCGGCAGCCTGCGCGCCCGCAGCGCCGGCACGAGCGCGGCCGACACCACCAGCACCGGCATGCCCAGTGCCGCGACGACGTTCACCCACGGCGCGAAGCTCAGGTTCTCCACCCCGAACCCGTCGACCGCGTCCTGCACGACCGGTTTCGCGAAGAAGTTGCCCGCGACCGTGCCGAGCGCGCAGCCGACGAACGCCGGGATCGAGACCATGACCAGGTACACCGCCATGACCTGGTTCGGCGTGAAGCCGATCGCCTTGAGCATCCCGATGTGCCGCAACCCCGCGACCACCGCGCCGCTCACCACGTTGGCGACGATCAGCACCGCCACCACGAGCCCGAGCACCCCGAAGATCATCAGGAACGGGATGAACACCCCGAGCTCGGACGTGGCCTTGTCCTTGACGGTGAGGTGCGAGAGCGTGCCGAGCAGCGCGTCCTCGGGGATCCCCGAGGTGACCTGGGCCTGGCCCGCGTCGACGTCCGCCGCGGTGTCGGCCTTGGTGAAGCGGTACAGCATCTGGAGCGCGGTGGGCTGGAGTGCTTTTGCCTGTTCGGGGGTGACCCACGCGTCGGCGGACCCGGTCACCGAGTGGGCGAACCCCACGACGGTCAGCACGGGACGGCCCGGCAGCGAGATCCTGGATCCCACCTCCGTGCGGCCTGTTGAGCCCGGCGTGCGGTTGAGGACGATCTCGCCGGGGTTGGTGGCCCATCGGCCCTGCCACACCGAGACGCGGTCGACCGGGCCGCCGGGATCCGGCCGCCCCACCACGGTGAGGGCGCCCAGGAAGACGTCGCTCTCCGAGGTGTCCACAGTGGTCTGGAGGAACGGGCCGGCCGACTCGGTGTCCTCGGCGGCGCGCTCGAGGTCGGCCTCGGAGACCTTCGCCGGGTCGAAGGCGGCGGACAGGTGCGCGCCCTGCTGGGTGGCGAAGGCGCGGTCGAACGGGGCGGCCGACGCCTCCAGCAGGCCGAGCGCCATCACGAGGGTCGCGCTCGCGGCGCACACCACGACGGCAATGACGATCGTCTGCAGCTTCCGGCGCCGCACCGCCGCCCACGCCGCCGACCACACGGGATTCACGACGTCCGCTCCAGGCTGTGCTCGCGCGCGATCCGGCCGTCCACGACCTCGATCAACCGCGTCGCGCACCGGGTGGCGAGCCGTTCGTCGTGCGTGACCAGCAGCAGCGTCTGGCCGATCTGGTTGAGGTCGAGCAGCAGGTCCATCACCTGCTCGCCGGACCTGCTGTCCAGCGCACCGGTCGGTTCGTCGGCCAGCAGCAGCGCCGGGCGGTTCATCAACGCCCGCGCCACCGCGACCCGCTGCCGCTCGCCTCCGCTGAGCTGCGCCGGGTAGACGTTCTTGCGGTTGGTGATGCCGAGCTCGCCGAAGAGCTCCAGCGCCCGTTTGCGCGCCTGACCCGCCGTGGTGCCGGCCAGCTGTGCGGCCAGTGCGACGTTGTCCAGCGCCGACAGGTCGTCCAGCAGGTTGAAGAACTGGAAGATCATGCCGATGCCGCGCCGGCGGAACAGGGCCAGTCCGGTCTCGCTGAGCGCCCCCAGGTCGGTGCCGTGCACGACCACCGAGCCGGACGACGGCCGGTCCAGGCCCGCGATCATGTTCAGCAGCGTCGACTTGCCGCTGCCCGACGGGCCCATTACCGCGACCGCCTCGCCCGCCCGGACGGTCAGCGACAGTCCGTCCAGCGCGACCGAGTCGCTGTACTCCTTGCGCACGTTCGTCATCTCGACGACTGCGTCCCCGTTCTGCATGCCGCAATCCTGCTCAGCGACGCGCCCCTGGGCGTCAGTCCGGGGACGTAACCTGCCGGGCCGCGTCATCCCTGGGATGTAGGGGCTGCATCCGGGGTTTGATGCGCGGCCGGTTCCCGTTCTGGGACAGTGGCGGGGTGTGGGAGCTGTGGGTAGCCGTCGCCGCCTGCCTGGTCGCGGCGTTTCTCGCGGTGCGGCTGGCAGCGGCACGACGCGCGTACACCCGTGCGGTGGAAGAACGAGGTTGGCTGCTTGAGCGGGAACGAGAGAGTGCCGCCCGCAACGCCGTCGATGCCGAACGGGCCAGGATCGCGCGCGAGCTGCACGACATCGTCAGCCACAACGTGAGCGTCATGGTCGTGCAGGCCGGGGCCGCACGCCGGGTGCTCGACACTCACGCCGGTGAGGTGACCGACGCGTTGCTGGCCGTGGAGAACGCCGGCCGCGACACGATGACCGAGCTGCGGCACATGCTCGGCCTGCTCGCACCCGCCGCCGACAGCGACGACCTGCTCTCCCCGCAACCCGGCCTGAGTCGGCTCAGCTCGCTGGTCGACCGGATGTGCTTCGCCGGCCTGCCGGTGGAGGTGCGCATCTCCGGCGAGCCGCGGCCGTTGCCGTCCGGGGTCGACCTGGCGGCGTACCGGATCGTCCAGGAAGCGCTGACGAACGCCTTGAAGCACGGCGACGGCCGCCAAGCGGAGGTCACCGTGCGGTACGCGGACCACCACCTGCGGGTCGAGGTGCTCAACACCGGCCCCAGCGCGCTGTCCGGCACCCCGGCGTCCACAGAGGACGGCCGCGGCCTGCTCGGCCTGCGCGAACGAGTGGCCGTGCTCGGCGGCGACCTCGACGCGCGCAGGCGGCTCGGCGGCGGGTTCCGCGTCCGGGCCAAGATCCCGATCGAGCGACCGTGACCGCGCCCCGCGTCGTGATCGCCGACGACCAGGCGTTCGTGCGCATCGGTTTCCGCATGATCCTGACCTCGGGCGGCATCGAGGTCGTCGGCGAGGCGGCCGACGGCGTCGAAGCGGTGGCGGCCGTGCGCGACCTGAAGCCCGACGTCGTGCTGATGGACATCCGCATGCCCACGATGGACGGCCTGGAAGCCACCCGCCGCATCATGCGCGAGCCCGGCGACTGCCGCGTGCTCATGCTGACGACGTTCGACCTGGACCGCTACATCTACGAGGCGCTCGCCGCGGGCGCCAGCGGTTTCCTGCTCAAAGACGTCACGCCGGAACACCTCGTCGCCGCCGTGCGCCTCATCGAAACGGGCGACGCCCTACTCGCACCGTCGATCACCCGCCGGCTCGTGGAACGTTTCACCGCCGATGCGCCACCTGCGCCTCTAGTGCACCGGGACCTCGCCGCGCTGACCCCGCGCGAGCGTGAGGTGCTGACGCTGGTCGGGCACGGCCGGTCGAACTCCGAGATCGCCGCCGACCTGACGCTCAGCGAGGCGACGGTCAAGACGCACGTGGCCCGCATCTTCGCCAAGCTGGAACTGCGGGACCGCGCCCAGGCAGTGGTCCTCGCCTACGAGACAGGGTTGGTGACGCCGGGCGCGTGAGTCAGGCGCCGATCGGCTTGCGCACCTCGGTGGCGCCCGCGGCCCCGTACTCGGAGACCAGCGTCTGCTCGATCAGCTCGTCCTGCGTCACGCCCTGGTTTCTCGCGACCTGCCCCAGCGCGATGTCGGCGATGTCGAGTGCCGACAGGAGTTCGAACTTCCACGTGCCGCTCTCCCGGGCGAACCGAAGGTAGGCAGGTGACGCCCGTTCGGGGAGGACCACTTCGCCCAGCGCGTTGTCACCGGTGATCGTGAACTTTCTGAGCCTGTCGCTGCTCATGCTCGTGTCCGCGGCCATGCCCTCGTCGATGGCTGCCTGCACCAGCTCCTTCGGCGACGCGCCACGCAGCACCTCAGGCTCCAGGTAGCCACGCATCGAGTACACGACGATCTGCTTGCCTGGTGTCAATGCGACGATCTCCTGCTCGGTACCGGTGAGTGCGAGCTTCCTGAAATCGTCGTACACGCGGAAAGTGGACTCCGTCAGCACCGAGACCGCGGTGGCGCCGTCCTGGGCGACGGCGGCTTTGATGTAGGTGTCGAACGCGGTGCGGACGACCTGCGACTCGCCGGAGGATCCGGCCGATCCAGCCGTCGGAGTGGACGATGTGGACGACCTGTTGTTGCCACACGCAGCCACGAACAGACACAGGGCGACCAGGAGAACCCGCTTCACGCGCGGAGCGTAGCCAGTCAGGCGTTCTCCAGAACGAAGAACAGGAAGCTTGGCGCCGTCGCCAGCAGCTCGAAGTCGCCGGGGAACAGGTCACGGGCTTCCGGCGCCGGCGGTGGCTCGCTGATGCGCGAGATCCGGAACCCGGCCGCGAGGAACGCGTCGGTCATCGCGTGCAACGGCCGGTTCCAGAACGTCACCCGCACCATCTGGTCACCCACCTGCCATTCCGCCGGCGCGGCGTAGGTCTCGAAGTAGTCCGGCCTGCGCCCCGCCATGCGCTCGATGATGTACTCGGCGGTGGGGTGGTTGACCGAGACGATCAGCCGGCCGCTGGGCCGCAGCACGCGCCGTGCCTCGGCGAGCGTCGGCCCCCAGTCCTCCAGGTAGTGCAGCACCAGAGACGCGATGACGTCGTCGAAGGAGTCGTCGGGGAACGGCAGCGGGTCGGCGAGGTCGGCCACCCGCAGGTCCGCGTCGGCACCGAGCCGCAGCCGCGCCTGCTTCAGCATTCCGGCGCTGGAGTCGACGCCGCTCACGGTCGCGCCTCGGTCACGCAGCGCGGCGAACAACGGGCCCGCGCCACAGCCGGCGTCCAGGATCCGCCGCCCGGCAACGTTTCCGGCGAGGGCGAGGGTCGCCGGCCGTTCGTAGTAGGCGTTGAACAGGTTCTTCTCGTTGTCGGCCGTGTATGCCTCGGCAACGTCGTCGTAATCGTTCTGCTTCACCCCGGTCATGTGATCGATCTTGGCACGAGTTCGTACCGGTCTTTCGCACGGCGTTTCCCGGTACGAGACACGAGAAGCCCGTTGTGCCTGGATGCGCCCACTACACCGGTTCAGCCGAATGACATCGATGTCGGCGCCGGGAAATCCTGTCTTGTCTGTCTTGTTGACCATCTGACGAGCGAGACCGAAGCTTCCTGGCAACGTTGTCAGGAAGATGATCGGAGCTCGCAATGGCGCAGGACTTCGGCAGCGGCGTCTCGCGGCGGCAGGCGTTGACGACGGGTGGCGGACTGCTCGCCGTCTTCGGCTTGAGCACGCTGTTGCCCAGCAGCGCGGTGGCCGCACCGGAGCAGGCCGCGGCGCAGGCGAAGGCCGTGGACCTCGCGTTGTTCCGGCCGGTGTCGGTGTCGTCGACGGACTACGCGGCGACGCCCGCGGAGTTCGCCGTGGACGGTCTGGCGCAGGTCGGCGTGCAGGGGTCCGGCTGGCGGGCTGGGCAGGGCGACGCGCAGTGGATGATCGTCGACCTGCAGGGCCGGTGCGAGATCAGCTCGGTGGTGCTGACGTTCGAGGCCAAGCCCGGCGACCCGGCGTTCGACGCCAACGCGTCCCGTGCCGACACCATCGGCACGGAGATCCTCTCCAGCTTCGCGGTGGTCTTCGATCTCGACGTGTCCGACGACGGCAAGGTCTGGCACACGGTCCACACCACGGAGGCCGGCACTGGCGGTGTCGTCACCATCCCGTTCACGCCCGTCGTCAAGGCGCGCTGGGTCCGGTTCTCCGCGTCGCGCAGATCGACGACCAACCCGTTGGGGCTCAACGGACTCCAGGTCTACGGCACGAGCAGGGACAACCGGCCCGCGGTGAAGGGCTGGACCAACTGGCCGGTCCAGAACCACGAGAACCCCGCGCTGACCGTGGCCGCCGACGGGTCGGTGCCGCTCGAGTCGGGCTGGGTGCTGACCATGCAGGACTTCGCGGCCGTCAAGGACGGCGCCGCGCTGTCCGGGCCGGGCGTCGACACCCGCGGCTGGGTGCCCGCGAGCGTGCCCGGCACGGTGCTCGCGTCGCTGGTCGAGCAGGGACATCTGCCGGATCCGGTGTACGGCATGAACAACCTGAAGATCCCGGAGGCGCTGTCCCGGCACGCGTGGTGGTACCGGCGCACGTTCGGCCTGCCGAGCGGGTTGGACACCGGCACCGGCAGGCACGTCTGGCTGGAGTTCGACGGCATCAACCACGAGGCCGAGATCTGGCTCAACGGCGCCAGGATCGGTGACATGCGCAACCCGTTCGGCCGGGCCGCGATCGACATCACCGGCGCGCTGCGCAAGAGCGGCGAGCAGAACCTGGCCGTGCGGATCGCACCGATGCCGTTCCCCGGCAGCCCCGGCGACAAGGGGTCGCGCGGCGAGGCGTGGGTCGGCGCGAACAGCACGATGTTCAAGAACTCCCCCACCTACCTCGCGGTGTCCGGCTGGGACTGGATGCCCGCCGTCCGCGACCGCGCCTCCGGCATCTGGAACCACGTCCGCCTGCGCTCGACCGGTGCCGTGGTGCTCGGCGACCCGCGCATCGACACGAAGCTGCCGGACAAGACGACCGCCGAGGTCACGTTCACCGTGCCGGTCCGCAACGTCGAGTCGTCCGAGAAGCGCGTCACCGTCACGGCGGAGTTCGACGGCATCAAGATCACCAGCGACGTCACCGTGCCCGCGAACTCCGAGACGGCCGCGGTGTTCTCCCCGGCCACGCACCCGCAGATGCGGATCAAGAACCCGAAGCTGTGGTGGCCCAACGGGTACGGCGACCCGACGCTGCACGACCTCGAGCTGACGGTGACCAACGGCAACGCGGTCAGCGACGAGAAGTCGCTGAAGTTCGGCATCCGGCAGATCACCTACCAGTACGACCTGCCGATCACGATCGTCGACGGGTTCGCCGAGCAGACCGTCGACGTCGGCGCCCAGCAGGCCCGGCACGTCCGGATGCAGGGCGGCAAACGCGCCACCAGCTGGGGATTCTCGCTCTACACGCTGTCCGTTGTGGACAGCAAGAACCCGGGGACGGACCTGGCGCTGGGCAAGACCGCGAGCTCGTCCTCGAACTCCGACGGCACCTCACCCGGCGCGGTCGTCGACGGCGACCCGAGGTCGCGGTGGAGTTCGGAGTACCGGGACGACGAGTGGGTGCAGGTCGACCTCGGCGCGACGACCTCGTTCGACCGCGTGGTCCTGCGGTGGGAGACGGCGTACGCGGCCACGTACAAGCTCCAGGTGTCCCAGGACGGCCAGACCTGGACCGACGTCGCGGTGAAGGACAACTCCCCCAAGCCGTTGATCATCCTCGTCAACGGGGTCAAGATCTTCGCGCGCGGCGGCAGCTGGGGCTGGGACGAGCTGCTGCGCCGGATGCCGGCCTCGCGGGCCGACGCCGCGGTGGCGCTGCACAAGGACATGAACTTCACCATGATCCGCAACTGGGTCGGCTCGTCCTACCGCGAGGAGCTGTTCGAGGCCTGCGACAAGTACGGCATCCTGCTGTGGAACGAGTTCTGGCTCGGCTGGTCGGCCGACCCCGCCAACCACGACCAGTTCTTCGCCCAGGCCAAGGACACCGTGCTGCGCTACCGGTCGCACGCGTGCTGTGTGGCCTGGTTCGGTTGCAACGAGGGCAGCCCGCCGTCCTCTGTGGACAAGGTGCTGCGCGAGATCGTGCACACCAACACCGACCTGATGTACCAGCCCAACTCGGCGAGCGGCGTGATCACCGGCGACGGCACCTACCGCTGGGTGGACCCGCGCACCTACGCCACCGGCGAGGCCACGGGCGGGAAGTTCGGGTTCTGGAGCGAGATCGGCCTGCCGACCGTCTCCGTGGTGGAGTCGATGCGCAACCTCGTGGGTCAGGGCAACGCGGGCTGGCCGATCGGTGACGCCTGGTACATGCACGACTGGTCGGAGAACAGCAACCAGCAGCCGAACGGCTATAAAGCCGCCATCGACGCACGCCTCTCGCCGTCGAGCAGCCTGGAGGAGTTCTGCCGCAAGGCGCAGTTCGTGAACTACGAGAACATGCGCGCGATCTTCGAGGCGTGGAACGCCAGACTGTGGAACGACGCCACCGGCGTGCTGCTGTGGATGTCGCACCCCGCCTGGCACAGCACGGTATGGCAGACCTACGACTACGACATGGAAGTGAACGGCAGCTACTACGGCTCCCGCAAGGGCTGCGAGCAACGGCACGTGCAGGCCAACCCGAACACCTGGCAGGTCACCGCCGTCAACCACACCGCCTCCGCGCTGACCGGAGTCACGGTCAAAGCGCAGCTGCACAGCCTGGACGGCAAGCCGATTGGGCAGGCGCAGCAGCAGAAGCTCGACATCGCGGCGACGACCGCAAGCAACGTGTTCACTGTACCGTTCGACGTCGCGTTGCCAGCGTTCCACCTGATGCGCCTCACGCTGACCGACGACAAGGGCGCGGTGATCTCCGAGAACGCCTACTGGCGTTACCGGACGGACACGTCGATGCGCGCGCTCAACCAGTTGGCTTACACCCAGCTGGCGACCACGTTGAGCGCCAACAAGAACGGTTACACCGCGACCATCCGCAACACCGGCAAGACGGTGGCCGCGATGGTCCGGCTGTCCCTGCGCGAACGCAACGGAACCGACCGCGTGCTGCCGACCCTCTACAGCGACAACTACTTCTGGTTGCTGCCGGGCGAGAGCCGGACGGTCACGATCAACCCGCAGCGCTCGGTCCGGACGCCGCGTCTGCTGGCGGAGGCGTACAACTCGGCGCCGAAGCTGACCTGAGGTCCTCGCGGCCAGGATGCCGTCGCGCTGACCACACGGTGAGCGCGACGGCCACCAGCCCCACGATCAACGAGGTCCAGATGTTCAGGCGCAGCCCGAGGATCGTGTTCGCCGCATCGATCCGCAGTGCCTCGATCCACAGCCTGCCCAAGGTGTAGAGCGCCACGTACAGCCCGAACGCGCGGCCGTGCCCGAGCCGGAAGCGGCGGTCCGCCCAGATCACCACCGCCGCCACGCCGAAGGTCCACAGCAGTTCGTAGAGGAACGCGGGGTGGAACGTCCCCAGCACGACGGGCTGACCGTCCGGTCCGATGACGGCCCGGCCGGCGTCCTGGTCCCATTCGTAGATCCGCAGCGCCCACGGCAGGTCGGTCGGTCCGCCGTACACCTCGTTGTTGAACCAGTTGCCGAGGCGGCCAATGCCCTGCGCCAGCGCGATTCCCGGTGCGGCGGCATCGGCCAGCGGCGGGAGCTTCACCCCGGCCCGCCGCGCGCCGATCCAGCCGCCGAGCGCACCGAGCGCGATCGCGCCCCACACGCCCATGCCGCCTTCCCAGATGTACAGGGCGCGGATCGGGTCGCCGCCAGGGCCGAAGTACGGCTGCCAGGACGTGGCCACGTGGTACAGGCGAGCGCCGACGACGCCGAACGGCACCGCCCAGGTCGCGATCTGGTTGATCACGCCGGGCCTGCCGCCGCGCTGCACGTAGCGGCGTTCGGTGAGCCAGGCCGCGACGAGCACGCCGGCGATGATGCAGAACGCGTACGCCCGGATCGGCACCGGACCGAGGTGCCAGACGCCCTGCGTCGGACTCGGCAGGACAGCCAGGACCGCTTCCCCCATGACCATCGCGCCAGGCTAGACAGGCCGAGGCCTGCGCACTGTGAAGTTTTAGTCGAAGTTTCAGTGCGCAGGCCTCGGTTCGTCAGGTGAGCACCACTCCCCCGACGATCGGCAGCACCACCTTGCTCACGCCGAGAGAGACGTTCAGCGCGATGCCGCTCGCCCCGGTGTCCTTGGCGATGTAGCCGTTGTGGTTGGTGACGAGCATGATGCCGATGCGGTGCCCCGCCGGGATCAACGCGTCCCTGGCGTGCAGCTTCCAGGTCACGTCGGCGGTCCCGTCGGTGGGCAACGGGGTCGAGGACTCCAGCGACAGCCGGTTCTTGGCGTCGATGGCACCCTTGGTCAGCATCGTCGCGGTGACCGCCTGGAGGGAGACGTCCGGCGGGCGGGCGCATCCGGTGCGGTCACGCAGATCGTTCTTGCCGCACACCTCCGTGGACAGCTGCAGCGGGCTGCGTTCGGTGAGCACGGCCTGAGTGCTCGGGCCGTAGTCGACGAGCAACGCCGTCAACGGGGTCGACGCGCGGTTCGAGGCGATCCTGGCCGTCACGCTGACCTCGCCGGACAACCGGGTGGCCTGGGTGAGCGGCGGCGTCACGTACGCGAGCCTGCGCGGGTCGGCAGTCTCCGGGTTGGCCATCATGATCGACTCACTGAGGTTCGCGTTGTCCCCCAGGCGTTGCGTGCCGCTGGAGACCGGCGTGGTGGTGAGCGTGCCGGACATGCCACCGGCCGCCGGGCCGAAGTACAGCGTGGTGGCCTTGGTGTCCGGTCGCGGCCAAGCCGTGGCCGTCTCCCAGCTGCCGTCGGGCTTCTGCACGTCGGCCATCGGCTCGCTCATGATCCCGTTGTCGGCGCCCTTGAGCCAGTGGTCCATCCAGAGACCCATGACGCGCTGCCACTCGGCCTGGCGGAACGAGATCGGGTCGAGGTGCCCGCCGCGGTGCAGCCAGATCTTGCGCGGCACGTTCCGGTCCGCGAGTTCCTTCCACCAGCGGCCGAACTGCGACGGCTTGACGTTCCAGTCGGCCTGGCCGTGCACGACGAACACCGAGGCGGACACGTTCTGCGCGCCCGGCCGGTAGTCGCGGGCCTTCCAGAACGACGTGTAGTCGTAGGACTCGTCGCCGTCGTCGGCGGAGAGCTTGTCGAACACCGGCTTGCACTTCGCCTTCTGCGCCGCGCTGACGACGTAGTTGGCGAGGAACGTCGGGTAGTTGGACTCCCAGCCCTTGTAGCCGATGCCCTGGTCACGGGCGTACTCGTACCAGCTGGAGATCGCGGCGATCGGCACGATCGTCTTCACGCCGGGGATGTTCGCCGCGGCCGCCGCGTTGGGCAGCGTGCCGTTGTAGGACACGCCGAGCATGCCGACGTTGCCGGTGCTCCAGCTCGCGACCGCCTCTCGCCCGTCGGCGTAGAACGCCTTCGCACGGCCGTTGAGCCAGTCCACGACCGCACGGACGCTCGCGGTGTCCTCGGGACCACCGGTGGTCGGGCAGCCGGTCGAGCGGGAGGTGCCTTGCATCTCCATCTCGACGACGGCGTACCCGCGCGGCACGAAGTACTCGTCGTACCACCGCTTGAAGCCGCGCGGCACGTTCGTCGCCGCCATCTCGGCGCCCAGCCCGTAGTAGGGGCTGGCCTCCATCACGATCGGTACTTTTCCGGCCGTGTCCGGCCGCATGACGTCGGCGGCGATCCGGTCGAGCTTGCCGTCCGCGTCACTGTCCGTTGTGGACTCGACAAAGACCGTCTCGGTGATCGCCGCGGCGGCAGGGGCCGCGTTCGAGACAGGCGTGTAGATCGTCGCGGCCGTGAGCAGGGTGGCCGCGACGAGATAGACCCTTCGCATGAGTTCCTCCGTCGGAGGGCCCGATGAAGCAGCAGGGATGGAACTCGGGCCCCACGAAGGAATCTCACCGAATCCGGCGATGTCGCCGGTACGGCCGAAAGATCTGAATCAGTACCGGTCTCAGGCGGCGACGAGTTCCTTGTCACGGCCCGGGGTCTTGACCTTGGGCTTCTTGTTCGGCAGCGACAGGCGGAACACCTTGCGCCACGCGGAGAAGACCTGCTTGGGCAGCGGGCCGGTGACGTACTCCAGCTCGTACTTGTCGAACAGCGCGCGCACCTTCACCGCGACCTCGGCGTACCGGTTGCTCGGCAGGTCCGGGAACAGGTGGTGCTCGATCTGGTGCGACAGGTTGCCGGACATGAAGTGCATGGCCTTGCTGCCGCTGATGTTCGCGGAGCCCATCATCTGGCGCAGGTACCACTGGCCGCGCGTCTCGCCCTTGATCGACCGGCGCTCGAAGGTCTGCACGCCCTCGGGGAAGTGACCGCACATGATCACCGAGTGCGACCAGAGGTTGCGGACCAGGTTCGCGGTGAACGTCGCGGCGAGCGTGGTGAGGAACGACGGGCCCGACAGCAGCGGGTGGATCACGTAGTCCTTGAGCACCTGCTTGCGGATCTTGCGGCCGACCGCACGCGCCCGAGCGCGGAACTCGGGGTTGTTGCGGCGGCGCTTGTGCAGGTTCTTGCCGAGCTCCAGGTCGTACGCGGCGATGCCGTACTCGAAGAAGCAGGCGTTGATGAAGTTCCAGAACGGCTGCGCGAGGTAGATCGGGTGCCACTTCTGGTCCTCGTCGACGCGCATGATGCCGTAGCCGAGGTCGTTGTCCTTACCGATCACGTTGGTGTACGTGTGGTGCAGCTCGTTGTGCGAGTGCTTCCACTGTTCGGCGGGCGAGACGTGGTCCCACTCCCAGGTGGTGGAGTGGATCTTCGGGTCACGCATCCAGTCCCACTGGCCGTGCAGGATGTTGTGACCGATCTCCATGTTGTCCATGATCTTCGCCACGGACAGACCGGCGGTGCCGATGATCCACGCGGGCGGGAAGAGCGAGAACAGCAGGATGCCGCGGCTGGCCAGCTCGAGCTTGCGCTGCGCCGAGATCACCTTGCGGATGTAGGCGGCGTCCTTCTCACCACGGCTGGCGATCACCTCGTCGCGGATCGCGTCGAGCTCGCGGCCGAGCTCCTCGATCTGGTCGGCGGTCAGGTGGGCGGTGGGGTCGATGGCGGTCATGAAGCTCGCTTTCCAAAGCAGTGGCTGGGGGTCGGGCCACTTCACGGGGGGAGAGAAAGTCTTTGTGGTGACGCGGTCAGCGTTCGAGGTCGCAGGGGCCCGCCGCGGCGGACACACAGGTCTGGATCAGCACGCCCTTGTCGCCCTCGGTGATCTCACCGGTGCGCAGGTCGCGGACGGCACCCGACTTGAGCGGCGTGACGCAGCCGAAGCAGATGCCCATGCGGCAGCCCGACTTCATCAGGACGCCGGCCTCTTCGCCGACGTTCAGCAGCGGCGTGGCACCGTCGGCGGCGACGGTTTTGCCGGTCGTGCTGAACGTGACCTCGCCACCCTCGCCGGCGACGACGACGGTCGGGCGGAACCGTTCGGTGTGCAGGCTCCCGGCCTTGGCGTGCTGGGCCCAGTGCGCCTCGGCTGCGTCGAGCAGGCCGGCCGGGCCACAGGCCCAGGTCTCGCGGTCGGCCCAGTCGGGCACGAGCTCGTCGAGACGGGCGAGGTCGAGCATGCCGTCGGTGTCGGTGTGCAGTTCGACCAGGCGCAGTTTCTCGTCCGCGACCAGGTCGTGCAGGTCGTTGCGGAAGATCACGTCTTGCTTGCGCGGCGCGGAGTGCACCATCACGACGTCGGCGAACTCGGTGTCGCGGAGCATGCCCATCGCGGGTGTGATGCCACTGCCGGCGGTCAGGTAGAGCACCTTGGCGGGCTTGGCAGGCGGCAGCACGAACTCACCGCAGGCCTGGTCGAGGTGGACCATCGTGCCCGGCTTCACCCGGCGGACCAGGTGGTTGCTGACCTTGCCGTCCGGGATGGCCTTCACGGTGATCGTGATGCGGCCGTCCGTCCGGCTCGTCGGCGATGTCACCGAGTACGCGCGCCACAGGCGCACGCCGTCGACGTCCACGCCGATCCGGACGTACTGGCCGGCGACGTGGCCGCGCCAGCCCCGGCCGGGCCGGATCACGATGGTGGCGGCGTCCTCTGTCTCGGGGTGCACGGCCTCGATGCGACCGCGCAGGTCGGCGCCCGCACGCAGCGGGCTGACCAGGTCGAGGTAGTCGGACGGCAGCAGTGGCGTCGTGACCAGCTCAAGCAGTTTCCACGCCCTGCTGCGGAGGGCGGTACTCGTCATGACTCCAGCTTGATGCGCCTCAGGGCGTAAAGTCCTGTCCGTAGGACGTGAATCTGGCCGACTGAATTGTTCGTAGGGAACAAATCGTGAGTCACGCAATACGGCGGGCCACCGAACTGGGCCTGGATGAGACCGCTGTCACCGCGTTGCGGGCGGCCCTGAAGACAACCGCGGACGAAGTCGTCGAAGCCATCATCGACGAGGTGCCGAGCTACGCGGGCGCACTTTCCGGCCGTATGGGTGGCACTATCCGCCGTGCGGTTCGCACGGCGCTAGGACACTACCTGGATCTGGCTGGAGGAACAGCCACCGGCGGCGACGCGGGCGACGCCGCCTACGAGCTGGGCCGCGGCGAGGTCCGGGACGGCCGGTCGATGGACGCGCTGCTCAGCGCCTACCGCGTCGGCGCCCGCGTGGCCTGGCGCGGCCTGGCACAGGGCGCCGTCTCGGCAGGCCTGCCCGCCGAGGAGGTCGCGAAGTTCGCCGAACTGACCTTCGCCTACATCGACGAACTGTCCGCGGCCAGCGCCGCCGGTCACGCCGACGAACTGGCCGCCCGCGGCCTGGCACACGAGCGTCACCTGGAACAACTGGCCCGCGACCTGCTCGCCGGCGCCGGCGCCGAGGTGCTGCTCGCCTCCGCCCAACGCGCCGGCTGGACTCCCCCGGACTCGCTGACCGCCGTCCTGCTGCCCGCCGCCCAGACCCGCCCGGCCTACCGGATGCTCGACTCCTCCACCCTCGTGCTGGACGACCTGCCGGACGCGACCGGCATGCTGCTGGTGCCCGACGCCGACCGCGGACATCTCTTGAGGCTGCTGACCACCCGCACGGCCGTTGTCGGCCCAGCACGCCCATGGATGCGTGCAGCCGCCTCATACGCACGAGCCGTACGCGCGCGTTCGGTGTCCCCAGACATCCGCGACACCGAGGAACACCTGGTGGAGCTGGTGCTAACCGCCGACGCCGACGCCTACGCCGACCTCCGTGCGCGCGCACTCGCACCGTTGCGCGCACTGCCCACCACCTCGGCTCGACGGCTGGAGGAGACGCTCCGCGCGTGGTTGCTGCACCACGGACGCCGGGAGGAGGTCGCCACGGCGTTGTTCGTGCACCCGCAGACCGTGCGGTACCGGATGGGGCAGCTGCGCGACCTGTTCCCGGACCTCAACTCGCCGCAACGCGTGCTCGAGCTGACGCTCGCGCTGGGGCTGCGCGAGCGCTGAGCCGCGGCTCCGCACGGGGCGGCCTGGCGACCTGTTCCGGACCTCAACTCGGCACAATGCTTTCCCGAACCGACGCTCGCACTCGAGCCGCGCGAGCGCTGAGGGGCGACTCCGCACGGGGCGACCTGGCGACCTGTCCCCGCACCTCAACTCGCCCCAACGCGTCCCGAACCGATCGTCAGCGCTCAGCCGCGCGGGCTGCCCGAGCGCTGAGCCTGGCGCCGGTCACGCGCCGGGTCACGCGCCGAGCGGCTTGCGGACCTCGGCGGCCTTCGCGGGGCCGTACATCTGGTTCAGCACCCCGTCCAGGAACTGGTCGGGGGTCAGGTTCTGCTGCTTCGCGACCGCCGCGTAGGCGGAGTCGGCGAGGTCGAGCAGCGGCTGCAGGTCGAGCTTCCACGTGCCGTCCTCGCGGACGAAGCGGAACTTGTACGGCGCCACCTGGCCGCGGGCCAGCACCTCGGCGGACGCTGTGTCGCCGCTGGTCGTGATCTTGCCGATCTCGAGGTTGTTGATGCCCTTCTCCCCCACCAGGCCCTTGTCGATCGAGACCTTCACCAGGTCTTTCGGCGACGCGGTGCGCAGGATCGCGGGGTCCACGGAGCCGCGCAGGGTGTACACGGCGGCCCGCTTGCCCAGGGGCGCGGTGGAGAGGTCCTGTTCGGTGGCGGTGAGCGCGAGCTTCCGGAAGTCGTCGTAGACGGTGAAGATGGGCGTGGCCAGCACCGACACACCGGTGGCGCCGTCCTTGGCCAGCGCGGCCTTCGTGTAGGTCTCGAAGGCCGCGCGGACGGCCGGCGACTCGTCGACCGACGGCGTCGAACTCTGGGTCGAGCTCGGCGTCGAGGTCTGGGCGGGCGTGGTCGTCGGTGCCTGGGCGCAGGCGGTCGCGAGCAGGCAGAGGGCTACCACGATGAGTCGCTTCACGCCCAGAAGCGTAAGGGTCCTTGGGAACCTATTTACCGAAACGGGTCATGTAGTCCTGCACCTTCCTCAGCGTCGCGGGGTCCTCCATGCCGCCGCCGTGGCCGACGCGTTCGGTGCGGACGCGGATCGCCTTGTCCCCCAACTGCTTCTCGACCTGCTCGGCCCAGACCTTCGGGGTCGCGGGGTCGAGCGAGTTGCTCAGCACGAGTGTCGGGTTGGCGCTGCGGGACCTCACCGGCTTCGGCTGCCCGGTCTTCGGGCCGCCGACGCAGATCGACGTGTAGTTGCTGGAGTTCGTCGAGTAGCCGACGACCGGCGCGGCCCGCCTGGCCGACCTGAGGTCTCCACGGGCGTCCTGCACGCTCGGCAGGGCGAACGGCCAGTCAGAACACGCGATGGGGTCCGCGTACTCGATGCGCTTCGGCACCTCGCCGCCGGGATCGTCCGGCAGCGGGTTGCGTCCCTCGGCGAGCTCGTGCAGACCCCGGGCCATCGCACCGAAGTCCCTCGGCCCGAAGACCTCGAAGTACCGGGTGACCATCACGTCCGACCACGGGAAGCCGTAGAAGGTGCCGGGGAGCATCCCAGCGTTCTGCTGCGCCTTGCGGAACACGTCGGCCGGATTTTGGCCGTGCAGCGCGCAATCCGGCGTCTCGGCACACCACTCGGTGAACCGGGCGAAGATCGCCTCGACGCCGGCGGCGGCCGTGGTGATGAACTCCCGGCGGTTCTGGCCAGGGTTCATCACGCCTTCGACGATCGACCCGTTCACGTGGCCGCCGAACAACTCCAGGTACCGCTCGGCTAGCAAACTGCCGTAGGAGAAGCCGTACACGTTGACCCGATCGGCTTTCACCGCCCGTCGCAACGCGTCCGCGTCCCGAGCGGTGCTGTAGGCGTCGAGGTGCCGATCGAGGCCTGGGACGCCGGTGGTGCACGACGCCCAGAACGCTTTCTGGTTCTCCTGAAGCGCTGTGAACGCCGTGCCGGAGGTCGGCGGGATGTACGGGATCTTGAGCGTCTTGTCGACGTCGCAGGTCATCGGGTGGCTCTCGCTGGTGCCGCGCGGATCCAGCGCCACCAGGTCGTAGCCGGGCAACGCGCTGCGCAGCGACCCGAGGGCCAGATCGCCGGGCTGGCCGGGGCCGGACGGGAAGTTCAGGACGGTTCCCTTGCTGTGCTGGGCTTTCCACCGGTAGGCGCGCAGTCCGACGGTGCCCTTACCGGGACGCGACCAGTCGACCGGCACGGTCAGCGTGCCGCACTCGACGCCCTCCGCGACCGGCTTCTCGCACGCGCCCCACCCGATGTCCGGTTCCGCCACCGCGTCCGGCGCGAAGGTCAGGGGCAGCACACCCGCCACCACCGCGGCCATCACGTTCATCTTCTTCTTGAACACCCGTCCAGGGTGGTGCGCGGCGGAGTACGACCGCATCAGGCCAGGGTGCTACGACAGGATCAGCCTCAGGTAGCACAACCTCCGACAGGCCGAAGCGATCTTGTGCCACGATGGCCGGCGTGGACCGCCGCAGGTTTCTCCGAGTCGCGGGACTGGCGAGCGCGGGCGTCGCGCTCACGGCCTGCACCACCTCCGGAGGTCCGTCGACACCTCCGTCCAGTTCGTCCGTTTCAAGTGGACCGCCGGACTGGTCTGCTTTGCGCACCAAGCTGTCCGGCAAGCTGGTGCTGCCGGCCGACGACGGCTTCACCTACCAGGGCTTCAACCCGGTGTGGGACGCGCGAAAGCCCGCCGCCGTCGCCCGTTGCACCTCACCGGCCGACGTGCAGGCCTGCGTGGAAGCGGTCAGACTGCGTGCTCCGATCGCCGCTCGCAGCGGTGGTCACAGCTACGCCGGCTACTCCTCGCCGGAGAACGGGCTGCAGATCGACCTGCGCGGACTCGCTGACATCGAGGTGCTGCCCGGTGACCAGGTCCGCATCGGCGCCGGGGCACAGCTCGGCGAGGTGGCCCGCGTGCTCGCGGAGTCCGGCCGTTGCCTGCCCACCGGCACGTGCCCGTCCGTCGGCGTCGCGGGCCTCACGCTCGGCGGCGGCATCGGCGTGCTCTCCCGCAAGTACGGCCTGACCTGCGATCACCTGGTCTCGGCGACCGTGGTCACCGCGGACGGCCGGCTGGTCACCACGTCCGCGCAGCAGGAACCCGACCTGTTCTGGGCACTGCGCGGCGGTGGCGGCGGCAACTTCGCGATCGTCACCGAGTTCGTGTTCGCGACCGTGCCCGCCCCCGACGTCACGGTGTTCTCGCTGCAGTACCCCGCCGGTGCCGCCGCAGACGTGTTCGGCGCGTGGCAAGGCTGGATCGCGCAGGCACCGAACGAACTGTGGTCCAACGTCGTCGTGCGCGGCGGCCCGCAACCGACCTGCCGCGTCGGCGGCTGCTTCATCGGGTCCGTCGGCGACCTCGCCGGGATGCTGACCGCGCTGCCGGCCGCGCCCGAGCGGTTCATCCAGCCGAAGAGCTACCCGGAGGCCACCCGCTACTTCGTCGGCGGCCCGATCGACCGCGAGTCGTTCGTGGCCTCATCCCGGATCGTGCGTTCCCCGATCAGCGACCCCGGCCGCGCCGTGAACCTGATGGCCGGCCAGTCCGACGAGTCGTACCTGATCTTCGACAGCCTGGGCGGCGCGGTGTCGGACGTCGCCGCGAACGCCACCGCGTTCCCCCACCGGGATGCCCTCGCCTGCGCCCAGATCTACTTCAAGACCCCACCCGAAGCCGCGACGGAAGCGGCCAAGGCGATGGGCCAGGCACGCGACGGGCTCGGTGCGCTGGTCGGGGAAACCGGCTACGTCAACTACATCGATCCGCAACTGCCGCGCTGGGCCGAGGCGTACTACGGCGCCAATCTGGGGCGATTGCGTGAAGTTGCCGCGAGGTACGACCCGGACAAGGTGTTCGCGTTCGCCCAGTCAGTGCCGCGCTGAGTCCTGTTAGGACGCCCTGAGCGAAGATGGTCGCATGAACTCGTTGTTGCTCGCCGCGGCGATCGCCATGGTCTTGCGATCACTGGCGGCGTCACGGCTCGACAGGTGGAGCCTCGGCGCGCCGATCGTGATGGTGCTGGCCGGCGCCGCGGTCGGGCTGCTCAACGCGAACTCCATCGCCGAGGGCCTGAACACCGAGTCGATGCAGCACGCGGCGGAGATCATCCTCGCGGTGCTGCTGTTCGTCGACGCCACCGAGGTGCGCGCTGGCCGGTTGTGGGGCGCCTACCCCGGCCTCGTGGCCAGGGTGCTGCTGGTGGCCATGCCGATCAGCCTCGCGCTGGCCGCGCTGCTGGGCTGGCTGTTGTTCCCGAGCCTGCCGTGGGCGGTGCTGCTGCTGGTCGCCTGCGTGACGGTGCCGACCGACTTCGCCCCTGCGGAACGGGTGGTGCGTGATCCGGCGTTGTCCGCACGGGTGCGCAGCACGTTGAACATCGAGAGCGGCTACAACGACGGCATCGTCTCGCCGTTGTTCCTGTTCGCGCTGATCCTGGCGGGCGACGACTCGCAGGAGCGCACGCCGCTCGAAGCGCTGGGGACGGTGCTGCCGTTCGCGGTCAAGGCGATCGTCGCCGGTGTCGTGATCGGCGCGGTGCTCGGGTGGCTGATGGACCGGGCGCACCAGGCCGGGTGGGTCACCGACCAGTCCGCACGGGTCGCGGTGCTGCTGGCGCCGCTGCTGACCTTCACCGCGACCGTGGCCATCGACGGCAACGGGTTCGTCGCGTCGTTCGTCAGCGGCATCGCGTTCCGTTACGTGCACCGGCTGCTCAAGGCCCGCCGCGTCCACACTGGACGGGCGGAGGCTCGGACGGACGTGCTGAACACCGATCTGCACCTGCTGGAGGACGTCACCGGGCTGCTGACGATGACCATGTGGTTCGTCGTGGGCATCGCCTCCGTGCTCATCTTCTCCCTGGGCGTTTCCTGGCAGGAGGTGCTCTTCTGCGCCGCGGTCCTCACCGTGATCCGCATCCTGCCGGTGTTCCTCGCCTTCACGCGGTCCCGGTTGTCCGGGCGCGAACGGGTACTCGTCGGCGCGCTGGGGCCCCGCGGCACGACGACGATCGTGTTCGGCCTGCTGGCGTTCAACAAGCTGCCGGAGGGGTCGGCGGCCGACACGATCCTGACCATCACGGTGATCTGCGTGCTGGGCAGCGTCGTGCTGCACGGCATCGGCGCCGGGCCGGTCGCGCTGCTGCTGGCCAAGCGCTCAAAGACTCCGGCTGAAGTGGAACGCGGGGATGACGTACCCGGAGTTCAGGTATAGCCGGTGCGCGTCGTGGCGGTGCGTTGCGGAGTCGAGCTGGACCGACGTGCAGCCGAGGCGGCGGGCTTCCTCGTCCACCCACTTCAGCAGGGCACCCGCGTGCCCCTGCTTGCGCGCCGACGGCAGCGTTGTCATGTCGTCGATGTAGATGTGCGAACCCGCGTAGAGGTTCGTCATGTGGCGGAACCCCGCTGCCGCGACCACCTGGCCGCTCGCGTCGAAGGAGGCCACGATCCGGTAGCCCTCCTTGCGCTGGGCGCGCACCACCTCGACGAACTCGTCGACAGAGGTGAGGTGCGGGCGGAGAGCACGGAGCGCGTCGAAAGCTTTTGCCGTGTCCGCGTCGTCCAGTTCGGCGATGGTGTGTTCAGTGGTCACACCGATCATGGTCGTCGGGCAAGTGGCATCCCAGAAGTACCATTCAGGACGTTTGTTCAGATGCCACTTCAGCCGGACAGGTGAGCGAGGACGGCCAGCACCCGGCGGTGCCCGTCGACGTCCGACGGCAGGTCGAGCTTGGTGAACAGGTGCCGCACGTGTGCCTCGACAGTGCGTTCGCTGAGGTGGAGCTGCTTCGCGATACCGCTGTTGGTCAGGCCCTGGGCCATGAGCGCGAGGACGGCGCGTTCGCGCTCGCTGAGCGCGTCGAGCGGTCCCCTGCGGCCGACCAGGCTGGCCACGACGTGCGGGTCGAGGGCCGAGCCGCCGCGGGCCACGCGTTCGGCGGCGGACAGGAAGTCGGCGACGTCGAGGACGCGGTCCTTGAGCAGGTAGCCGAAGCCGCCGAGGGTGATCAGGTCGGCGGTGTGGGTGGTCTCGACGTGCTGGGAAAGCACGAGAACGCCGAGGTCCGGGCGCGTCCGCTTGAGAGCGCGGGCGGCGCGGGCGCCCTCGTCGGTGAACGTCGGGGGCATGCGGACGTCGACCACCGCCAGATCCGCGGCTGTCACGGCCGCATCCAGCCCGGCCGCGTCGCCCAGGGCGGCAACGACCTCGTGCCCGCCGTCGGTGAACAGGCGCACCAGACCCTCGCGCAGCAGCACCTGGTCCTCGGCGATCACGACGCGCATGGCACCTCCGCGGTCAGCGTCGTTCCCGCACCCGGCACGCTGTCGATGCGCAACGTGCCCCCGAGCGCCTCCAGCCGGTCGGCGAGCCCGGTGAGGCCGGTCCCGGTACCGGGCGTCGCCCCGCCGACGCCGTCGTCCGTCACGGTGACGACGAGAGTCCCGTCCCGGCGGGCGGCGGTGAGAGCGACGCGGGTGGCTCCGGCGTGCTTGACCGCGTTGGTCAGGCCCTCGCAGCCGACGAAGTAGGCGGCGGCCTCGGCTCCGGTGCCGAAACGTCCGGGCGGCACGTCGACGGAGACCGGCACGGGCGCGCGGCCGGCGAGGTCGCGGAACGCCGGGGCGAGGCCCGCGTCGAGCTGGGCCGGCGGCAGTCCGTGGGCCAGGGCGCGGAGTTCGGCGATCGCGGCGCCCACCTGGTCCACGGCGGCGTCGAGCGTTGTGAGGGCGCCTTCGATGTCGGCGGCCGGCAGACGACCCGCGGCGTCCACCAACCGCCCGCCGTCCGCGGGACCGTCGTTGGTGAGCTGATGCTGGGCATGGCGCAGCGCGAGGCCGATCGCCACCATCCGCTGCTGAGCACCATCGTGCAGGTCACGTTCGATCCGGCGCCGCTCGGCATCGGCAACAGCGACGATGCGCGCCCTGGAAGCCTCCACCTCGGCGAGTTGACGGCGCAGCTCGGCCCGAAGCCGCACGATCTCCACCGCCAGCCCGGCGGCTTCCACGACCTGCCGCAGCACGACGGGACTCGCCTCGACGGTGTAGGTGACCACGCCGAGCCGTTGCCCGTCGCGCTCCACCACCACCTGGCCGCGTCCCTCCACTGAGGACGGTTGACCGGAGAGGTGGAGCTCAAGCCCTGGGTCGTCCAGGACCTCCCGCAGCACGTCCCGCACGTCCTCCGGCGCCGCCCTGCCGGCGCGCAGCTCCTCCAGGAACGCCTCGACCCGGTGCACCGCGTCGTAACGGGCGCGGTTGAACTGCCGGTCGACCACGTCCTGAACGCGTGCCCGCAGCGGCCGGAACGCCAGTGCCACAACGAGTGTCGCCGCCGCGGTCACCCACGCCGAACCCCGGCCGAGCGCCGTGCCCAGCACGACCGCGGTCACCGCGTAGGCCGCGGCGAGCAGCACCGTCAGCGTGGCATAGCTGACGGTGCGGCTGATCAGGAAGTCGATGTCGTACAACCGGTACCGCAGGATCGCGACGGACGCGGCCACCGGCAGCGCCATCAACGGCACCGCCGCGATCACCCCCGCCAGCGGCGTCACGTACCAGAGGAAGAACGACAGCGGCAGCATCACCCCGGCGAGCGCCGCCGCGAACACGAACCACTTCAGCTGTTGCCGCAACACACCGTGCGAGCGCCGGAACCGCACCACCAATGCCACCACCGAGGCCAGCATCGACCCGAGGTACAGCGACATCCCCACCGTGAGCAACGCCTGGGCCGGCAATCCCGGGACAGCGAACGGGTTGTGCCCGCCGGGGAGGCTCTGGCCGATGGACGGGCCGAACGACCAGCCCACGACGGCCAGCACCAGGCCGGAGGACGCCACCCACAGCACCGCGCGCCAGCCGCGGCCGGGCAGCCGGCCGTCCGGGAACAGCAGGAACGTCAGGATCCAGCCGAACCCGCTGGGCAGCCAGCCGGTGTAGCTGAGCCACAACCCGATCACCCAGCCGTGCAGTCCCAGGCCCTGGGCGAGGTCGGAGCACAGCGCGCTCAGCAACGCGAAGCCGAGGAAGAGCCATCCGACCGGGCTGCGCCGCACGATCAAGGCGCCGGCACCGGCCATCACCACGGTGGAGACCGCGTACATCAGCGTGTCGTAGAGAGGTTCGCGCCCCCACGCGAGCGCCACGGCGGCCACCTCGGCCGCGACCGTGAGCCCGAACACCACGACGCGCATCGCCACATGGTCGCAGCCGCCGCGCCCACCGACCATCCGTGCCAGCACTGCATCGCGATGTGGTGTTCACGCCGATGACCCGCGCCGTCTCCGGCAGCCACGCTTTCGCCACCCGACAGAGAAAGCGAGGAAGTCATGAACAAGTACGCCGTCGCCGGTGGTGCCGCCACCGCCGTCTCCGGGCTCGTCGTCCAGACCGTCGTGCAGCCCACGTCCACCGTTCCGGACACGATGTGGAGCTATCCGCTGAGCCCGAACGCGTTCGTCCTGGCCACCGCGCTCTACGCCGTGTTCCACGTCCTGGTTTTGGTCGGAGTGCTCGCATTCGCCCGCAGCGGCGCGGCAGGCACTTCACGGACAGCACGCACGGGCACCGCGCTCGCCGTCGCCGGCACCGGGCTTCTCTGCCTCGCCGAGCTCGCGTCGATCCTGTTCAGCGACGACCTGATCGCCGATCCCGGACCGTCCGCGGTGGGCGCCGCGTTCGGCGTCGCCGTGGTGCTGACCGCGGTCGGCTTCCTGCTGTGCGGCGCGACCACCCTGCGCGCCGGGGTGTGGCAGGACTGGCGGCGGCTCGTGCCGCTCACGACCGGAATCTGGTCCACGCTGCTGGTGGGCATCGCCATGACCAAGGCATTGCCCGCGGGTGTGGCGGTGTACGGCGTGTGCATGCTGCTGCTCGGCGTCGCGCTGCGCGAACCGCGAAAGGCGCGCACCACGGCCGAAGTCTTGGCGTGAGATCAGCACGGCCGGACGAGGGCCCTGGTCGACCAGGGCCCTCGCGCGAACCCGCTCCGGATCAAGGAGTCAGGTTGAGCGTCCAAGTGTCGATCGTGCCGGTGTCCTGCGCCGCCAGGTCGCGCACGCGGAGCTTCCACGTGCCGTTGGCGGCCTCACCGGACAGGTTGACGGTGTAGGTCTGGTTGATGTTGTCCGCCGAACCACCGGTGCGGTTGTGCAGCGTGTACGACGAGCCGTCCGGCGCGATCAAGGCGACCGTCAGGTCACCGATGTAGGTGTGCCGGATGTTCACCGCCACCGTGGCGGCGGTGGACGGCGTGGAGGCACAACCGGAGATCACGACGTCGCTGTCGACCGCGGCACCCGCGTCCGGGACGGCGACGTCGTTCGGGTTGGTGCCGGTGCAGCTGCCGCCGCCTCCGCCGGTGACGGTCAGGGTGTAGGTCGCGGTGCGGGACACCGAGCCGGCCGCGGTGATCGTGACCGGGTAGGTACCCGCCGGCGTCGACGCCGTGGTGCTGATCGTCAACGTCGAACTCGCGCCGGTGGTCACCGACGCCGGGTTGAACGAAGCCGTTGCGCCGGAAGGAAGACCGGACGCGGACAGCTGCACGGTCTGCGCGTCGCCGCTCACGGTCTGGGTCGCGACGGTGGCCGTGGCCGAGGAGCCCGCCACCACCGAGCCCGAGGAAGGCGACACCGCGACGGAGAAGTCGGCGCCAGGAGTGCCGGTGCCGACCGCCGACTTCCACAGGGTGTAGGCGATGCCGTCGACCGCGCGGTTGAGGTGGGTGTCGCTGATGTTGGCCGTGGTGTCGCAGGCCCGGTGGTAGCAGGGGTCGAAGGCGCCGCCCGCGGTGCCGCCCCACTTCGTCGCCTGGGCGGACGTCTTGGTGGCGCTGGCGCCCATCGCGTAGCCGGACGCGGGGATGCCCGCGTTGGTGAAGGACGCGTCGTCGGACCGGTTGCGGCCCTCGGTGTTCTCCTCCGGCGACAGGCTCAGAGAGTCCCAGTAGGCCTTCATGTGCGCCGACTGCGTGGAGTTGATGTTGTTGATGAAGTAGCCGCCGTTGATCGAGCCCACCATGTCGAAGTTGTGGTAGGTCTTGATCTTCGTGCGCTCGGTGGCCGGCAGCTGGGAGACGTAGAAGCGCGAGCCGAGCAGGCCCTGCTCCTCGTCGGTCCACCAGGCGAACCGGACCTTGTTCAGCATCGTCGGGTTGGTGCGGGAGAGCACGAGCGCGGTCTCGAGCAGCGCGGACGAGCCGGAGCCGTTGTCGTTGATGCCGGGGCCCGCGGAGACGGAGTCCAGGTGGGCGCCGAACATGTAGACGTTGTTCGCGTTGCCGCCCGGCCACTCGGCGATCACGTTCGGGCCGGCGCCGCTGGTGCAGCCGGAGGTGCACGGCTGCTCGGTCACCGAGTACCCGGCCGCGGTGAGCTTGTCCTTCACGTACGTCACCGACGCGCGGTAGCCGGCCGTCGTCGAACGCCGGTTGCCGCCGTTCTGCGTGGCGATGGTGTTGAACTGGGTCAGGTGCTGCTTGACCGCCGCGATGTCGATGTCGGGGATCTGCGGCCCGGTGCCGCCGGTGACGGTCAGCGAGTAGGTCGCGGTCCTGGTCGTGCTGCCCGCGGCCTGCACCGTCACCGGGTAGGTGCCCGAGGGCGTGGACGCGCTGGTGGCGATCGTCAGCGTCGAGTTCGTGCCGGTCGTGACGGACGCCGGGTTGAACGACGCGGTGGCACCGGAGGGCAGGCCGCTCGCGGTGAGCTGGACGGTTTGCGCCTGACCGCTGGTGGTCTGCGTCTGCACGGTCGTCGTCGCCGACGAACCCGCCGCGACCGAACCGGAGGCGGGCGACGTGGCGACGGAGAAGTCGTTGGCGGGGGTGGAGCCGAGGTTCAGCGACCAGGAGTCGATCCGGCCGACGTCGTTGGCCGCGTTGTCGTTGACCCGCAGCTTCCAGGTGCCGTTCGCGGTCTCGCTCGACAGGTTGACGGTGTAGGTCTGGTCGATGTTGTCCGCCGAACCGCCGGTGCGGTTGTGCAGTACGTAGGCAGAGCCGTCCGGCGCGACCAGGGACACCTGGAGGTCGCCGATGTAGGTGTGCACGATCTTCACCGGCACGGTGCTGGTCGCCGACGGGACCGACGGGCAGTCGGTGATGGTGAGCGGCGACTCCACGGTGGTGTTGTCGCCGATAGCCACGTCACCGTCGTTGGTGCCGGAGCAACCGGCCAGTGGCGCGGCGGCCGCAGGGACGACCATCGCTGCCGCGACCACCACGGTTGCCAGCGTGGTGGACAGCACGGATCTTCTTCGCACTGTGGGGCTCCTTCGCAGGGTTTTGCAGGGTCAGGCGAACGTAACCGCGCCGACCCGCCCCGACATCAGGCCGTTCGGATGGTTGTCACGGCCATTTACATCAAACTGGTTTGATGTATCGTGGACGGATGGCCGCGCCGGAGTTCCTGCGGATGGCCGCCCATCCGCTCAGGTGGCAGCTGCTGACCGAGTTGGCCGGCAGCGACCACCGCGTGCGCGAACTGACCGAATGCCTGCGGGAGCCGCAGAACCTGGTCTCCTACCACCTGCGGCTGCTGCGCGACGGCGGCCTGGTCACCGCGCGGCGCAGCACGTCGGACGGCCGCGACACCTACTACCACCTCGACCTCGACCGCTGCGGCAGCCTGCTCACCGGCACGGGCGCCGCGCTGCACCCGTCGCTGGAGCTCCAGGCGAGCCCGGGCACGTTGTCCCTCAACGGAGTCCGGGTGCTGTTCGCCTGCACCGGCAACAGTGCGCGTTCGCCGATCGCCGAGGCCCTGCTGCGGCACCGCGCGCACGGGATCAGGGTCACCAGCGCGGGCAGTCGTCCTCGGCAGGAGCTGCATCCGCACGCCGTCCGGGTGCTGCGCGAGGAGTACGGCATCGACGTGTCCGGCAGGAGCCCGCGTTCGCTCGACGCCGTGCGAGCGAACTTCGACCACGTGATCACCTTGTGCGACAAGGTGCGCGAGGTCTGCCCGGAGTTCGAGGGCACGCACCCGCCGATCCACTGGAGCATCCCGGAGCCCACCGGCTACCCGGCGTTCGTCAGCACCGCCGCGGAGATCGACACACGTATTCGCCATCTGCTGCCCGTGCTCGCCGCGGCAGCGCGTCAGAAGGGGTGAACGATGACCGACCAGCTCGCCAGTGTCCGCTACCTCGTCGACGACGTCCAAGCCGCCGTTGACTTCTACACCGTCCACTTCGGATTCGCCGTCCGCACCGACGCCGCGCCCGCGTTCGCCGACGTGGTGCGCGGGCCGCTGCGCCTGCTGCTGTCCGGACCGGCCAGCTCCGGCACCAGGGCCACCCCGGCGGACTCGCTCGCCGCCGGCCGCAACCGCATCCATCTCGTCGTGGACGACCTCGACGCCGAGATCACCCGGTTGCGCGCGGCGGGGGTGACCTTCGCCAGCGACCTGGTCAGCGGCCCCGGCGGGCGGCAGATCCTGCTCACCGACCCCGCGGGCAACCTCGTCGAACTCTTCCAGCCCGCCGGCTGAGGTTCAGCGCGGCCAGCGCAGGTGGTGGTCGTCGATGCGGAACTCGTGCGAATGCGTCCACACCCCACCCGCGAGCACCGCGTCGTGCAGATGTTCGTGCTGCGGTTCGAGGTCGTGGTGGTCGTGTTCGACGACTTCCGGGTCGTGTGCTGGCCAGAGCCTCCACGCGACGACCGCGCCGGTGGCGGTGATCGTGCCCAGCACCAGAAATGCGGTGGTCATGCCCGCAGCGGTGGCGACCCAGCCTGCCAGCGGGTAGCAGAGCAGCCAGCACGCGTGGGACAGCGCGAAATCCGCGGCGAACAACGCCGGCCGGTCTGCCGGATCTGCTGACCGGCGCAACAGCCGGGCGCCTGGGGTGAGGGCCAGCGAGCACCCGGCACCGATCAACGCCCACACCATCAGCAACGCCTGCCAGTCCGCCGCGAACAACGCGCCGACCAGCAACAACGCGGTCAATGCCGCAGCGGCCCGCAGCACCACCACGCGGTCCGCGAAGTGATCGAGCAGCCTGGGCAGAGCGGAGGCCGCCACGAGCGATCCGGCGCCGTTGACCGCGAGAGCGATGGCGACGTCGGACGCGTCCCGCCCGAGCACGTCCCGCACGTACGCGACGGTGTTCACGAACACCATCGATCCGGCAGCCGCGGCGGCGAGGTGCACGGCCAGCAGCCCACGCAGCCGTGGTGTGGCGAGGTAGATGTGAATGCCGCGCGTCGTGGTGTCGTACCACTTGCGGGGCAACGGTTTCGGCTGCGGCACGAGGGTGGACAGCACCAGCAACGCCGACGCCGCGAACCCGATCGCGGTGCCGAGGAAGAGCTGGTGGAAGCTCACCAGGGCCAGCGCCAGCGCGGCCAGCGCGGGACTGAGCAGGCTTTCCAGGTCGTAGGTCATCCGGGACAACGTGATCGCGCGGGTGTAGTCGCGTTCGTCGGGCAGCACGTCCGGAATGGTCGACTGGAACAACGGCGTGAAAGCCGCCGATGCCGCCTGGAGCAGGAAGATCAGGACGTACACCTGCCAGACCTCGTCGACCCACGGCAACGCCACCGCCACACCGGCCCTGACCACGTCGAGCGCGACCAGCACCGCCCGGCGGGGCAACGCGCCGAGCAGGGCCGCCGCCATCGGCGCCACCCCGACGTAGGCGATCATCTTGATCGCCAGCGCCGTTCCGAGCACCGCTCCCGCGTCCGCTCCGGCGATGTCGTACGCCAGCAGGCCCAGCGCGACTGTCGCCAAACCCGTCCCGGTCAGGGCCACGACCTGGGCGCCGAACAGGTTCCGGTACGTCCGGTTGCGCAGGACCGAAATCACGGCGGAACTATAAGCACGCCAACGGGTTTGCGTCGACGGTGCAACAGCCGAAGCATGGCAACAACCAGACTCTGGCCGTACCGACGCCGAGCACGATCCGTCCACCACAGACGGTGTTGCCAGCCATGTGGAGCCGCTCCGCTAGATTCCGTGTCGATCCCGCCTCCCCGGAAACGAGCCCCATGATCGACCTGCTGCCGACGGTGCTGACCGTCCTCGCGCTGGCCGGCGCCGCCTGGTCGGTCGCGCTGATCGTGCTGAAGAAACCGCTGCTGCCGGTGACCAAGCCGAAGCTCGGCCTGGCCGCGGTGCTCGCCCTGCTCGAGATCGGGCTGCTGGTCCAGGCGGTGATCGGGATCGTGAAGCTGGCAGGGCTGGACCGCGAGATCGACAAGTTCTCGTTCGTCGGCTACCTCGTCGGTCCCGTGGTGATCCTCCCGCTCGCCCTGGCGTGGTCGGCGGCCGAACGCACCCGCTGGAGCGGTGGCGTGCTGGCGGTCGCGTGCCTGAGCGTGCCGGTGATGATCGTGCGACTCGGGCAGATCTGGGCCGGCCATGCGTGACGCGGCCACCCGGCAGGGCCCCGGCCGAATGCTGATCGCGGTCTACGGGATCTTCGCGATCGCCGCGACTTCCCGGTCCGCCGTGCAGCTCATCACCCGGTTCGACCAAGCACCGGTCGCGTACCTGCTGTCGGCGTTCGCCGCCGTGGTGTACGTGCTGGCCACCATCACGCTCGCGCTCAACGCACGCCGGGTGGCGCTCGTGGCGTGCGCGGTCGAGCTCATCGGCGTGCTCACGGTCGGGTTCGTCAGTCTTCTCGTGCCGCGGGCGTTCCCGGACGCGACGGTGTGGTCGACGTTCGGCATCGGCTACGGATTCATCCCGCTCGTGCTGCCCGTGCTGGGTCTGCTCTGGTTGCGGAAGACGGCCTGAGCCTCACTTCGGCAGCCCGGGTGGCACCGCAGGCGCGGCCTCGCCCGTTCGCTGGTGGCCGGATTGCTGGAGTTCGCACGGGCGGACGGCTACCGCTCGGTCTACCTGCACGCCTACCGCCACTCCCCCGGCGCGCTGAAATACCGGCCATGCGCGCCGTCGCCGGGCGCCGTCGGCGCGGGGGGGGGGAAGACGGGCGGGGTCAAAAGGTCG
>NZ_JBSGXZ010000016.1:0-147529 GCF_053610285.1 Lentzea sp. NPDC054927
CCCGGACCGCACCACCTACGCAACGCAACTCCGCCCAACGCAACAGGCGTGCCATCAACCCACGCACGGCGAAGGCACCCCCAGATCAGATTGGCGGGGGTCTGGGGGCAGCGCCCCCAGAGGGAAGCACTCAGGCCGAACTCGCCGCCCGCAAGGCGACCACCCTCAAAGCCGCGACCCCCTACGCACCAGGCGCCCGCACCAACGGCGGATACAACACCCCAACACTCCCCCGCCGAAACAACGCCGCCGGCCGCCCCCCATCCCGAGAAGTCGTCCCCCCAGTAGCCTCCAACAACCCTTCCACCCCAGTCACCTTCCGGTGAAAGTTCCGCGGGTCCAACGAAACCCCCCAAACGATCTCGTAAACCCGCCGCAACTCAGCCACCGTGAACTCCCCAGGGCAAAACTCGGTCCCCAACGCCGTGTACTCCAACTTGGCCCGCGCCCTCTCCACCCCGTCCCCCAAAATCCGGGCGTGGTCGAACGCCAACGGCCCAACCTCCCCAACCGGCACCCAAGACGCCTCCGCAGCGTCAGTCCCGGCCACCGGCACAGGCAAATCCGGCGCCAACGCCAGATACGCCACCGAAACCACCCTCATCCGAGGATCCCGCCGGGGCTCCCCATAGGTGCCGAGCTGCTCCAAGTGCAGCCCACCAACCCCGGTCTCCTCGCGAAGCTCCCTCAACGCGGCCGCATCCACAGCCTCGTCAACCTGCACAAACCCCCCAGGCAACGCCCACCGCCCCCGAAACGGCGCCTCCCCCCGCCGAACCAGCAACGCACACAGCGCATCGCCCCGCACGGTCAACACCACCAGATCGACCGTGACCGCAAAGGGAGGGAAATCACTTGGCCTGTACACACCGACGAGTATAGGCTTATCGTCAGATCGACGACAAGCGCCGGCAAGGAGCCAAGACCATGGCCGACATCAGCACCTACCCCGGACTCCGCCACCTGAGAGGAGCCCCCACCGTCCACATCCGACACGTCAGCAAGGGCAAGCTCATCCACGAAGGCACGGGCCTGAGCTTCTGGTTCCGCCCCAGAAACGCCGTCCTGTCAGAAGTCCCGGTGGACGACCGCGAACTCCCCATGCTCTTCCACGCCAGAACCCGGGACTACCAGGACATCACCGTCCAGTTGACCGTCACCTACCGCTGCACCAGCCCGGAAACAGCAACCACCCGAATCGACTTCTCGATCGACCCGGACAACGGCACCTGGCGCCAGGACCCCCTGAGCCAGATCGCGAACACCCTCACCGAGAGCACCCAGCAACACGCCCTCAAGGTCCTCGCCACCATGGACCTGGAACCAGCGATGAGGACCGGCGTGGAACGGGTCAAGGACGCAGTCACAACCAACCTGACCGCGGACCACATCGGCATGGAGATCATCGACGTCAGGGTCGTGGCCATCCGCCCGGACGCCGACATGGAGAAGGCCCTCCAGACCACCATCCGCGAGAAGGTCCAGCAGGAGGCCGACAAGGCCACCTACGAACGCCGAGCCATGGCCGTCGAACGAGAACGCTCGATCAGCGAGAACGAGCTCCAGAACCAGATCGAGCTGGCCAAGCGAGAAGAACTCCTTGTGGTGCAACGAGGAGCGAACGCCCTGAAGAAGGCGGAGGACCACGCCAGGGCCAGCAGAATCGCCGACGACGCCAAGGCAGACGGCATCCGCAAGCTCGCCGAAGCCGAAGCCGCCGGCGAGAAGGCACGCCTCGACGCCTACAAGGAGATCCCGCAGGAGACCCTGTACGCCCTGGCAGCCAAGGAACTCGCGGGCAACCTGCCGGAGATCGGCAGCATCACCCTGACCCCCGACCTGATCCAGCCGATCCTGAACCGACTGGCCCGATGAGCCTCGCCCCGCGAATTGTGCTGGTGCACAGACGCACCGAGCTGACAGAGTTGTTGGCGCGACACGGCACTCGTGGCCAGGTCGAGTTCTTCCTGAAGTCCCGCGACAGAACCCTGGACGAGGTGGTGGATCGTGACCAGCAGGCCCGCAAAGCGTTGGGAGAGGTCAGCGCCGCAATCCCGCTGGACTGGCGCCGCGGCGTGGTCGAGAGGGAAGACCTGTCGCGGTTCCTGTTCGCGCCCGAGGACGTAGTCGTCATCGTCGGGCAGGACGGGCTGGTCGCGAACGTCGCCAAGTACCTCGACGGCCAGCCCGTGATCGGCATCAACCCTGAGCAGGGTGTCCTCGCGCGGCACGCCCCCACCCAAGCCGCCGAACTCCTGCACAACACCAAGAACACCGAGGACCGCACGATGGTCGAGGCCAGGACGGACGACGGCCAGACCCTCCAGGCGCTCAACGAGATCTACGTCGGCCACCCGAGTCACCAGACCAGCCGGTACCGCATCCGCAACGAGCGCCAGGCGTCGTCCGGCATCCTCGTCGGCAGCGGCACCGGCGCGACGGGCTGGTGCTCGAGTGCCCACCGTGAACGAAAAAGCGCGCTCACGCTCCCGCACCCGACCGAACGCAGGCTGGTCTGGTTCGTGCGGGAGGCGTGGCCGTCGCCGAGCACCGGAATCACGCACACCGAAGGCGAGATCGCCGACCGCCCCCTGCACGTCGACGTCGAGTCCGACGGGCTGGTGGCGTTCGGCGACGGCATCGAGAGCGACGCGCTACGCCTCGGCTGGGGACAGCGGCTGAGCATCGGACTCGCCGCCCGCCGGCTCCGCCTCGTGTGCTGAGCCGATCACCAGCAGGCACACGCCGGACAGCACGGCGCCCGCGATCAGGTACAGCGCGATCGCCCAGGTTCCGGTGCGCAGCAACGACTGCGCGACCAACGGCGCCAGCCCGCCACCCAGCACAGCGCCCAGCTGGAAGCTCAGCGCCACCCCGCTGTAGCGCACGCGCGTCCGGAACAGCTCGGCGAAGTACGCGGCGGACGGGCCGAACAACGCCGCCGAGCCGACGAAACCGAGCACCATCGCGAACGTGAACCAACCCGCGTCCGTCAACCAGAACAACGGGAACGCGAACGCGGCCTGAAAGATCGCGCCACCGAACATCACCGGCAACCGGCCGACGCGGTCGGACAACCACGCGAACGCCGGCACCGCGACAACCTGGGCGGCGGACCCCACGATCGTCGCCACCAGCAGGTCGTCCGCGGAGATCTTCAACGCCGTGCGGCCGTACCCGATCATGAACACGCTCAGCACGTAGATGAAGATCGTGAAGCCCAGGTTCACCCCGGCACCCAGCAACACCACGCGCCAGCGGTCGCGCAGGACCTCCGCGATCGGCAACCGCGACTTCTGCCGGGACTTCTCGACCCGTGCGAACTGCGGGCTCTCGGTCACCCGCAACCGGATGTAGAGCCCGATCCCGACCAGCACTATCGAGAACAGGAACGGCAACCGCCAGCCCCAGCTCAGGAAGTCCGGCCCGGACGCGCGCGACGACACGTACATCGCCAGGTTCGCCAGCACGAGACCGACCGGCGACCCGATGAACACCCAGCTGCCGTACCAGCCCCACCGGCCCGGCGGCGCGTGTTCGACGGCCATCAGCGACGCGCCGCCCTGCTCGCCGCCCATGAAGAACCCCTGCACGACCCGCAGCAGGACCAGCAACAGCGGTGCGAGGATCCCGACCTGGGCGTAGGTCGGCAGCAAGCCGATCATCGCCGTCGACAGACCCGTCACGGACAGCGTCACCACGAGCATCGAGCGGCGCCCGATCCGATCGCCGAGATGACCGATCACCGCACCGCCCAGCGGCCGGGCGAAGAAGCCCGCGCCGAACGTCGCGAACGCGAGCAGCACGCCCACGCGCGAGTCGAACTGCGGGAAGAAGATCTTGTCGAACACGAGTGCCGACGCCGTGCCGTAGAGCAGGAAGTCGTAGAGCTCGATCGTGTTACCGACCGCGGATGCGACAGCTACTTTGCGTACCCCCGTCATCGTTCCAGCCTGGTCGAGGGATTGACAGTGCGCAATGGTCCGGTCACCCTTCGATCTACGTTCCTACTCTTCAGTAACGAGGTAGCAATGACGCGCCGAGTGACTGTTGTTTCCCTGCTCACCGCCCTGATCGCGGCACTTTTCGTTCCTACCGCCACCGCCGCGCCGAAGTACCGGAACTACGTCTCACTCGGGGATTCGTTCGTCTCCGGGCCGTTCATCCCCCTGCAGCGGCTCGATCCGCTGAGCTGCTTCAAGTCCACCCAGAACTACCCGTCCGTCATCGCGAAAAGGCTCGGCATCGCCAACTTCACCGACATCTCCTGCGGTGGTGCCCAGACCAAGGACATGGAGGGTGTGCAGAGCGGCATCCCCGGCCAGTCCGTGCCACAACTCTCCGCCCTCAAGCCCGACACCGACCTCGTCACCGTCTCGATCGGCGGCAACGACATCGGCTTCATGGACATCATCCTGACCTGCGCCGGGAAGAGCCTGCTCGACCCGCAAGGCGCGCCCTGCAAGGCGAACTACGGCGACTCGCTCGCCGCGCGCGTCGACGCCACCTCCGCCAAGGTGGCCGCAGTGCTCGCGGGCATCAAACAGCGTTCCCCGAAGGCCAAGATCGTCGTGGTCGGCTACCTGCGGATCCTGCCGCCGTCCGGGGGCTGCTGGCCGATCGTGCCGATCTCGAGGGGCGATGTGCCGTTCCTCGACAACGTGCAGAAGCAACTCAACGGAATGCTCGGCGCTCAAGCAAAGGCCGCCGGTGCCACTTTCGTGAACCCGTACAACATCAGTCTTGGTCGCGACACGTGTGCGGCACCGTGGGACAAGTGGGTCGAGGGCATCATTCCGACGAGCCTCGCGTTCCCTGTTCACCCGAATGCCAATGGCATGGCTGCAGTGGGTAAGCAAGTCGCGTCGGCGCTCGCCGGGACGGAGCTAACCGGCGTCTAGTTGCATGCCGTAATGGCGGTTTACACGATCTGGTGTTACCGCTGAGTTGATTGGAATTTCGGTTCCTGGCCGCGCCACAGTGTTGGCATGGCCAGGAACCGAATTTTGTTCGCCTGCCTCGCGCTCGCCGCTCCGGCCATCCCCGCGACGGCGACCGCGGCGCCTCTGCTGCCCGAATCGACCCTGATCTTGTCGGTGCAGCAGGAGATGGGCTCGTTCGACAACACCCTGCTCAACTGCGAGCCCGCCGGCGGGCCGCACAAGAACGCCAAGACCGCGTGCGAGGCCCTCGCTCCGGTCCAGGGCGACTTCACCAAGCTCGAGACGGGCGACGCCATGTGCACCATGGAGCTGAACCCGACCAAGGCGAAGCTGCACGGCACGTGGCAGGGCAAGAAGGTCGACTTCGAGGAGACCTTCGCCAACCCGTGCGTCATGCGCGTGAACACCGACAAGGTGTTCGACTTCTAGACCGCACGGCCGGTGTCCCGCCGCACCGCCGTCGCGGCGGGGCACCGGCTGTGTTCTAACCCGGCAGACCCCATGAAGGTGCGGGAGCACCGATCACGGGGCCTACCTCGAACTCCGGCTTGTCACCGCTGCGGTGGATGAACGCTTCCTCACCGCGCCGGAGCTCGATGCGCAGATCTCCGTTGGGCAGCACCGAAAAGCGCTTCGGCCGGCCCGACCGATCGCGCACGACAGGATCCTTGATGTCCGTGCGCACCACACAGGGCGCGCCGGCCTCACTCCGCAGCTTGATCCACCGCGTGGCGCCCTTCTGCCGTGAAGCAGAAAGCAGGAACGCGCCCTGCGTCCGGAAGTTGTCCAGCGAGATCTCGGGCCACGGCACCGCGGGGAAGACGCGGATCACGCCACCCCAGCTCTGGCACAGCATGTCGTACATCGACTGCACCGCCGACAACGGCGTTTCGATGACCGGGCCGGACTCCTGGTACATCGTGTTCGGCTTGATGTACCGGCGCATCAGCTCGCCGAGGTAGAAGTCGGCCTTGTCCCCGCGCAACATCTGCGCGCTGATCGACGCCGCACCCGTGAACGTGTAGCCCTGCAACGCGCCTTCGAAGCTGATCCAGTGGTTCAGCGATGTCTCGATGAGCTGCCGCTTCGCCGGATCCTCCCAAGTCACCTCGTACAGCGGGTAGATCTGCAGCAGGTGCGAGTAGTGCCGGTGCGACTTCGCGAACGGCACGCCCGCGCCGATCATGTACCCGTTGGCGTCCACCGGGTACGGCGTGAGGTTGGCGAGCGTGTCCTGCCACTTCGGGAGCAGCGGATCGTTGACGCGCAACGACTTCGCGGACTCGATCAACGTCTGGCAGCCCCACCGGATCAGCGCGAGGTCGTAGTTGCAGTCCGGCGCGTTCACGCCGTACTCGGGCGAGAACGTGATCGGCAGGTGCCACTTGCCGTCGGAGCCCTTGGTCAGGAAGTGGAAGTAGTAGTTGATGGCCCTGCGCAGCAACGGGAACAGCACGTTGCGCAGCACCCGGTCGTCCATCGTGTGCCGGTAGGTGAGCCAGACGTTGTGCAGCGTCCAGGTCAGGTTGCCGACCTCGGGCGTCGGCACGTCCTTGCCGGGAATGCCCACTCCGTAACCGGAGTTGCCGATCCCCGCACCGTTGTTCAGCACGGTGTCGGTGGTGCGCGGGATGCCGGCCGAGTCGTGCCGGTACTCGGCCGGCACCTGCTCGACCAGCACGTCGCGGTACCTGTCGACCGAGTACGTGACGGCGTCGAACTCGACGTGGTTGGAGCCGTGGATCAGCCAGTACTCCAGCTGCACGTTGAGGTTCCACCACGTGTTCGGCCAGGGCGTGTTCTCGAGCCACGGCCCGCAAGTCGCGATCGCGGGCGCCTCTTTCCGTGCCGCGGAAGCGAACTTGTAGAGCTGGATCCAGTAGAACGCCTGCAGCCGCTTGTCCGGAATGGACAGGAAGCTCTTGCGGTAGAAGTCGTGCCACCACAGGCGGTGGTCGACCGCGAGACCCTCGATCGAGCCGCAGCGGACGTTGCTGATCGCCTTGCGCACAGCCGTTTTGGCCGGGTGCGACCACGCCACGCTGGTGAAGAGCGTGCGCCGGGTGCCGCGGGTGACCTCGCGCCACGCCGTCACGTGCTCGCCGCCCGCGTTCAACGGCTGCACGGCCAGCTGCACGTCACCGGCGTTGGTCAGCTGCACCGGCGGGTTGTCGGTGAAGCCCGCCGGTGCCGGCCTGTTCCACTTCGGGTCGGTGCGCGGGCTGATCGCCTTGAGCGGGTGGAAGACCCACCTGAACGCGCGCTCGCCCTCGCTGGCCTGCACGTCGATGGCGTAGAGGTCACGTTTGGTGTGGATGAACGCCCGCAGCCGCAGACTTCCCGCCGCCGTGGTGATCGTGCCGGTCAGCTCGGCGTTCCACAGGTCCATCCGCAGGTCGACGCCGGTGATCGCACCGACGGGTTCGAGCGTGAAGTAGCCGATGGGCAGCCGGGCGAGGCCGAACAGCGCCCCGAACTCCGGCCGGTGGTCCTGCACCTGGGAGTGCTGGACGTTGAATCTGACGGCGTTGGCGCCGGGTTCGGCGTAGATGCCGGACCCCAGGTAGCCGTTGCCGAGGTACGGGCCCTCATACCAGGTCGTCGGCATCTTCTTCCAGAGAAGATCCGATGACCCGACAAAGTCTTTCCAGTTGAAGTCATCACCCGCGGACGCGATGTCAGGGAGTAGCGCACTACCCGCTACCCCGGCCAACGCGCCTCCGATCAGCGTGCGCCGGTTGAGTTCGACCACGTTCGGGCACCTCACTTCGATGTGCGGTCAGGTCCACGCGGGCGGCGATTCATCGGATCTTTCGTGACAGCACAGCTTGAGTCAAGAGGCGCGCCTAGGCTTCGATCATGGGGGACTTCCTCGTCTACACGATCGGCTTCCCGATCACCTTCCTGTTGCTGGTCATGGGCATGGCGCTGGCCGCACGGCGGATCCTGGGCCTGCGCATCGGCCTGATCCGCACGGCGCTGGCGTGCCTGCTGGCGATGTCGGTCGCGTCGAGCGCCTTCGGTGAGACCACCGTCGAGCCGACGGCCGGGCTCGTCACGCTCCAGCTGGGGCTGTCGATCCTCGCGGTGATCGGCCTGCTGGCGTTCGCCGAGATCATCGTGCCGACCGGCTCGATCCCGCCGCCGACGGAGTGGTGGGGCATGCTGCGCCGCCGCATCGCGCGCACCCGCCGGTACTCGCGGATCACCGCGATCGCCTTCCGGCACGGTCTCGGGCCCTATCTGCGCGGCCGGGAGCGGTCCTCGGCCGGCCTGGCGCGGTCGCTGCGGCTCGCGTTGCAGGACGCCGGGGTGACGTTCGTGAAGCTCGGGCAGGTGCTGTCGACGCGGGCGGATCTGCTGCCGGTCGAGTTCGTCGAGGAGCTGAGCCTGCTGCAGGACAAGGTTCCCGCGGCGAAGTGGGAGGACGTCCGCGCGGTGCTCGACGCCGAGGTCGGGTTGGACGCGTTCACCTCGGTCGAGGAGACACCGCTGGCCGCTGCCTCGATCGCGCAGGTGCACAAGGCCGTGCTGAAGTCGGGCGCGGAGGTCGTGGTGAAGGTGCAACGGCCGGGCGTGCGGTCGGTGGCCGAGGGCGATCTGGACATCGTGTCGAGGCTCGCGGAGACCTTGCAGCGCACGCGGTGGGGTTCGGCGCTGGGCGTGCGGGATCTGGCGGCGGGGTTCGCGGCGGCGTTGCGGGAGGAGCTGGACTTCAAGATCGAGGCACGCAACATCACGACTGTCGCGGCGGCTTCCGACTCCTCGGTGAGGTTGCCACATGTCCACTTGTCGACTTCTCGCGTGCTGGTGATGGACCGGCTCGACGGCGTGCCTTTGCGCGGTGCCGCAGAGGACGATGGTCTGGCGCGGACGTTGCTGCGGTTCGTGTTGCGGCAGGTGATGCTCGACGGCGTCTTCCACGCGGACCCGCATCCGGGCAACGTGCTGCTGCTGTCCGACGGACGTCTCGGGTTGCTCGACTTCGGGTCGGTCGGACGGATCGACTCCGCGCTGCGGTCGGCGTTGCAACGACTGCTGCTCGCGATCGACCGGAGTGATCCCGCCCAGCTCACGGACGCGTTGCTGGAGCTGACCTCCCGGCCGGAGGACATCGACGAGCAACGGCTGGAGCGCACGCTGGGCCAGTTCATGGCCCGGCACCTCGGCGCGGGCATGCGGCCCGATGTGGAGATGTTCGGCGACCTGTTCCTGATCGTGTCGCGGTTCGGCCTGAGCATCCCGCCGGAGATCGCGGCGGTGTTCCGCGCCCTGGCGACACTGGAGGGCACGCTCGCGGTGCTGGCGCCGGGTTTCAACATCGTGGTGGAGTCGCGGGCGTTCGCGACCGAGCAGATCACCGAGCGCCTGACGCCGGAGTCGGTGCAGCGCACGATGACCGAGGAACTCCAGGCCGTGCTGCCGATGCTGCGCCGCCTGCCGCGGCGGATCGACCGGATCACCGGTGCGATGGAGCAGGGCCGGCTGAGCATGTCGATGCGGCTCTTCGCCGACGAGCGCGACCGGTCGTTCCTGACGGGCCTGCTGCACCAGGTGATGCTGACCGTCCTGGGCGCGACCGCGGGCGTGATGGCGGTGCTGCTGCTCGGCGCCTCCGGCGGGCCACAGGTCGTGCAGGGCACCGGGCTGTACCAGGTGCTCGGCTACAACCTGCTGATCGTGAGCGTGCTCCTGGGCCTGCGTGTTGTCGTCACGGTGTTCCGCCCTCGCGCTTGACCAATCTGGTTTGTAATGCAAACCTGATTGCAATCGAGTGCAGTTGGGGGACTGACGATGACTGAGGATCCGAGGAGCCTGCTCACCGAACTGGCCGCGGTGCGCAAGCGCGCCCGCGCCGACCGGCACGGATACTGGCTGCCGTTCCTGCTGTTCGGGTTGATCACGCTGGGCGCGACACCGTTCTACGGGCCGGAGTTCTGCGACGCGACCATGAACTGTTCGTGGAGCGTGTCCGACGAGCCGTGGCTCTGGCACTGGCTGCACCCCACCGGCAAGCTCATGGGCCCGGTGCTCGGCTTCGACGAGCCCGGCATCGCGGCGGACATCTACTGGATCGTCGCGTTGCTGTGCGGCTATCTCGCGGTCGTCTGGTGGTACCGGTGGCGGGCCGCGCAGGTGGGCGTGGAGACGTCGACCAGGCTGTACGCCCAGGTCACGATCTTCATGCTGGTGCTGCCGCTGATCGGGGTGCCGGTGCTGAGCGAACTGTTCTTCGGCCGGGTCGGCTGGCAGATCGCGTTGCCGGTCACCGTGGTGGCGATCGTGGCCGCGACGTGGCGCATGCGCAGCATCGGCTTCACCCTCGCGGTGCTCGTGCTGTTCGCCCTCGCACACTTCGTCACGGTGTTCCCCTTCGGCCCGATGGTCGTGCTGGCCGCGGGCTTGGCCGTGCTCGCCTACCTGGAGCGCAGCACCGTGTGCACGGTCACCGTGGCGATCTTCAGCGCTGTTGTGCTGTTCGTGAACGTGGCCGGACAGTTCTTCATCGTCTGGCCGTACTCGGTCGAGAACTTCGCGAGCACCGCGTTGCCCGCGGCCGTTCTCCTCATCGGTGGCACCATCGGCTCCGTGCGGCGTGAGATGGCGCGATGAGCGAGAACCCCACGGCAGGGTTGGACGACACCGTCCACCAGCGGCATCGGCTCGGCGTGCTGACGATCGCGGCCGAGACGAAACGGGTGGAGTTCTCGTACCTGAAGTCGGCGCTGGAACTGACCGCGGGCAACCTGTCGCGACACATCACCGTGCTGGAACAGGCGGGCCTGGTCGAGGTGGAGAAGGGCTACGAGGGCAAGCGGCCCAAGACGTGGCTGCACATCACCGACGCCGGTCGCGCAGCCCTCGCCGCGGAGATGAAGGCGTTGCGAACACTGCTCGACCGGCACGACAACTCTTAGAACTGCCTGCGGTACACGGAAACGTCGTCACGCCACACGCCGAAGTGGTCCGGTGCGGACTGGACGACCGTCATGTCGTTGAGGTTGCCCAGGATCCGCCACGCCCGCGCAACCGCTTGCGCACCCGCGTAGGCGATCGTGCAGAACTGGCGCGGCTCGACGACCGTGCGCACGCGGTCGACCTTGCCGACGGCCATCGGCGTGTCCTGCCACAGGTCCAATGTGTACCCGGTGCGGATGGGAGCACCGGACCCCAGCACGCCTTCGATGCTCACGACCAGCCGCTCTCCTTCGAGGCGGAGGTCGTAGTGACCGCTGCGGGGAGGGTCACCGCCGGTGTACGCGGAACGCGCCGGATCGAGCACCCAGTGGCCGAGAAACGGCACGAGGTCGTCACTCATGTGTGTCTCCTTCGCGGAACCTGCGCCACTGGCGGATTGTCCGGCGCATCGCGGTGGGCGACCATCACCCGATGAGTTATGAGACGGGCGTTCGGTGGAAGTGGATACCGGCCGTCGTGCTCGGCTTCGTGCTGCTGAGCTGGATCGTGTTCGAAGCACTCGACCTCATCGACTTCGAGGGTGTCGTGACGTGGGTGCGCGGCATCAACCCGGTGTGGGCGGCGGTGGCGATCTTCGCCCTGCTCGTCGTGGACGTGCTGCTGCCCGTGCCGTCCACTCCGCTCATCGTGCTGGCGGGGACGGCACTCGGCCTGCCCTTCGGACTGGCACTCGCGATCGTCGGATCCCTGGGTTCCTCTGCCGCAGGGTACGCCCTCGGCCGGTTCGCGGGTCCGTGGTTGGTGCGCCGGGTGGTGACCATCGAGGAACTGACCGAAATGCGGCGATGGGGCCGTCAGTTCGGGCCCTGGTTCTTCGGCGTGGCGCGCGGCATTCCGATGATGGCGGAAACCGTGTCGGTGTCCGCGGGAGTGTCCAGGGTGTCGTTCCGGACTTTCATGTCCTTCACGCTCCTCGGCACCATCCCGATTTGTACCGCCTACGTGTTCGCGGGGGCACAGGCCGACACGGTCGAGCAGATAGTGATGATCAGCGCCGTCGGTTTCCTGCTGACCGTGGGGCTGTTCTACCTGCTGCGCCGGCTCGTGAAGGCGGCGCCCTAGGAAAACCCTTTGCGCGGCGTGGTTGTATTGGTGTGCGCCCGGTGCGTAGCGGAGGGTTACTTCCGGTGATATCTCAGGTTCGATCCCTGAAGCTGGCCTCGGCCAGTCTTCGCTCACCTCGGTGAGCACGTCACCTTCCGCGACTTGATCTCGGGCGCCCACAACTCCACGCCGGCCGGAATTAAATCGCTGGCCCGGCGTGGTTACATAGATATCGCACCCGGTGCGAAGCCAACGGTTACTTCGTCTTCAAAACGCAAACAACCCGTTGGCGCGTTTGATCTCGGGAGCGCACAACTTCACACGTGTCCGGTGCGAAGCAGAGGGTTACTTCCACTGTTAATGGGCGGGTCGCAGGTTCGAATCCTGCCAGCCTCACGGCTGTAGCTCAGTTCGGCAGAGCAGCTAATGTACCTTCCGCGACCTTGATCTCGGACACGTGTGATGTTTGTGGGCTCCCTTTCTTTTGTCTTGAGGGGGGAAGAGCCGATGGCGAAGTTCAACATTTTCCGTGCACGTCCGGCGGGCACCAGCCCGGTCGCCACGGCGCCGGCACCGTCCGGTCGCACCTACGAAGGCGGCGACGGCTACGCGCGCGACACGAAGTCCGAGCTGTTCCTGCTCGCCGTGTCGAACATGGGCGGCGAGGCCACCTTCTACGAGTCCGGCGGTCAGCGCGACAACCGGTTCGCCGAGCTCGTCCACACCGCCGCGCTCGCGGATCCCGAGTGGACCGCGCGCCTGCTGAAGTGGCTGCGCAGCGAGGCGAACATGCGCACGGCGTCGCTCGTCGGCGCGGCCGAGTTCGTGTTCGCACGGCTCGTGGCCTCCTCCGACGCGGGCGTCACCAACCGTGCCGTCATCGACTCCGTGCTGCAGCGCGCCGACGAGCCGGGCGAGCTCCTCGCCTACTGGACCGGCACGAACGGCCGGCGCGTGCCGAAGCCGATCAAGCGTGGCATCGCCGACGCCGTGAAGCGCCTGTACGACGAGCGCGCGGTCCTCAAGTGGGACAGCGACGCCCGTGGCTTCCGGATGGCCGACGTGCTGAACCTCGCGCACCCCTCTCCCGCAGCCGACTGGCAGGGCTCGCTCTTCCAGTACGTGCTGGACCGGCGCCGCGACAGCGATGTGGCGGTACCGGACGCGCTGCGCGTGACCGCGGCACGCCGTGAGCTGATGGCGTGGCCGGTCGAGCAGCGCCGGGCGCTCTTCGGACGTCCCGACGCGGCCGACGTGCTGCGCCGGGCAGGCATGACGTGGGAGTCGGTGGCCGGCTGGCTGCAGGGCCCGCTGACGAAGGAGGTGTGGGAGGCGCTCGCGCCGTCGATGGGGTACATGGCGCTCATCCGCAACCTCAGGAACTTCGACGAGGCGGGCATGTCCGACGAGGTCGCGGCAGCCGTCGCGACCCGGCTGGCCGACCCCGGCCAGGTCGCTCGCTCGCGGCAGTTCCCGTTCCGGTTCCTGTCGGCGTACGAGGCGGCACCGAGCCTGCGCTGGGGCCACGCACTGGACCAGGCGCTGCAGGCGTCGCTGAGCAACCTGCCCGCACTGCCGGGCCGGTCGCTGATCCTCGTCGACACCTCGGCGTCGATGACGCACGGCACGATCTCGGCGAAGTCGAAGGTCACCCCGGCCAAGGCCGCGGCGGTGTTCGGCGTCGCACTGGGCGCCAAGGGCGAGCAGGTCGACGTGATCGGCTTCGCGGACGGCACGTTCCGGCACGACATCGCGCGCGGGGCGTCGGTGATCCGCACGGTCGACCGGTTCCTGAAGCGCATCGGCGAGGTCGGGCACGGCACCGACATCCCGGGGTCGCTGAAGCGGACCTACCGGGGCCACGACCGCGTGTTCATCATCTCGGACATGCAGACGATCAGCGGGCACCACGGCCAGGACGTCTCGAGCCTCGTGCCGGCGCACGTGCCGCTCTACGGGTTCAACCTGGGCGGATACCAGAAGGCGGCGTACGCGACCGGCAAGGCTCATCGGCACGAATTCGGTGGCCTGACGGACGCGACCTTTCGGATGGTGCCCCTGCTCGAGGCAGGCCGGAACGCCGACTGGCCGTTCTAGGAGGTGAGGGCCCGCACACAGCGTGTGCGGGCCCCTTCACCATTGCCACTTACTTTTCGTAAGCGTTTTCACCAGGTATCCTTGCCGCCATGAAGTACAACGTGTTCGCGAAGGCGTGCCCGTCACGTCCCACGCTGGAGCACGTCACCGGCCGGTGGGGCAGCCTCACGATGAGCGCGCTCCTCGACGGCCCGCTGCGCTTCAACGAGCTGCGCCGGCGGGTCGACGGGGTCAGCGAGAAGATGCTCTCGCAGACGCTGCACGCGCTGGAGCGGGACGGGCTCGTGCACCGCGACGCGCAGCCCACGAACCCGCCGCGCGTCGACTACACCCTCACGCCGCTCGGCCGCGAGACCGCCGAGCGCCTGCTCGCGCTGATCCAGATGCTGGAGGCGCGCATGCCGGAGGTGCTGGCGGCTCAGCAGGCGTACGACGCCCGCCGCTAGGTTTCCTCGCGGAGATCAGCACTCGATGACGTTCACCGCGAGTCCGCCGCGTGCGGTCTCCTTGTACTTCACCGACATGTCCTTGCCCGTGTCGCGCATGGTCTTGATGACCTTGTCGAGCGAGACGAAGTGCGAACCGTCGCCGCGCAACGCCATGCGCACGGCGGTGATCGCCTTGATCGACGCGACGGCGTTGCGTTCGATGCACGGGATCTGCACCAGGCCGCCGATCGGGTCGCACGTCAGGCCGAGGTTGTGCTCCATGGCGATCTCGGCGGCGTTCTCGACCTGCTCAGGAGTGCCGCCGAGGACCTCGGCGAGTCCGCCGGCCGCCATCGAGCAGGCCGAGCCGACCTCGCCCTGACAGCCGACCTCGGCGCCGGAGATCGAGGCGTTCTCCTTGAACAGCACGCCGATCGCGCCCGCCGTGAGCAGGAACCGGACCACGCCGTCGTCGGAAGCTCCCGGCACGAACTTCGTGTAGTAGTGCAGCACCGCGGGCACGATGCCGGCCGCACCGTTGGTCGGTGCGGTGACGACACGGCCGCCCGCCGCGTTCTCCTCGTTGACCGCCAACGCGAAGAGCGTGACCCAGTCCATGACGCGCAGCGGGTCGGTGACGAAGTGCTCGCGCTCCAACGTTTTGCGCATGTCGGCGGCGCGGCGGCGGACCTTCAGGCCGCCGGGCAGGACGCCGTGCTCGTTGCAGCCGCGTTCCACGCACTCCTGCATGACGTGCCAGATGTGCAGAAGTCCTTGGCGCACCTCGTCTTCAGTCCGCCACGACAGCTCGTTGGCCATCATGATCTCGCTGATCGACAGGCCGGTCTCGCGGCACCGCGCGAGCAGTTCGTCGCCGGTCAGGAACGGGTGCGCCAACGGCGTCGAGTCCGGTTTGATCCGGTCGGTGCCCGAGGCGTTCTCGTCGACGACGAAGCCGCCACCGATCGAGTAGTAGACGGCGCGCTCGACCGACTTGTCGCCGCTGAACGCCTCGAAGCTCATTCCGTTGGGGTGCAACGGAAGTGACTTGCGGCGGTGCATGACGAGGTCGCGGTCGTGCACGAAACCGATCTCGTGCGCGCCACCGAGCCGGAGCCGGCCGCTCGCGATGATCTCCTCGACCCGGCCGGCCGCGATCGTCGGGTCGACTTCTTCCGGATGGTTGCCTTCGAGGCCCAGGAACACGGCTTTCGGACTGCCGTGGCCGTGGCCGGTCGCACCGAGCGAGCCGAACAGCTCGACGCGCACCCGGTCCACTTCGGACACTCGGTCGCCGAGCTTCTCGACGAACATGGCCGCCGCGCGCATCGGGCCGACCGTGTGGGAGCTGGACGGTCCGATGCCGACGGAGAAAAGGTCGAAAACGCTGATCGCCACTGATCAGTCCTTCGTGGTGGTGGGGCGGTCAGTCAGATTTGGTGAGTTCGGCGTACTTGGCCGCCGTGAGGAGGTTCTCCGCCGACTCGACGCGAACCCGGAACAGCCAGCCGGCGCCGTACGGGTCGGTGTTGACGATCGCCGGGTCGTCGACGACAGCGCTGTTGACCTCGATCACCTCACCAGTGACGGGCGAGAACAGGTCGCTGACGGACTTGGTGGACTCCAGCTCGCCGCAGACCGCGTTGGTGACGACCTTGGCACCGACCTCTGGCAGCTGGACGAAGACGATGTCGCCGAGCGCGTCGGCGGCGTATTCGGTGATTCCGCAGGTCAGGGGGTCCTGGGTGCCCGGCGTCCAGTCGACCCACTCGTGCTCGACGGTGTAGAGCAGGTTCTCGGGGAACTCCACGGCGACTCCTCTGGCTGTGACGGGTCAGGAAACATGCGTCCCCCTCCGCCGTGCAGAGTTGCCTACCCCGAGCGGTCTTGCTGCCTGAGAGTGTGCGGGAGCTTGCCCCTTCGGCGCCCCGACCTGATCGTCGAGGTCTCTCCCACTCGGGTTTCGGCGCCCAGTGATCAACACTTCGCGCCACGGCCGGTCTTCAGTTCTCGACCGCGAACGCTATGTGCGGCCCCCGCCAAGTGTCAACGCGAGATGGTTGACATTGGGGAGAGCGCTGCCAGGGTGAGGTCAGGCAGACATCGGAGGTCTCATGCGGAAGCCGTTCATCGTCGCCTTGCTCGCCTCACTGGTGCTCACCCCTGTTCCCGCTGCCACCGCGGCAGAGGCACCAGCTCCTGTCACAGTCCCCATCGGCCACCTCTTCGACAACGACGGCATCGACACCGCGTCGGACCGGACCGGCAGCTTCGACGGTTCCGGCTACGCGTTCCCGGCGGAGGCGCTGCCGTCCGGGCAGGTCACGGCCGATGGCGTGCCGTACCTCTTCCCGGGAAATTCACAGGCCAAGAACAACGCGGTGGCTCTCGGACAGCGGATCGAGCTCCCGCGCGGCCGCTATCTGACCGCGCACTTCCTCGTGGCGTCCTCGTACAGAGCGGCCGGAGGGACCGCGACCGTGCACTACGCGGACGGATCTTCAACAACCGGTTCGATCACCGGACCTGACTGGTACTCGGGCAGTGGTCCGATCTCCGCGCCGTTCCGGTACTCCCCCGGCGGCACCGACCAGCACCCCGTGTCGATCGGGACCGCCCAGCTCTGGGCAGATCCCCAGAAGGAGGCCGTCGGCATCACGCTGCCGGTGACGAACCCGGCCGTCGAGGGCAAGTCCTCGCTGCACGTGTTCGCGCTGTCTCTGCAACCGGCGGGCAAGGGCGCGGTGCTCGCCGTCCGGTCCGCCCGCAGCACGCCCAAGCTGCCGCGGCTGGGTGGCCAGACGATCGAGGCCACCGTCGTGAACCTCGGTGACCAGTGGGTTTCCAACGTCTCGGTGCGCGCGGAAGGGCTCGGCGTGGTGACGTTGCAGCCAGCTGTCGTGCGCCGGCTCGCGCCCGGCGAAGAGGCACGGGTGCGGATCGGGATCCACGCCTACCGGACCGGCATGTTCGACGGGAAGGTCATCGCGACGTCCGGACGCGTTTCGGCATCCCAGAACGCCAAGTTCTCGTTGGGTGTGGCGGACTACCAGGCGACCGACGCGTCGTTGGGCACGCACGAGTCGCCGTACTGGTTCGACGACGCCAAGTTCGGCATCTTCATCCACTGGGGCCTCTACTCGGTGCCCGCGTGGTCGCCGCCGGGCGAGCAGTACGCGGAGTGGTACTGGCAGTGGATGCAGGACCCGAACAACGCCGTGAACCCGTACCACGCGGCGACGTTCGGGAAGAACTTCTCGTACGACCAGTTCATCCCGCAGTTCACCGCCTCGAAGTTCGACCCGAAGGACTGGGTGAAGCTCTTCGAGGAGGCCGGCGCCAAGTACTACGTGCTGACCTCGAAGCACCACGAGGGTTTCGCGCTGTGGGACTCGAAGGTGTCCGGTCGCGACTCCGTTGACCTGGGACCGAAGCGCGACCTGGTCAAGGAGCTCTTCGACGCGTCGCGGAAGTACACGCCGGGGCTCAAGAACGGGCTCTACTTCTCGATGCCGGAGTGGTTCAACCCCGACAACCCGTGGTCGGGTCACGGGCCGCGCAATCCTTGGAGCGGCGCCGCCGAGCCGTACACCGGCTACCAGGCCGGACGGGACTTCGTGCGCGACTACCAGGCGCCGCAGATGACCGAGCTGGTCGACGGGTACGACCCGGACGTCATCTGGTGCGACATCGGCGGCGCGAACGACTCGCGGCGGGTACTGGCCGACTACTTCAACAAGGCCAAGAACCGGGCCAAGCCCAAGGACGTGACGGTCGACGACAGGTGCGGCATCCCGACCCACGACTACACGACGCCCGAGTACGCGACGTACCCGAACACCGTGGTGAAGAAGTGGGAGGCCTCGCGCGGCCTCGACCCGCGTTCGTACGGGTGGAACCGGGCGACGCCGGACTCGATGTACATGACCGCGGACGAGGTGATCGACACGCTGGTCGACACGACGTCCAAGAACGGCAACTTCCTGCTGGACATCGGCCCGCGAGCGGACGGCTCGATCCCGGAGATCATGCAGCAGCGCCTGCGCGAGACCGGGTCGTGGCTGAAGACCAACGGCGAGTCGATCTACGGCACGACGTACTGGTCGCGGATGGCCCAGCTGGGTTCGCTGCGGTTCACGGTGAAGCCGAACGAGGCGTTCTACATCACCTCGTTGGCCCAGCCGGGGTCACAGCTCGTGGTCGACGCCCCGGTGCCGCTCAAGGACGGAGACAAGATCACGTTGCTGGGTCATGACAGGCCCCTGAAATGGACCCGATCGAGTGGAAAACTGGTGGTCGACGTGCCTCAGGGCGTCGGCCAGCACGCATGGGTGTTCAAGGTGGCTTTGTCCTTACAGAACAACCAGACAGTGACCGGATAGTGCGATCCGCACGGTGACATGACCTTCGGACTGCTCCACATTGTGAGACAGAGGCCAGCCCGAACGGAGGAGTCATCGTGCGGATCGCAGTTCCCCGCGAGATCAAGAACCACGAGTACCGCGTCGCTCTCACCCCGGCCGGTGCCCACGAACTGACCAGCCGCGGCCACGACGTCTTCGTCGAGCAGGGCGCAGGCCTCGGTTCCGCCATCACCGACGAGGAGTACCTCGCCGCGGGCGCCAAGATCCTCGCTTCCGCCGACGACGTCTGGGCCGAGGGCGACATGGTCCTCAAGGTCAAGGAGCCCATCGCGGCGGAGTACCCCCGCCTGCGCGCCGGCCAGACCCTCTTCACGTACCTGCACCTCGCCGCCGACAAGCCGCTGACCGAGGCCCTGCTGGCCTCCGGCACCACGGCCATCGCCTACGAGACCGTGCAGCTCCCGAACCGTTCGCTGCCGCTGCTCGCCCCGATGTCCGAGGTCGCGGGCCGCCTCGCCCCGCAGGTCGGCGCGTTCTCGCTGATGAAGCCCTCCGGCGGCCGCGGCGTGCTGCCCGGCGGCGTCCCCGGCGTCGCCCCGGCCCGCGTGGTCGTGATCGGCGGCGGCGTGGCGGGCATCAACGCCGCGACGATCGCCGTCGGCATGGGCGCGGACGTGCAGATCCTCGACACCAACGTCGACCGCCTGCGCCAGATCGACGCCCAGTTCCAGGGCCGTCTGCGCACGCTGGCCTCGAACTCCTTCGCCATCGAGCAGGCCGTCCGCGAGGCCGACCTGGTCATCGGCGCCGTGCTCGTCCCCGGTGCCGCGGCCCCGAAGCTGGTCTCCAACTCCCTCGTCTCCGAGATGAAGCCGGGCTCGGTGCTCGTCGACATCGCGATCGACCAGGGCGGCTGCTTCGAGGACTCGCGTCCCACCACGCACGCCGAGCCGACCTACGAGGTCCACAACTCGGTCTTCTACTGCGTGGCGAACATGCCGGGCGCCGTCCCGCGCACCTCGACCTACGCGCTGACCAACGTGACGCTGCCCTACGCGGTCGCGCTGGCCGACAAGGGCTGGTCGCAGGCGCTGAAGGACGACCGTTCGCTCGCCCTGGGCCTCAACGCCCACGCCGGCCAGCTGACCAACGGCCCGGTGGCCGAGGCGACCGGCCTCGTGCACACGCCGCTGGAGAGCGTCATCTAAGGCCAACTGAATGAATGAGGCCCCCGCACGCGATCATCGCTGCGGGGGTTTCGCCTATCCAGCAGCCGAACAGGTGACCGGCCTCCGTTCCGCCACGATCTCGCTGCTGTCAACCGCATCATCTACCGCCATGTCAGGTGACTCGACGCGCAACGTCGTCCACGGTGATGCCGGCATGGTGGTTCAGGCAGGCTCCGTCCACCTAAACCCGCAGCCGTTTCGAACGACCCCACAGCAGCTGCCACCGGACGTCGCCCACTTCACCGGACGCACCACAGAACTTGACGTCCTCGACGTGCTGATGTCCGGCAACACCCGCCCAGTGATCATCTCGGCGATTGCGGGCGTGGGCGGCGTGGGAAAGACAGCAGTGGCAGTGCACTGGGCGCACCGCGTGCGCGACCGATTTCCCGATGGCCAGTTGTACGTGAACCTGCGCGGTTTCTCACCGCAGCCACCGCTCACGTCGACCGACGTGCTGACAGGTTTCCTAGCCGCGCTGGGAGTGTTCGGTGCGGCTGTACCGCGAGACACCGACGCCATGACCGGTCTCTACCGGTCGCTGCTCACAGACCGCCACATACTGGTACTGCTCGACAATGCGGCCACAGCGGAGCAGGTTCGCCCGCTGCTGCCCGGCTCGCCGACCTGTTTGGTTCTCGTGACCAGCCGGAACCGCCTTGCAGGCCTGGCAGCACGCGACGGCGCGCATCGAATCGTGCTGCGCGAGCTGCCACCACGCGACGCATTGGCGTTGGCACGAGACGTCATTGGCCCAATTCGTGCGGACGCCGAACCCGATGCCACCAACGACCTGGTGCAGCGGTGCGCCGGGTTGCCGCTCGCGCTCCGGATAGCGGCGGAACAGGTCGCCGACCGGCCTCACCGGTCCATCGCCGCGCTGGTGACGAACCTCGCCAACCGTCGGCTGGACACGCTCACGACCCAGGACGATGCGAGTGCCACGATCCGTTCGATCTTCGCCTGGTCTTACCTCGCTCTGCCCCCATCGGCCGCGCGGCTGTTCCGCCTGCTCAGCCTCCACCCCGGCCAGACGATCAGCACTCAGGCCGCCTCCGCGATGACCGGGATGCAGGCCCGGCCACTGCTGGATACGCTGACCAGCGGACACCTGATCACCGAAGTCGGTCCCGACCGCTTCCAGTTCCACGACCTGGTTCGAGACTTCGCCGCCGAGACCACACAGGCGTGTGACACCGCCGAGGACCGTGCGGAGTGCGTCCGGCTGCTGCTCAGCTGGTATCTGCACACCGCTGACGTCGCGAGATTGACCATTTACCCCCACCATGGACGAGCGCGCTTGGAGTACCACCAGCTACAGGGCGTCGAGCCGGAGCCGTTCAGCTCTCGAAGTTCCGCGGTTGAGTGGTACCGGCAAGAGCACGTAAACCTTCGATCCGTGCTCGATCACGCCTCGCAACACGGCCACACGCTTATATCGGCCCTTCTACCCATATGCCTGGCGACCCACTACATCCGCCACGGTCAGTGGGCGGCCGATGCCGAGGCATGTGCGATTGGTCTGGAGAACGCCCAGCGGCTCGGCGACAGGCAGGTCGAACTGGTGAGCCTCAGCGCGTTTGTGGACGCCTTGTTGCGCGCGAACCGGCTTGATGAGTCGATTCAACACGCCAAACGAATGAAGAACCTCGCACAACGGCTGGGAAATCAACGCCACGTAGCTGTCTCCCACCACGTGGTAGGACTGGCGCTTCAGCAACTGGACGATCTTGAGGAGGCGGCTGGACACTTCCAGCAGGCGCTAACGCTCTATCGTGAACTGCACGTCCAGCGCGGCGAGGCGATCATGCTGGGCGAGCTTGGACGCATCTATCACCGCCAAGGACGGTTCGACGATGCGCGAGCTCACCTGCACGAGTCGCTCAGCATCTGCCGCTCCTCGGGAAACTCATGGAACGAAGCGCTCTTCCTTCGTTACCTCGCACAACTTGAGGCTGACTTCGGCGAGTTCGATCAGGCAGACGAGCACTTCGTGAGCGCTGCCAGAATTTATGACGAATGCGAGGATGACTACCAGACCGCCCGCACGTTGCAGCTTCTTGGCGACGCCCTGAGCAGTCGGGGCGCAGATGACCGAGCGACCCAAGCTTGGAGCGAGGCTCTCTCGATCTACGAGCGCATTCACGCGCCGGAAGCCGAGGCGCTGCGTTCAGCTATCTCAGCGCCACGACGCGGGCTTTGATGCCGTCGATCACGCAGTCCAGCCCGAACTCGAACTGCCGCTCCAGCGACCAGATCTCCTGCTCGTCCAGCATCGCGACGTAGTGGGGGTGCTTCTCCCGGTACATGTCCGCGATCTTCGCCAGGTCCGGCGGCGGCGAGTCCATCCCGCCCCGGCTGATGAAGTTCACCTCGGCGATCGCGTACCCGACGACGAAGCTCGACACCGTCGAGATCGACTGCGCCGCCACGGCCATCGACAGGCCCGCCCGGAGCATGGGTTCGAACATCGAGTCCGCCATCGCCACCGCGTTCGGCCCGATGCTGTTGAACTCACCGATACCCCGGACCCACCACGGGTGCTTGAGCGCGAGATGACGCAACGAGTGCATCATCCCGCGCACCGCGGTTTCCCACTCGTCGTCGGGGCCCGGCAGCTCGAACTCGCCGTAGACCTCGTCGAGGCACAGCTCGATCAACGCGTCCTTCGTCGGCACGTGCCAGTACAGCGACATCGGGGCCGCGCCGAGCTCCGCGGCCAGCTTGCGCATGGACAGCTTCTGCATGCCGTGCTCGTCCAGCACCTCCATCGCCTTGCGGACGATGGCCTCCCGGCTCAGGCCGAGGGGCTGCCCGCTGCTGGGCCTGGGCTTGCCGAACCACACGCTGTCCACAGCAGCGATCCTAAGCACGCCGCAACAGCACGCTGGCCACAACACCTCCCAGGAACACGGCGATCGCACCGATCACGAGGCTCACGCTCATGCCGTTGGAGAACGCCTCGCGCACGACCGTGATGTCCGCACCGCTGTGCAGCGCCTCGCTCAGTGATCGCCCCGGAACGCCGTCCGGCAACGAGGCCACGAACCGTGCCGACAACAGTGCGCCGAGCACCGCGATGCCGAACGAGGAACCCAGCTCCGTCAGCGTGCCCGACAGCCCGGACGCGATGCCGGCGCGTTCCGGCGGGATCGACCCCATCAGCGCGTTGACCGCAACCGGTTGTGCCACACCGACACCCACGCCGATGAGGATCAGCCCGGCCAGCGTGGGCGGGTAGGTCGTGCCGATCGACAGCAACGCCACGCCGCCCGCGACGATCGTCATGCCGAGCAGCATCGCCCTGCCCGCACCGAGCTTCATCACGAGCTGTCCCAACGTGTTGCTGGTGACGAGCAACGCGATCGCCATCGGCGCCACGCGCACACCCGCTTCCAACGGGCTGTAGCCGAGCACGCCCTGGAGGTGTTGTGTCAGCAGGAAGAGCGAGCCCGCCATGCCGAACGCCGCCAGCACGCCCGACGCCACCGCGCCGGTGAAACGGCGGTTCTTGAAGAACCCGAGATCGAGCATCGGATCGGCGGTGTGCCGTTCCCACAACGCGAATCCGGTCATCGTCACCACCCCGAGCGCCACCGGCACGCCGAACTCGAGCGAACCGAAACCGTGTTCCGGCACCTCGATCACCGCGTACACGATCGACACCATGCCGATGATCGACAGGATCGAGCCGAGCACGTCCGGCTTGCGCACGGTCGGATCCTTGGACTCCGGCACCAGCATCGCGACGGCCGCGATCGCGAGGATCGCCACCGGCACGTTGATCAGGAACACCGAGCCCCACCAGAAGTGCTTGATCAGCGCGCCACCGATCACCGGCCCCGCCGCGAAGCCCAGGCTCGTGACGGCGGCCCAGATGCCGATGGCCTTGGGGCGTTCCTTGTCGTCGAACAACTGCATGAGCACGGCCAGCGTGCCTGGCATCAGCACCGCGGCACCGATGCCCATGAAGCCGCGGGCCGCGATCAACGCCTCGGACGAACCCGCGTAGGCCGCCACCGCGCTTCCCGTGCCGAACAGTGCGAGACCGGCCAGAAGTGCGCGCTTGCGGCCGAACCTGTCGCTGAGCGAACCGGTCGTGAGCAGCAAACCCGCCAGCGCCAGCGAATACGCGTTGATCATCCACTGGATGTCCGCGGTGCTGGCCCCCAGGCCGGTGGAGATCGACGGGATCGCCACGTTCAGCACGGTGTTGTCCAGCACCACGACCATCACGGACAGACAGAGCACGCCGAGCACGGCCCAGCGCTGGGGGTGCGGCTGCACCCCGACCTTCTCGGTCGTCGAAGTCATCGTTCCTCCCCCTTACGGTGTACGAGGAACTTACAGCGTACGAGACCGCAGGGCGCAAGAGGATTTCGCGCAGAGCGATGCGCCGGTACGTGCTGGGGGAAGTGGGGAAATTAAAGGGCGGCCGCGCTCAACCAGCCTGGGGGTCACTGGGAGCGGGGCCGCCGTCACCAAATATAGCGGGCCCACGGCGGCCGCGCCCAGCACCCCCACACAAACGCGACCCAAAAGTTTCCCCGAGTGGACCACTGCCCCTGCCGGACCGGTCCAGCAAACGAGTGAATTCCCCCGCGTGCGGTGCGGCGAGCAGGGCCTACGGCCGATGAAGACGGAGTCGGGTGTCCCTCGAAGGGAGATTCCATGGCTGAACCACAGGGATGGATCCACTGCCACGACCCGTTCGGTCGGGACAGATCGATGACCGTTCTGGTCGAGAATGACCGAGTTCTACTCGTCACGCCGCCAGGCGAGACCGCTGTGATGTCCGCCACTCAGACGCGTCGGCTGGGCTCTTTGCTCGACCAGGCCACGGCGAAGATGTGATGGACCAGACCCTGCGCGACGCCGTGCTGCAGCGGTTGGCGCTGCTCGACAAGGTGGCGGAGCACGGTGAGGCCGAGGCGCTGGTTCCGCTGGCCCGCGCGGAGATCCACCGCCTGGCGGACGGCTGGCGGCTGTTGCTGACCGTGCACCAGCCCGACGAGGACGGCCGGTGCAAGGCGTGTCCTGGCTGGCTGCGGCGCCGCCGGTGGCCGTGCCAGATCTGGAACATGGCGCACCAGCACCTGATCGGCGAGGGACTGCCACACCGCGAGCGGCGCAGGCCGTTGCGCAACCCTTTCACCCGATCGGGCACGATCGACATTCCCGCCGAGACACCGGCCGAGATGACCACCGAGCTGCCGATCCTCAGCGGTGATCCACCGATCTTGACCGACGCGCCGCAGGTCGTGCACCGCGCGCCGGTCGTGTCTAGGCCGAAGCACGCATTGCCCGAGTGACGTTTCGGGCAGGATGGGCCGCATGCATGACGGCAGCGGCCTCATCGCGGTCCAGAACCTGACCAAGCAGTTCGGTTCTGTCACGGCCGTGCACAACCTGAGTTTCACCGTGTCACCCGGCAGCGTGACGGGCTTCCTCGGCCCGAACGGCGCCGGCAAGACGACGACCCTGCGAATGCTGCTGGGGCTCGTGAAACCGTCGAGCGGCACGGCGACGATCAACGGACGCCCGTTCGACCAGCTCGGCCAGCCCGGCCGCGTGGTGGGCGCGGTGCTGGAGGCGCAGGGGTTCCACCCCGCTCGCTCCGCCCGCAACCACCTGCGCGTGTACGCGGCGGCCATCGGCGTGCCGGACGCGCAGGCCGACCAGGTCCTCGGCCTGGTCGGCCTGGGCTCCGCGGCCGATCGCAAGGTGGGCGGGTTCTCGCTCGGCATGAAGCAGCGGCTGGCGCTGGCGACGGCGTTGCTCGGCGATCCGCAGGTGCTCGTGCTCGACGAACCGGCGAACGGCCTCGACCCCGAGGGCATCGCGTGGCTGCGCACGTTCCTGCAGTCGTACGCGCGCATGGGACGCACGGTGCTGATCTCCAGCCACCTGCTGGCAGAGGTCGAGCAGACCGTCGACCAGGTCGTGATCATTTCGCGCGGGCAGACGATGTTCTACGGGCCGTTGGACCAGTTGCGGCAGTCGCAGCAGAAACGCGTTCTCGTGCAGCCGTCGGACATCAACGCTCTCGCGACCGCTTTGCGCGCTGACGGCGTGCAGACGATCGAGCAGCTGCCCGACGGCAGGCTGGCGGTGTCCGGTGTGGACTCCAAGTACGTGGCGGACTGCGCGTTGAAGGCCGGCGTGTCGATCTACGGCATCCAGGAGGAGCAGGTCGACCTCGAGCGGCTGTTCTTCCAGCTCACCAGCGGCCAGTACGCCGGCTACGCGCCGGCGCCGTATCAGCAGCAACAGCAGGGTGGTTGGGCCTGATGGGCAACCTCGTACAGGCGGAGCTCCGCAAGACGACGACGACCGGGCTCTGGTGGGGTCTGCTGATCCCGACCGCGGTGCTGGCGCTCGGCTGGGGACTCGCGACCGGTCTGCTGGGGCAGTTCTTCGTGGACTTCGCGTCGACCAGCGAGGTCGACGACGTGTCGAACTTCCTCGGGGTGTCGCCGGACCAGTGGAAGGTCTCGCTGTTCGGCATGGCGCGGGCGATCAACATCTCCACGATCTTCCCGATGGTCTTCGGTGCGATGGCGATCTCCGGTGAGATCAGCCGCAGGACGATCACGACGACGTTCCTGACCGCGCCGTCGCGGATGCAGTCGATGCTGGCGAAGATGCTGGTCTACGTCCTGTGGGGCGCGATCTACGGCCTCGTGATCATGGCGTTCGTCAGCATCGGGGTCGTCTTCACCAGCGAGTCCGGGCAGCTGCCGGACGCCGGTGGCTGGGCGATGCTGACGCTGGTCTGCGTGCTGTCGTCGATCCTGATGACGATGTTCGGCGTCGGCGTGGGCGCGCTGATCCCGAACGTGGCAGGAGCGATCGTGCTCCTGCTGCTGTACTTCCTGGTGATCGAGAACGTGCTGCACGGCGTGCTCGCGTACCTCGAGGTGCCGGCGGTGATCGGCTTCCTGCCGAACGGATCGATCAACGGGCTGACCGGGTCGGTCGCGGTCGACCTGTTCCTGTCCACAGCGGGTGTGGTGCCGCCGGAGATCGAGGACGTGCTGCGTGCGATCGCCGGTGCCGGTGGGGCGCTGGACTGGTGGTGGTCGGGCCTGGTGTTCCTCGCCTGGTCCGGGATCGTGTTCGCGGGCGGCTGGGCGGCCACGCAGTCCAAGGACATCACCTGACCTGCGGTAACTGACGTCACGAATTTGTGTCGGACCCCGAACGTAATGTGGGTCCCGTGACAAAGGGCTGGATCCGCCGACTGACCGCAGCGTGCTGGCAGCACCCCCGACTGGTGGTGCTGTCGCTGATCGCCGCGGTCGTCGGCGTGGGTCTGCAGGCGGCGGGGCCGTTGCTGCTCAAGACGGCGATCGACGACTCGACGGTGGGTCGCACGGATCGGTTGTGGCCGTTGATGGTCGCGCTGGTCGTGCTGGAGCTGCTCACGTTCGGGTCCGCGTTCTTACGTCGTTATCTGGGCGGGCGGCTGGCGCTCGGCGTGCAGCACGATCTGCGGCTCGGGGTGTTCTCCGCGGTGCAGCGGCTCGACGGCGCCAAGCAGGACGAGATGCGCACCGGGCAGATCGTGTCGCGCTCGATCACCGACCTGCAGCTGGTGCAGTCGCTGCTGATGATGGCGCCGCTCGCGGTCGGCACGGTGGTGTTCGCGGTGGCCGCCCTGGCCGCGATGATCTACCTCTCGGTGCCGCTGACGATCATCGCGATCATCGTGCTGCCGCTGGTGGCGTGGCTGGCCGGGCGCACCCGGCTGACGTTGTTCCCCGCCACGTGGTCCGCGCAGCAACGGGCCGCCGATCTCGCGCAGCACGTCGAGGAGACCGTCACCGGTGTCCGCGTGGTGAAGGGCTTCGGCCAGGAGGCTCGCGAGGTGGCGCGGCTGGAGAAGCACGCCAAATCGCTGTTCGCGGAACGGATGCGGGCCGCCCGGCTGTCGTCGAAGCCGCTGGCGACCGTCACGGCGCTGCCGTTGCTCGGCCAGGTCGCGGTGCTGGGGCTGGGCGGCTGGCTGGCGTTGCACGGGCAGGTCACGCTGGGCACGTTCCTGGCGTTCACGACCTACGTGGCGAACCTCGTCGGCCCGACCAGGTTGTTGTCGAGCCTGATGGTGTCCGCGCAGCTGGCACGCGCCGGTGTGGAGCGGGTCTACGAGCTGATCGACTCGCAGCCGGACGTGACGGACGGGCCCGGTGAGGTTCCTTCCGGGCCGCTGGGGATCTCGTTCTCGGACGTGACGTTCGGGTACACCCGCAGCGAACCGGTCCTGCAGGACTTCTCGATCTCCGTCGAACCGGGCGAGACGCTGGCGCTGGTCGGCACCTCCGGGTCCGGCAAGTCGACGGTTTCCCTGCTGCTGCCCCGTTTCTACGACGTGCACTCCGGTGCCGTGCGTCTCGGCGGTGCGGATGTGCGCACGTTGCGGCTGGAGTCGTTGCGCGGCGCGGTGGGTGTCGTGTTCGAGGAGGCGTTCCTCTTCTCCGACACGGTGTACTCGAACATCGCGTACGGCATGCCCGACGCGTCCCGTGCCGAGGTCGAGCGCGCCGCGAAGGCCGCGGAGGCCCACGACTTCATCGAGGCCTTACCGCTCGGCTACGACACGGTGGTCGGTGAACGCGGCCTGACGCTCTCCGGCGGCCAACGCCAGCGCGTGGCCCTCGCCCGCGCGCTGCTGTCCGACCCGCGTGTGCTGGTGCTGGACGACGCGACGTCCGCCGTGGACAACGCGACCGAGGCCGCGATCCACGCGACCCTCGCCTCGGTGACGGCCAACCGCACGACGCTGCTGGTGGCCCACAGACGTTCGACGTTGTCCCTGGCCGACCGGATCGCGGTGCTGGACGCGGGCCGCGTGGTCGACATCGGCACCCACGCCGAACTGACCTCGCGCTGTGCCCTCTACCGCGACCTGCTGGCGGGTCCCGACGAGGCGATCGAGTCCACCGCGCCGGTGGTGTCCGGCGAGCTGTGGCCGGCGCTGTCGCAGGAAGACCTCGACCAGCGCCTGATCGACGACGCCAGGACCACGGCACCCGCCGCGGCCGGCCGCCGGGGAGGCGGAGGTGGCGGCGCGGGAGGGGGCATGGCCGCGCTGGCCGGTGGCCCGCCGACGCCCGAACTACTGGCCCAGGTGCGGTCGCTGCCGCCGGCCACCGAAGTCCCGGTGCTGCACGGCGAAGACCCGCGCGCGCCCGATCCCGCCTTCCGCCTGGCCCGCCTGCTGCGCCCGGTCCGCTGGGCGCTCGCCGCCGTGGCCGCGCTGGTGGTGCTGGACGCGTTGGTGGGCATGGGCCTGCCCGCGCTGGTGCGCTTCGGCATCGACGGCGGCGTCACGCAAGGCGCGCAGTCCGCGTTGTGGCAGGCGGTCGTGCTGGGCATCGGTCTGGTGCTGGTCGGCTGGCTGACCACGGCGGGCAGCACCGTGTTCGCCGCGCGCCTGGGCGAACGCCTGCTGTACCTGCTCCGCGTCCGCAGCTACGCGCACCTGCAACGCCTCGGCCTCGACTACTACGAGCGCGAGATGGCCGGCCGCATCATGACGAGGATGACGACGGACGTCGACGCTCTCTCGACGTTCCTGCAGACCGGCCTCGTCACCGCCGTGATCAGCCTGGTCACCGTCGTGGGCATCACCGCGGCCCTGGTGTTCACCGACGCCTCGCTGGCCCTGATCGCCCTCGCCGTGGTCCCGTTCCTGGTGATCGCGACGGTGATCTTCCAGCGCCTTTCCTCGACCGCGTACGCCGAAGCCCGCGAACGCGTCAGCGCCGTGAACGCCGACCTCCAAGAGAACGTCTCCGGCCTGCGCGTGTCCCAGGCCTACACCCGCGAACGCCACTCCGCCGAGGCCTTCGCCGAACGCTCCGACGCCTACCGCGTCACCCGGCTGCGCGCCCAGCGCTACATCGCCACCTACTTCCCGTTCGTGGCAATGCTCTCCGGCGTCGCCCAGGCCGTGGTCCTGGCCGTAGGCGCCCACCGCGTGGCCGAAGGCACCCTGACCCCCGGCATCCTGCTGGCCTTCCTGCTGTACCTGGGCCTGTTCTTCAGCCCGATCCAGCAGCTGTCCGGCGTCTTCGACGGCTACCAGCAGGCCCGCGTGGGCCTGCGCCGCATCGGCGACCTGCTCCGCACGCCGAGCTCGGTAGAACCCCCGTCGACACCGGTTCCAGTCCCACCCCGCCTGCGCGGCGAGGTGTCGCTGCAGAACGTCTCCTTCACCTACGCCGGCGCCGACGAACCGGCCCTGGCCAACGTGACCCTGCACGTCCCCCCAGGCGAAACCGTCGCCCTGGTTGGCGAAACCGGCGCGGGCAAGTCAACGCTCGTCAAGCTGATCGCCCGCTTCTACGACGCCACCGAAGGCACCGTCCTCGTCGACGGCGTGGACGTCCGCACCTACGACCTCTCCGCCTACCGCCAACGCCTGGGCGTGGTCCCCCAGGAGGCCCACCTCTTCGGCGGCGACCTGGCCGACAACGTCGCCTACGGCCGCCCCACCGCCACAGAATCCGAAATCCAGCACGCCGTGGAAGCCGTAGGCGCCCTCCCCATGGTCGCCTCCCTGCCCAACGGCTTCCGCCAACCCGTGGGCGAACGCGGCAACCACCTCTCAGCCGGCCAACGCCAACTCGTGGCCCTGGCCCGCGCTGAACTCGTCAAACCAGACCTCCTCCTCCTGGACGAGGCCACCGCCGCCCTGGACCCGTCAACCGAGTCCGCCGTCCTGGCCGCCAGCGACCACCTGACCGGCGCCCGAACCACCTTCGTGGTGGCCCACCGCCTGGCCACGGCCGCCCGAGCCGACCGTATCGTCGTCCTGGCAAACGGCCGCATCGCCGAGCAGGGCACCCACGCCGAACTCCTGGCAGCCGACGGCGCCTACGCCCGCCTGTGGCGCCACGGCACAGCCGAAGCCGCCTGACCCAGCCCCGTTCCTCAGCCCGTCTCCGCCAGCCCCTCCCTCAGCCCGCCCACCCTCAGCCCGCTCCCGCACCCAGCCCCGGCTCCTTGCCGCCCCCGGCCCCGTCGCCCGCCCTGTCGCCAGTCTGCGGACTCCAGCCCCGTCGCCAGGCTCCGGCTCCGGCTGCGGGCTCCGGGCCCACGAGCTGCGGGACTGCGAGCTGCGGGACTGCGGACCGCGGGACTGCGGCTGCGGCTGCTGGCCGCGGGGCCGCGGGACTGCCGGACCTGCCGGACTGCCGGACTGCCGGACTGCGGACCGTCCCAAGCCCTCGTCCTCATCTCCATCCCCCGGCACCGCCAGCACGCTCCGTGCTCCTCACCCACCACCAAACCCGTGGCTTCTCGAGCCACGCCCCGTCCTCGCCACCCGCCCCCAGACCTGTGCCACCAGCGCGCCCCGTCCTCCCCACCGCCACCGGACCCGTGGCCCAGCGCCCCCCGTCCTCCCCACCGCCACCGGACCCGTGGCCCAGCGCGCCCCGTCCTCCCCACCGCCACCGGACGCGTGACCCAACACGCCCTGCCCTCCATCCCCCGGCACGCGCCAGCACGCTCCGCCCTCCACGCCCACCGCCAAGCCCGTGGCCCCCGCCACGAACCCTCGTGCCCGGCACCGCCCATGACGTACAAACCAACTCCCAGACCAGCCAGGTCAAGGAGTTCCCGATGCCGACCCGCCCCAGCGTCCTGTACGTCTCCGACCTCTCCTACCCTGCGCGAGGCCGGCGCTACTGCGACGAGGACATCTACCTGACGTCGAAGCTGCGGGCCGAGTTCGACCTGGCCGTCTGTCATCCTGAGGACGCCGCGGCCCTGATGAGCGGCTTCGACACGGTGGTCGTGCGGAACAGCGGGCCGGTGATCGACTACCCCGAGGCCTATGCCCGCTTCCGCGAGCAGGCGAAGGCCGCCGGGCAGCGCGTTTACAACCCGCTCACCGGCAAGGCCGACATGGCGGGCAAGCAGTACCTGATCGATCTGACCGAGCAGGGGTACCCGGTCATCCCCACGATCGACGACGCAGCCCACCTGGACCGGCTTCCGCGGGCCGACGAGTACGTCGTGAAGCCAAAGGCCGGGGCCGACTCGCACGGGCTCGAGTTCGTGGCCGGGAACGATCTCGCGGACAACCTCGCAGACAAAGCCCGCGACAAAAGCCGCGACGAAGAAGACGTCCTGATCCAACCCAAGATCGATTTCCGGTACGAGGTGTCGTTCTACTTCGTGGACCACGAGTTCCAGTACGCGTTGAACGCGCCGGATCCCGCGCAACGCTGGGAACTCGCCCTGTACGAACCCAGCACCGAAGATCTGGAATTCGCGCGGAAGTTCATCGGCTGGAACGACCTCGGGCACGGGATCCAGCGCGTCGACGGGTGTCGTACGCAGGGCGGGGAGCTGCTGCTGGTCGAGTTGGAGGACCTGAACCCGTACCTGTCGCTGGACCGCACCACGGACCGGATCAGGGAGGACTTCGTGAAGGCGATGTCGAGTTCGATCCGGCGTTCGCTCGGCTGACAAGATCGGCTGACAAGATCAGTCCGCAGAGCCCCCGTGTTGCACCCGTCGTGAACTGATCACTGCTCTCGGTGCGTATGCCCGTCCAACAGCTCAGTGAGGATTACCCGAAAGGGAGGCGACGTAGTGAGACGCACATCAAGAACTGCTCAACTGCGGGTGACGCCGGGGCCGTCCTGATCGATCCTGTGACAGACCACTCCTTGCCAGGTACCTCCAGCGTGTGAAGGGCCGGGCCAGGGGGACTAACCTGACTACCGCATGAGTCAACACCAAGAGCGAGATGGATAGAGGCGAGCGCGAGCCGTGTCCAGCAGCAGTCCTGCGTCACAATTCGGGCCGAACGAGTGGCTCGTCGAGGAGATGTACGATCAGTTCCTCGCGGACCCGTCATCGGTAGACCCGGCGTGGCATGACTTCTTTGCCGACTACAAGCGTGCGGGCGGCAACGGCAGTACCGCCACGGCCAGCGAGGGTGGTTCCACGACCACCAAGACCGCGACCGTGACGCCGCCGGCCGCCGACAACGGCAAGGCCGCGCCCGCCGCGCCCAAGCCGGCCGCGCAGCCCAAGCCCGCGGCCACGCTGCCGCAGACCGGCAAGCCCGCGCCCCAGCAGGCCGCGAAGGCCAAGCCGGTCACGCAGAGCGCACAGAGTGCGCAGCCGGAGCAGAAGCAGCTGCGTGGTGCCGCCGCCGCGATCGCGAAGAACATGGAGCTCTCGCTCACCGTTCCGACCGCGACCAGCGTGCGCGCCGTGCCCGCCAAGCTGCTGGCCGACAACCGCATCGTCATCAACAACCACCTGAAGCGGACGCGCGGCGGGAAGGTCTCCTTCACGCACGTCATCGGCTACGCGGTGGTGCGGGCGCTGCAGGCCTACCCGAACATGAACCGGCACTACGCCGAGGACAACGGCAAGCCGTTCGTCGTCACGCCGGACCACGTGAACTTCGGCCTGGCGATCGACCTGCCCGGCAAGGACGGGCAGCGCACGCTGGTCGTCGCGTCGGTCAAGGGCTGCGAGAACATGACGTTCACGCAGTTCTGGCAGGCCTACGAGGACCTGATCCGCAAGGCCCGGTCCGGTTCGCTGACGGCCGACGACTTCTCCGGCACCACGATCTCGCTGACCAACCCCGGCACGATCGGCACGAACCACTCGGTGCCGCGGCTGCAGGCCGGTCAGGGCGCGATCATCGGTGTCGGCGCGATGGAGTACCCCGCGCACTTCCAGGGCACCAGCGAGCAGGCGCTCACCGACATGGGCGTCAGCAAGATCATCACGCTGACCTCCACGTACGACCACCGCATCATCCAGGGTGCGGAGTCGGGCGAGTTCCTGCGGCGCATCCACCAGCTGCTGCTCGGCGAGGACGGCTTCTACGACGACATCTTCGCGTCGCTGCGGCTGCCGTACGAGCCGATCCGCTGGGTCGCCGACATCCCAGAGGGCGCTGTCGACAAGACGGCCCGCGTCATCGAGCTGATCGACGCGTTCCGCACCCGCGGCCACCTGATGGCCGACACGGACCCGCTGAACTACCGCCAGCGCAGCCACGCGGACCTGGACGTGCTCAGCCACGGCCTGACGCTGTGGGACCTCGACCGCGAGTTCCCGGTCGGCGGGTTCGCCGGCCAGGAGCGGATGAAGCTGCGCGACATCCTGGGCGTGCTGCGCAACTCGTACTGCCGCACCGTCGGCGTCGAGTACATGCACATCCTGGAGCCGGAAGAGCGCCGGTGGATCCAGGACCGCGTCGAGGTTCCGCACGAGAAGCCGCCGGCCACCGTGCAGAAGTACATCCTCAGCAAGCTGAACGCGGCTGAGGCCTTCGAGACGTTCCTGCAGACCAAGTACGTCGGTCAGAAGCGGTTCTCGCTGGAGGGCGGCGAGACCGTCATCCCGCTGCTCGACGCGGTGCTCGACAAGGCCGCCGAGCACGAGCTCGACGAGGTCGTCGTCGGCATGCCGCACCGCGGCCGCCTGAACGTGCTCGCGAACATCGTCGGCAAGCCGATCTCGCAGATCTTCCGCGAGTTCGAGGGCAACCTCGACCCCGGCCAGGCGCACGGCTCCGGCGACGTGAAGTACCACCTCGGTGCCGAGGGCAAGTACTTCCGGATGTTCGGCGACGGCGAGACCAAGGTGTCGCTGACCGCGAACCCGTCGCACCTCGAGGCCGTCGACCCGGTGCTCGAAGGCATCGTGCGCGCCAAGCAGGACCTGATCGACCGGGGCGGCGACTTCTTCCCCGTCCTGCCGGTCGCCATGCACGGTGACGCGGCCTTCGCCGGTCAGGGTGTCGTGGCCGAGACGCTGAACCTGGCGCTCGTGCGCGGCTACCGCACCGGTGGCACGGTCCACATCGTCGTCAACAACCAGGTCGGCTTCACCACCGCGCCGGAGCACTCGCGGTCTTCGAAGTACTCGACCGACGTCGCGAAGATGATCGGCTCGCCGGTCTTCCACGTGAACGGTGACGACCCCGAGGCCTGCTACTGGGTCGCGAAGCTGGCCGTCGACTACCGCCAGGCGTTCCACAAGGACGTCGTGATCGACATGGTCTGCTACCGCCGCCGCGGCCACAACGAGGGCGACGACCCCTCGATGACGCAGCCGGCGATGTACGACGTCATCGACCAGAAGCGCTCGGTCCGCAAGACCTACACCGAGTCCCTGATCGGCCGCGGCGACATCACCGTCGAAGAGGCCGAGAAGGCGCTGCAGGACTTCTCCAGCCAGCTGGAGCACGTGTTCAACGAGGTCCGCGAGCTCGAGAAGCACCCGGTGACGGTCAGCCCGTCGGTGGAGGCCGAGCAGCAGGTCCCGGCGAAGCTGCCCACCGGCATCTCGCGCGAGGTGCTGGAGCACATCGCCGACGCGCACGTGAACCTGCCCGCGGACTTCACGCCGCACGCCCGCGTCAAGCCGGTGCTGGAGCGCCGCGCGAAGATGGCGCGCGAGGGTGGCATCGACTGGGCGTTCGCGGAACTGCTCGCGCTCGGCTCGCTCTCGATGGAGGGCCGCAAGGTCCGCCTGGCCGGTCAGGACTCGCGCCGCGGCACGTTCGTGCAGCGCCACGCCACCCTGGTCGACCGCAAGACCGGCGACGAGTACACGCCGCTGCAGAACCTGTCGCCGGACCAGGGCAAGTTCATGGTCTACGACTCGGTGCTGTCCGAGTTCGCGGCGGTCGGCTTCGAGTACGGCTACTCGGTCGCGAACCCGCAGGCGCTCGTGCTGTGGGAAGCGCAGTTCGGCGACTTCGTCAACGGCGCGCAGCCGATCATCGACGAGTTCATCTCGTCCGGTGAGGCCAAGTGGGGTCAGCGTTCCGACGTCGTGATCCTGCTGCCGCACGGCCACGAGGGCCAGGGCCCCGACCACACGTCGGGCCGCATCGAGCGCTGGCTGCAGCTGTGCGCCGAGGGCTCCATGACCGTCGCGGTGCCGTCGACCCCGGCGAACTACTTCCACCTGCTCCGCCGCCACGCCCTCGACGGCGTCGACCGGCCGCTCGTGGTGTTCACGCCGAAGTCGATGCTGCGCCTCAAGGCCGCGGTGTCCGGGACCGACGAGTTCATCAACGACCGCTTCCAGTCGGTCATCGACGACCCGACGATCAAGGACGAGAACGCGGTCACGAAGGTCCTGCTGTGCAGCGGCAAGATCTCCTACGAACTGCACGCCGAGCGCGAGAAGCGCGGCGGCGGCGACGTGGCGATCGTGCGCGTCGAGCAGCTCTACCCGGTCCCGGCCCGCAAGCTGACCGAGACCCTGGAGCGCTACCCGAACGCGAAGGACGTCCGCTGGGTGCAGGAGGAGCCGGCGAACCAGGGTGCCTGGCCGTTCTACGGTCTGGCCCTGCCGGAGCTGCTGCCCGAGCACCTGGGCACCGTCCGCCGCGTGTCGCGCCGCCCGATGGCCGCCCCGTCGGCCGGTTCGAGCAAGGTGCACGAGGTCGAGCAGCGGGAGATCATCACCCGCGCGTTCGAGTGATCACCGTTTGACCGAAACGAGCCGCCGGACCCACTGGGTTCGGCGGCTCGTTTTCTTCAGCCCTCACAGGAGTTTTCCCATGTACTTCACCGACCGCGGCATCGAGGAGCTCGAGAAGCGGCGCGGCGACGAGGAGATCACCTTCACGTTGCTCGCCGACAAGCTCCGCGCCTTCGTCGACGCCAACCCGGACTTCGAGACGGCCATCGAGCGGTTCGCGACCTACCTGGCGCGCGACGACCAGGACGACTTCGAGGACTGACGAAGGCTCTCCTTTTGGGAGCTTTTGGCTTTTTGCCGACGTTTTTGAGCACCCCGATGCTCAGGCACTCCCCCTCGCGGCGCCGCGATGATCAGGTTGTTCGATCACCGCAGCTCCTGAGGGGGAGTCTTGTTCAAGAAGATGATGATCGCCGCCGCGACGCTCGCGATGGTGGCGCTGCCGGCAGTGGCCTCCGCGGCACCGGCACCGGTGGGCGCGCAGGCCGTGGCCGGCCCGTACGTGCTGCAGGTCGGCACTCCGCCGGGCCGGGTCCTGGAGGTGTTGCGCAGCCAGGTCAGCACGAACGGCGGCCTGGTCCGGCAGTTCGACCGCGACGGCTCCGACGAGCAGAAGTGGCTGTTCTTCGACGACCGCACCATCAGGCCGCTGCTGGACACCACGATGTGCCTCGACGCCAACCCGAACGAGAACTGGGACGGCGGCAAGGTGTGGGTCTGGAAGTGCAACGGCACCGCGTTCCAGAAGTGGGCGCAGGCACCGGGCCTGGCCAACACGCTGCAGAACGAGCACAGCCTGAGGTGCCTCGACGCCAACCCCAACGAGAACTGGAACGGCGGCAAGATCTGGCAGTGGCGTTGCTGGGGCGGCGCTCCGCAGAGCTGGAAGCGCATCCCGGTCTGACCTGAGGGCGTCTGCAAGTACTGCCAACTGGCAGTCGGTGGTACTTGCAGACGCCCAAGCCCTACCAGGCGTAGGCCTCCGGGGCCGGCTTCGAGCCGTTCGGCGCCGGTGCCGGGAACAGCTCGTCCAGCTTCCCCAGCACCTCCGCGTCCAGCTTCAACTCCGCCGCCCGCAACGAGTTGTCGAGCTGCTCGACGGTGCGCGGCCCGATGATCGGCGCGGTGACCCCGTCCTGGTGCAGCAGCCACGCGAGACCGACGTTGGCCGGGTCCTCGCCGATCTCCGCGCACAGCTTCTCGTAGGCGTCGATCGTGTCGCGGTACTTCTCCAGCGCGTCCGCGGACCGGCCGGACGAGCTGCGAGAGCCACCGCCCTCGCGCTGCTTGCGCAACACCCCACCCAGCAACCCGCCGTGCAACGGCGACCAGGGGATCACGCCGAGCCCGTAGTGACGAGCCGCCGGCAGGACCTCCAGCTCGACCCAGCGGGTCATGAGGTTGTAGATGGACTGCTCGGAGACCAGGCCGAGGAAGCCGCGGGTGCGCGCTGCTTCCTGCGCCTGGGCGATGTGCCAGCCGGCGAAGTTCGACGAGCCGAAGTAGATGACCTTGCCCTGCTGGCGCAGCACGGAGAAGGCTTCCCAGATCTCGTCCCACGGCGTTTCGCGGTCCACGTGGTGCATCTGGTACAGGTCGATGTAGTCGGTCTGCAGGCGCTTCAACGACGCGTCGGCGGCGCGGCGGATGTTCAGCGCCGACAGCTTGGTCTCGTTGGGCCAGTCGCCCATGCTGCCGTAGAGCTTGGTGGCGACGACCGTCCTTTCGCGACGGGTGCCGCCCTGGGCGAACCAGTTGCCGATGATGTTCTCGGTGACGCCCTCGCCCTTCTTCCAGCCGTAGACGTTGGCCGTGTCGAAGAAGTTCAGGCCGTGTTCGTGGGCGCGGTCCATGATCGCGTGGCTGTCGGCCTCGGTCGTCTCGGGACCGAAGTTCATCGTGCCGAGGCACAGGCGGGAGACGGACAGGCCGCTGCGACCGAGGTTCGTGTACTCCATGCGTCCACCCTGCCTCGCGGCGCGGCATTGTGCCACGTGGAGTTGCTCCAGCTCGCCACAGATTTGACAGTATTGAAGGCCAAATTTTCTCACCTGTCATTTCACTCACTCGTGAAGTTACGTTCATCGCGTTCGACCCTGCCAGGAGGAACTCGATGAGAACCAAGATCTGCATTGCTGCGGCATTGATCGCAACCGCCATCTGCACTCCGACCGCCAATGCGGAAAAGGACGTCATCGGCACCGGGGACGCCGTGGCGAACAGTTACATCGTCGTGCTCAAGGACGGGGTCAGCGCCTCCCCGCAGACCCTGTTGAGCAAGTACAAGGGCGCGCTCAAGCGGACTTACCGGGCCGCTCTCAACGGCTTCTCCGTGCGGGACATGTCCGAGAAGCAGGCCAGGCGTCTCGCAGCCGACCCCAGGGTCTCCTACGTGCAGCGCAACCTCCTGGTGAAGACCCAGGACACGCAGCACGGCCCGGCATGGGGGCTGGACCGCATCGACCAGCGCCACCTTCCGCTCAGCGGCACCTACACCTTTCCTGACCGCGCGGCGGCGAATGTGCGCGCCTATGTCATCGACACCGGAATTCGAACGACCCACGTCGATTTCGAGGGACGCGCGTCGCACGGTTACGACTTCGTCAACGACGACCCGATCGCGGATGACTGCAATGGACACGGCACCCACGTCGCGAGCACGCTCACAGGCAGGACCTACGGTGTGGCCAAGCGGGCGCAGGCCATCGGGGTCAAGGTGCTCGGCTGCAACGGTTTCGCCGAGGCGGACAGCGTCGCCATGGGCATCGACTGGGTCACCGCGAACGGCATCCGCCCCGCGGTGGTCAACCTGAGCCTCGGCGCCGTGGGCCGCAACCAGGCTCAGGAGGACGCGGTCAGGCGGTCGATCGCGGCCGGGTTCACCTACGTGCTCGCAGCGGGCAACGACGGCATCGACGCCTGCGACTTCACTCCCGCCTGGGTTCCCGAGGCGATCACGGTCGGCGCGACCGACCGCAACGACAACCGCGCGGCGTTCCGCTGGCCCGAGTCGTCGAACCACGGGCGCTGCGTCGACCTCTGGGCGCCAGGCGGGAACATCCAGGCCGCGTCGTTCGCGAACAACTTCGCCACCGAGTTCAGGGGTGGCACGTCGATGGCGGCACCGCACGTGGCCGGCGCCGCGGCGCTGTACCTGAGCGCGAACCCGAACGCGACGAACCAGCAGGTGCGCGACGCGCTCGTGAACGGCGCGACGACGACCGCCAACCTGCGCGACCTCCGCATCGGATCGCCCAACAGGCTGCTGCACATCGGGAACTAGGGGAACAGAACCCTCGATGTACAGCTGTGGGAGTAGCGAGCGAGGGCCGCTACTCCCACTCCCACTTGATGCCGTAGACGACACCAGCTTGGGCTTCGCGCACCACGAGGTGCGCGGAGGCCGTGGTGCCGATCCACAGCTCTCCCGTCTCCACGTCCGGCGCACCCGGCTCGGTCCGCATGAAGCTGTGGCACCGCGCGGGCACCGCACCGGGATGGAACTCGACCTCCAGCACGTAGTCGCGCTGAGCGCGAACGAACCGGCGGTCCGCCGAGACGCTGTCCGCGCCGGGATCCGAGGTGTACCTGAGGTCGACGAGCGCGGTCTCCCCCGCCCGCAGCACCCGGTCGAGAATGACCTCGGCGACGATCAGCTTGTTGTCCGCGTCGCTGCGCACCCTGCCGATGCGGCACGACTTCTGCGCGAAGATCTCGCCGGGCGAGTGGTCGGTGTCGTCCGCGGTCCGCGCGACGAGGATCCTGTCGACGCCGTCCTCGAACGCCTCGATCACCGAACTGGTCCGCATCTCGATCTCACGCCGGTCCGGTCCGATCACCGCCACGTCCCGGACGGTGAGGTACTTCGCCGGGTACGGCAGCAACTTGTCGACACGGGCGAGCTCACGGCCGAGGTCGATCGCGGCCTCCTGCCAGATCCCCTCCAGGGCGGCGGCCCGCTCGACCCACCGGCCGCGCGGCCGTTTGTCGCCGAGGCTGCCGGTCAACGCGCCAGGCGCCAGCTTCAGGATCTCTTCGAGAGCGGCGACCGCGACGAGCGACTCCGGCCGTTCCGGACGGCTGCGGCCACGGCGCCAGTAGCTCAGCGTCGACAGGCTCACCTGCACACCGCGCAGTTCGAGGTGGTGCTGGATCCGCTCCAGACTGAGGCCGCTCGCCTCCACGGCCTTGGCCAGCGCCTCGGCGAATTCCTGCATGGAGGAATGCTACGGCCCGTGATCGAAACCGGCCCGCCCAGCACGGCGAGTGCACAAAACCGAGGTTCGCCACAGTTTTGACAGTATTGAGAACTGAAGTTTCGAACCTGTTATCCGGAGCACAACTCGCGTTAGTTTCTTGGTGTTCCCCAGTTCATTCCCTGCCAGGAGGAACCCCATGGCACTACGGCGTCATGTCGCCATTGCGGCGGCATTCAGCATTGCTTCCACGGCGATGTTGACGCCCACCGCGATCGCTGAGGAAGCAGTGCTGCCCGGTGCGGGCGCACAGGCGGTCGAGGGCAGCTACATCGTGGTGCTGAAGGACGGAGCGCGCACCCCTGCCAGCGCGTTGGCGTCCCGCTACCAGGGCTCTCTCAAGCACACGTACAGCACCGCACTGCACGGCTTCTCCGTCACGGGGATGTCCGAACGACAGGCGCGGCGGCTCGCGGCCGACCCCGATGTCGAATTCGTCGAGCGCAACACCTTCGCCACCATCCAGGAGACCCAGTCGAACCCGACCTGGGGACTCGACCGGATCGACCAGGCGAACCTGCCGCTCAACCAGTCCTACACCTACCCGAACACCGCGTCGAACGTGACCGCGTACGTTCTTGACACCGGAATCAGGAAAACGCATTCCGAATTCGAGGGCCGCGCTTCCGACGGTTACGACTTCATCGACAACGACGCCGTCGCGCAGGACTGCCAGGGCCACGGCTCGCACGTCGCCGGCACGATCGCGGGCAGGACGTACGGCGTCGCGAAGAAGGCGAAGGTCGTCGGCGTCCGCGTGCTCGACTGCAACGGCAGCGGCGCGTGGGACGGCATCATCCGCGGCATCGACTGGGTGACGGCGAACGGCAAGAAGCCCGCTGTCGTCAACATGAGCCTCGGCGGCAGCGGCACGAACAGCTCGCTGGAGAACGCCGTCAAGCGGTCGATCACCGCGGGCTTCACCTACGTGCTGGCCGGCGGCAACAGCGGCCAGGACGCGTGCAACTTCACCCCGGCCCGCACGCCGGAGGCGATCACGGTCGGTGCCTCCGACCGCGCCGACAAGCGCTCGATCTGGTCGGCGGGCTCGTCGAACTACGGCCAGTGCCTGGACATCTGGGCGCCTGGCAGCGACATCGTCTCCGCCTCGCACAGCAACGACACCGGCACACGGTCCATGGGCGGCACGTCGATGGCCTCACCGCACGTCGCGGGTGCGGCCGCGCTCTACCTGAGCACGAACCCGAGCGCGACGCCCGCCCAGGTGCGCGGCGCGCTCGTCGGCGCGGCCACGCCGAACAAGCTGACCGACATCAAGACGGGTTCTCCGAACCTGCTGCTGAAGGTCTAGGAAGCTTGCCGTCGCCGCTCCCCTGCGGCGGCGACGGCCATCCTGGCGCCCTCGATGACCAGGCCGAATGCGGCTCGGCCTGACGCATCGATCGACTGGGGGCGCTTGCGGTGGGAGCGGGAGTAGCGGCTACTCCCACTCCCACCGCACTCCATAGATTCCGGGCTTCGAGTTCCGCACGTGGATGTGCGTGGACGCGGTCGTCCCGATCCACAGGTCGTTCAGCGCGGTCTCGGGTTCGTGCAGCGATGGCCGGGCGAACTCGTAGCACCGCGCCGGCACCGCGTCCGGGTGGAAGTCGATCTGCAGCGTGTACTCGCCCACCGGCCGCAGGAACCGCCGGTCGCAGACCTCGCTGTCCGCACCGGGTTTCATCCGGACCGTGTAGTCGACGAGGGCCGTCTCGCCCGCTCTGAGCATCCGGTCGAAGAGGATCTCCGCGACGAGGAACCCGGTCGAGTCCTCACTCCGGACCCTGCCGAGCCGGCACGGCGGCCCCGCCTCGATCGTCGGCACGCCGAGGTCCGTCGCATCGGCGAGCTGGATGGCCAGGAACCTGTCGACACCGTCCTCCAGCGCCTGCACGACGCCGGTGCAGTGGTTCAGGACCTCACGGCGGTCCGGCCCGATCACCTGCCGGTCCTGCACGCTGAGGTACGTCGACGCCGTGGGCTGCAACCGGTCGATCCGCGCCATGACCTCGCCGAGATCGGTGGCGCGGGAGTCCCACATGTCCTCGAGGGACATCGACTGCCCGACCCAGCGCCCTCGTGGCCGCTTGTCGCCGAGCCGGTCGGTGAGAAACCCCTCCCCGAGGTCGAGCAGCTCCTCCAGCGCCGCGACGACCTTCAGCGACTCAGGGCGCTCCGGACGGCTGCGGCCGCGGCGCCAGTAGCTGAGCGTCGAGATGCTCACCTGCATGCCGCGGGCGGCCAGGTGGTGCTGGATGCGTTCGAGACTGAGGCCGCTGTTGTCGACGGCTTTCGTCAGGGCCTCGGCGAAATCCACCACGGTGCCACCGTACGGTGCCGAACCCTCCGCCAGTAGGCCCACACGAAGGGTAATGAGACGGCGGTCTCAATTGGTTCGTTCGCCCCGACGCCACACCGAGTAGGTCAACGGGACTCCCGGCCGGTACGCCAGATGCGTGATCGAGGGCGCGTCCAGCACGTGCAGATCTGCCCGCGCACCAGGGCGGATCACCCCGACGTCGTCCCTGCGCAACGCCCGCGCGCCACCCGCCGTCGCCGACCAGACCGCTTCCTCGACGGTCATCCGCATCTGCAGGACCGCTGTCGTCACGCAGAACGCCATCGACGAGGTGTAGGACGAACCGGGGTTGCAGTTGCTGGCGAGCGCGACCGTGGCACCGGCGTCCAGGAGGGCACGCGCGGGTGGCAGGGACTGGCGGGTCGAGAGGTCGCACGCCGGAAGCAGCGTGGCGACGGTGTCCGACGACGCCAGCGCGTCGACGTCCGCCTGCGACAGGTAGGTGCAGTGGTCGACCGAGGCGGCACCTAGCTCCACGGCCAGCCGCACGCCGGGGCCTTCGCCGAGCTGGTTGCCGTGCACGCGCAGGCCGAGGCCCTTCTCCTGGGCGGCCACGAGCACGGCCTTCGACTGGTCGTAGTCGAAGGCGCCCTTCTCGCAGAACACGTCGGCCCAGCGCACGAGAGGTGCGACGGCGTCGAGCATCTCGCCGCGGACCAGATCGACGTAGGTGTCGGCGTCCTCGCCCGGCGGGACCAGGTGGGCGCCGAGGAACGTCACCTCGTCGGCGTGCTCGGCGGCGATGCGGGCACTGCGGACCTCGTCCTGGACGTTCAGGCCGTAGCCGGTCTTGGTCTCCACGAACGTCGTGCCCTGCTTCAGGGCCTCGGCGACGTGCTTGCGAACCACCTCGGACAGTTCGGCGTCGGTGGCCTGCCGGGTCGCGTTGACCGTCACCGCGATGCCGCCCGCGGTGTAGGGCTTGCCGGCCATGCGCGCGCCGAACTCGGCGGTGCGGTCGCCCGCGAACACCAGGTGCGTGTGGCTGTCGACCCAGCCGGGCAGCACGGCACGTCCCTCGACGTCGACCCGTTCGTCCGCCGCCGGGGCCTCCGACGCCTGACCCACCCACGCGATCTGCTCGCCGTCGATGATCAGCGCGTCGCCGGTGGCCTCGCTGTTCGTCGTCAGCTCGCCGATGCCGGTGATCAGCACGCTCATGCCCACAGCTCCTCGATCGCGTCCGCCAGCAGCCTGCCGACGTCTCCCAAAGTCTCGTGCACGCCACCGCTGGCGACCACCCGGCCGCCGACCACCACGGTGTCCACATCGGACGCCGTCGCCGACAGGAACACCTGCTGCGGCAACGAACCCGCGGTGCGCGGTGTCGAACAGCTGATCGCCACGAGGTCGCACGCCGCGCCTGGTTCGATGCGGCCCCCTTCCGGCCATCCCAGTGCGGAGTGCCGGGTGGCGGCCCGCAGCAGTTCTGCCGGCGAGAAGCGACCGCGCTGGCCGGTGCGGAGGCGTTCGTTGTGCTCCAGCGCGCGAGTTTCCAGCAACGGGTCGATCACCGCGTGCTGGTCACTGCCCAGCGACAACGGGCTGCCCGCGTCGGCCAGTTCGCGCGCCGGCCCGATGCCGTCGGCGAGGTCGGCCTCGGTGGTCGGGCAGAAGCACGCGCCCGTGCCCGTGCCGCCGAGTGTTGCGATGTCCTCGGGCGTCAGGTGCGTGGCGTGCACGGCCGTGGTGCGCGGTGAGAGGGCACCGGCTTCTTGGAGCAGGCCGGTCGGGGTGAGCCCATAGGCCGCGAGGCAGGCCTCGTTCTCCGCCGGTTGCTCGGAGAGGTGGATGTGCAGCGGAGCGTCGGGGAACGCCTGCGCCACCACGGAAAGCTCTGCCCGTGGGACCGCGCGGACGGAGTGGATCGCGGCACCGACCCGCATCACGTCGTCGGACTTGAGTTCGGCCACCCGGCTCGCCCACGCCTCGGCGGTGCCGTCCGAGAAGCGTTGCTGGACCTCGTTGAGCGGTTGGTCGATGCCGCCCGCGAGGTAGCAGGTGTCGAGCAGGGTGAGCCGGATGCCCGCGTCACTCGCGGCTTCCCTCAGGGCGTATCCGAACTCGTTCGACCTGTCGTGCACGTAGTGGAACTCGCCGACGCTCGAGACGCCGGCGAGCGCCATCTCGCCGTAGACCGCGCGGGCGAGGCGGTAGTAGGACTGCGGCGTCAGCTTGGACGCCAGCGCGTACATGCCTTCGCGCCACGTCCAGAACGTCCCGCCGCCGTCGTGCGTGCGTCCTCTGAGCGCGCGGTGGAAAGCGTGCGAGTGGGCGTTCGCGAAGCCCGGCACGACCACGCCGTACAGCCTGCGCACACCCAGCGGAATGGTGTCCACTGTGGACACCTTCGCGATCGTGCCGTTCTCGACCCGGATCAGCACCCGCTCGGCGAGCCCGTCGGGCAACCAGGCCCGCTCGCACCAGAAGTTCATGAGCCGAGGTGTTCGATCGTCGCGGCCAGTGCTTTGACACCTTCGTCGACGTCGGCCTGCTCGGCGAACTCCTCCGGCGCGTGGCTCACGCCGGTCGGGTTGCGCACGAACAACATCGCCGTCGGCACGTACGCGGCGAGGATGCCCGCGTCGTGCCCAGCGCCGGTCGGCAACGCCGGAACGCCACCGAGTGCGCCCGCGATGCCGTCACGCAGCCGCGCGTCGAAGTGCACCGTGTCGCCGTAGGACTCCTCGGTGATGTTGACCTCGCAGCCCTCCTCCTTCGCGGCTTGGTGAGCCGCTTCGGAGATCTCCGCGACCATCGCACGGGTGCGCGCGTCGTCGCTCTCCCGCGCGTCGAGCCAGACGTCCACAGTGGACGCGATGACGTTGGTGCCGCCGGGGTTGGGGACGAGCCTTCCCACGGTGGCACGCCCGCCGTCCCTGGCAGCCTTGCGCGCTGCCAGGACGAGTTGTGATGCCGGGAGCATCGGGTCTTTGCGGTCTTCGATCAACGTCGCGCCGGCGTGGTTGCCCTCGCCTGCGAACGTGAAGCGCCACCGGCCGTGCGCCAGGATGCTGGACGCCACGCCGACCGGAACCGTCAGGCCGCGGCCCTGTTCGACGTGCAGCTCGACGAACTGGCCGATGCGCTTGAGGGCTCGCTGGTCCTTGCCGACCAGGTCCGGGTTGTACCCGGCGGCCTTCATCGCCTCTGCCAGCGTGATGCCGTCCGGGTCCTTGAGGTTGAGCGCCTTCTCCGGGGAGATGGCGCCGGTCAGCAGGCGGGAGCCCAGGCAGGCCACGCCGAACCGGCCGCCTTCCTCCTCGGCGAACACCGTGATGGCGAACGGCCGGGCGGGCTTGAACCCCTTGGCCTGCAGGAGATCCACAGCTTCGAGTGCGCTCGTGACGCCGAGCGGGCCGTCGAACGCGCCGCCGCCGGGCACCGAGTCGAGGTGGCTGCCGGTGATGAGCGCGTTGTCGCCGCGCTCGCCCCACCACGCCCAGAGGTTGCCGTTCTGGTCGGTCTCGACGTTCAGGCCGCGCTTGACGGCCTGCTCGACGAACCAGTGGCGGAGCTCGAGCTCCGGCTTGTTGTAACCGTGGCGGGAGTAGCCGCCACGCTTGAGGTCGCGTCCGACGTCCGTGATCTGGTCGAGCATCAGCCCTCCATCGGAATGCGAACGCCCTTGTCGGCGGCCACCGTCTTGGCCTCGTCGTACCCGGCGTCCACGTGCCGGATGACGCCCATCCCGGGGTCGTTGGTCAGCACGCGCTCGATCTTCTGCGCGGCGAGCTCGGTGCCGTCCGCGACCGTCACCTGCCCGGCGTGGATCGAGCGGCCGATGCCCACCCCACCACCGTGGTGGATCGACACCCAGGTCGCACCCGAGGCCGTGTTGACCAGGGCGTTGAGCAGCGGCCAGTCGGCGATCGCGTCGGAACCGTCGGCCATCGCCTCGGTCTCGCGGTACGGGGAGGCCACCGAGCCGCAGTCGAGGTGGTCGCGGCCGATCACGATCGGCGCGGACAGCTCGCCGGACGCCACCATCTCGTTGAACTTCAGGCCGGCCAGGTGCCGTTCGCCGTAGCCGAGCCAGCAGATGCGGGCGGGCAGGCCCTGGAACTCGACGCGCTCGCCGGCCATCTTGATCCACCGGTGCAGCTGCTCGTTCTCCGGGAACAGCTCCAGGATCGCGGCGTCGGTCTTCGCGATGTCGGCCGGGTCGCCGGACAGCGCCGCCCAGCGGAACGGGCCCTTGCCCTCGCAGAACAGCGGCCGGATGTACGCGGGCACGAAGCCGGGGAAGGCGAACGCGCGGTCGTAGCCGCCGAGCTGGGCCTCGCCGCGGATCGAGTTGCCGTAGTCGAACACCTCGGCGCCGCGGTCCATGAAGCCGACCATCGCCTCGACGTGCGCGGCCATCGACGCCCGCGCCCGGTCGGTGAACTCCTCCGGCTTGGCGGCGGCGTACGACGCCCAGTCCTCCAAGTCCACGCCGACAGGCAGGTAGGCCAACGGGTCGTGCGCGGAGGTCTGGTCCGTCACGATGTCGACGGCGACCTCGCGGCGCAGCAGCTCCGGCAGGACCTCGGCCGCGTTGCCCACGACACCAACGGAAACGGCCTCACCGGCGGCCTTCGCGGCCAGCACGCGCTCGATCGCCGAGTCCAGGTCGTCAGCGACCTCGTCCAGGTAGCGGGTCTCCAGACGACGCTGCGCGCGGTGCGGGTCGACCTCGATGCACAGCGCGACGCCCTCGTTCATCGTCACGGCCAGCGGTTGCGCGCCACCCATGCCGCCGAGGCCCGCGGTCACCGTCAGCGTGCCGCGCAACGTGCCGTTGAAACGTTTGGTGGCGACGGCGGCGAACGTCTCGAAGGTGCCCTGCAGGATGCCCTGGGTGCCGATGTAGATCCACGAACCGGCGGTCATCTGCCCGTACATCGTGAGGCCCTCGGCCTCCAGGCGGCGGAACTCGGGCCAGTTCGCCCAGTCCGGCACGAGGTTCGAGTTCGCGATGAGCACGCGCGGCGCCCACTCGTTCGTGCGCATGACACCGACCGGACGACCCGACTGCACCAGCAGCGTCTCGTCGGCCTCCAGGTTCTTGAGCTCGCGGGTGATCGCGTCGAACGACGGCCAGTCGCGCGCGGCCTTGCCGGTGCCGCCGTAGACGACGAGGTCCTCCGGGCGCTCGGCGACGTCCGGGTCGAGGTTGTTGTGGAACATCCGCAGTGCGGCTTCGGTCGACCAGTTCTTCGCGGTCAGCTCGGTGCCGCGGTCAGCGCGAACAACGTTTGCAGCGTCTTTCACTGAAGTGCTCCACTTCGAATCAGGGCCTCGGCGGCGGCGATCTCGGGGGCGAGGTGGCGGTCGGGTCCGGGTCCGGCGACCGTCTCGCGCAACTTCGCCACGGCGGCGGCCGTCGCGGGGGCGGGCTTGAGGGGCGCGCGCAGGTCGAGCGCCCGCGCGGCGGTGAGCAGCTCGATGGCCAGCACGGTCGTGAGTCCGTCCACGGCCTTGCGCAGCTTGCGGGCGGCGGACCAGCCCATCGACACGTGGTCCTCCTGCATCGCGGAGGACGGGATCGAGTCGACGGACGCCGGCACGGCCAGGCGCTTGAGCTCGGACACGATCGCCGCCTGGGTGTACTGGGCGATCATGTGGCCGGAGTCGACGCCGGGGTCGTCCGCGAGGAACGGCGGCAGGCCGTGCGAACGCGAGACGTCGAGCATGCGGTCGGTGCGGCGCTCGGCGATGGACGCCACGTCCGCGAGCGGAATGGCGAGGAAGTCCAGCGCGTAGGCGACCGGTGCGCCGTGGAAGTTGCCGTTCGACTCGACCCTGCCGTCCGCCAGCACCACCGGGTTGTCGATCACCGACGACAGCTCGCGGTCGGCCACCGTCGCCGCGTACGCCACCGTGTCGCGCGCGGCGCCGTGCACCTGCGGGGAGCAACGCAGCGAGTACGCGTCCTGCACGCGGGTGCAGTCGGGGCCACGGTGTGACGCCACGATCTCGGAACCGCGCATGAACGCGAGCATCCGCGCGGCGCTGACGTTCTGGCCGGGATGCGGGCGCAGCGCGTGCAGCTCCGGCTCGAAGACGCGGTCGGTGCCGAGCAGCGCCTCGACGGTCATCGCGGCGGTGAGGTCGGCGATGTCGAGCAGCCTGGTGAAGTCCGCGATCGCCAGCGCCAGCATGCCGAGCATGCCGTCGGTGCCGTTGATCAGCGCGAGGCCTTCCTTCTCGGCCAGCTGCACCGGTTCGATGCCCGCTTCGGCGAGCGCCTCGGCCGCCGGGACGAGCTCGCCCCGTGCGTTGCGGACCATGCCCTCGCCCATCAACGCCAGAGCGTTGGCCGAGAGCGGCGCCAGGTCGCCGGAGCAGCCCAGCGAGCCGTACTCGTGCACGATCGGGGTGATGCCGGCGTTCAGCATCCCGGCCATCGCGTCCACAGTGGACAGCCGGACGCCGGTGTGGCCGGTGGAGAGGGTGCGCAGCCGCAGCAGCATCAGCGCGCGCACGACCTCGCGCTCGACCTCGGGACCCGAACCGGCGGCGTGCGAGCGGATCAGCGACCGCTGCAGCTGTGCACGGCGGTCCGGCGGGATGTGCCGGACGGCGAGCGCGCCGAACCCGGTCGAGACGCCGTAGGTGGGGCGTTCGGCCGTGGCGAGCTTTTCGATGTGGCCGCGGGCGGTGGTGACCGCCTCGCGGGCCGCCTCGGTGATCGTCACCGGGGCACCGTCGCGGGCGACGGCGTGGACGTCCTCGAGGGTCAGCGGCTTCGGACCCAGCTCCACCGGTTGTGTCATGCAGACATCACAGCGCTCCGGGGCCGACTCAGCGACCCCGGAGCGCGCGATGGTGTCTGGTACCCCAGACAGGGTGGTTGCCAGGCGGGCGGGACTACAACCCGCGACCGATCCAGTTCGTGTCCGGGTGGTCCATGTGCTGCATCGACACCCGGTTGGCCGCGTCGAGCAGACTGTCCGTGCTCTGCGAAGCACCCGACACGGTGAGCCACAACCCGCTGTCCTGCACCACGAGCGCGCCGCTGGGGACGATCGCGCCCTGCTTGCCGCGCACGGTCACCGGAGTGCCGGACGTCTGGGCCGGCGCGCTGGTCGCGAGGGTCACCACGAACTGCTCCGAGCGCCACTGGGACGTCCACCGGGTGAGGGTGCTACCCCAGATGTCGCTCGCCGGCCTGCCGTCGAGCGAGAACGGCGCCAGGTAGCTCAGCTTCGCGTCCGCGCGCACCGAGTCGGCGACGCGCATCGCGGTGTCGGTTCCGTTCGTCTCCCCACGAACGGACACGCTGAGCACGTCCTGCGCCTGCCACACCAGTTCAGTGGTGGGGCCGGGCGACTGGCCCTGGACCGTGCGCGCCCACGCCTTCAGGCCGCGGACGCTGGTCTCCAGCCATCCGCTCAGGTCGGGCAGGTTCTTGAGGTTACGGAGACTGACGCGCGGGTCGCCGGTCTGCTGCGTCGGGTCCTTCTCCTTGATGCTCGCCGGCACCCACACGCGCGTGGTCTCGTCACCGACGCTGCGGAACGTCTCGACGTAGCCGTCGGGCAGCCAGTGCGGCGTGTACTTGATCGCGACGCTCTGGCCGTTCGTCGGCATGAGCGCGGCGGCCGCGTCGTTGGTGTTCGGCGGCGTGTACCTGTCGCTCGCGATGACGCCCGCGAAGATCAGGACGGCGACGGCCGCCATGGAGGCGGTGGCGATCATGAAGACGTTGTTCCGTTGCCTTTTCCGCTTGCGCCGCAAGGCGTTCAGCGTCGGCCCCGGATGCGGAGTGCGTTCGGCCAGCTGGCCGAGTGCCTCCTTGATGAGCTGTTCGGTGTCGTTCACGACAGGCCCTCCCCGAGCCGCAACCCGACACCAGCGGGTTCCGGCGTGTGGTCCAGGCGGAGTGTGGCCAGCGCACGCGAGATGTGGCTGCGCACGGTTCCCTCGGCACAACCGAGCATCTGTGCGATCTCCGAGTCCTCGTAGTTCTCGTAGTAGCGGAGCACGACCGCGGCCCGCTGTTTGCGGGGCAGCTTGGCGATCCGCTGCAACATTGCTTCCCGCTCGTCGTAGTGGTGCGTCGTGTCTCCGACGGGCGGGGTGACGGACTCCAGCGTCGTCATGCAGAGGGCGACGTCCTTGGCTGCCCTGCGCCTGCGCCACGAGAGGTACTCGTTGGTCACCATGCGCTTGACGTAGGCGTGAGGGAGGTCGACGGAACCGATGCGATCCCACTTCTGCTGCGCACGCAGCAGCACTTCCTGGACCACGTCCTGGGCCAGGTGCGGGTCACACGTGAGCACGGTGGCATAGCGCAGCAACGGGGTCACCTGTTCTGCCACGAAGTCATCGAAACTCGGTGTCAATCCCGACCCCCTTCAAAACCGTCACGTCCCTACAACGCACGTGCGGGCTGTTCTGTTGAGTGTGCACTGATGGCGGAACGGCGTGGGCTGGATCACGTGGGAAAATCACTGTTGTGGGCAGCAGCAGTGACGTTCCCGCGCTGCGGCGAGGTCTCTCGGTCCTGCGGCTGCTTGCGGGCAGGCCGGGTCCGGTCTCCGCGGCGTCGGTGGCGCGCGAACTTAATCTGCCCAGGTCAACGACCTACCACCTGCTGTCGGAGCTGACCGAGGCAGGGTTTGCGACCCACTTCCCGGAGGAGAAGCGCTACGGCCTGGGCGTCGCGGCCTTCGAACTCGGCTCCGCCTACCTGCGCCACGACCCGCTGGAACGGCTGGCCCGCCCGTTGCTGCGGCGGCTCGCCGACCGGATGGAGAAGGTCGCCCACCTGGGTGTGCTGAACGGCGCCGAGGCCCTCTACCTCGTGCGCGAGCAACCCCGGCAGCCGCAGACGATCGTGTCCGACGTCGGCGTGCGCCTGCCCGCACACCTGACGGCGTCCGGCCGCGCGATGCTGGCGCACGTGTCTCCGGCGCAGGTCAGGGCACTGTTCCCGTCCGTCGCGTCGTTCGTCGACCGGACCGGGCGCGGACCGCACAACCTGCCCGCGTTGCGCCGGCTGCTGACCTCGGAACGCCGTCAGGGCTGGGCGGTCGAGGACGGATTCGTGACCGCGGGGTTCGCCTCGGTGGCGGCGCCGGTGTTCGACCACGGCGAGCGCCCGATCGCGGCGATCACGCTGACGTTCCGGCACCTGTGTGACACGCCCTGCGGCCAGACGTGGCCCGAACTGGCCAAAGAGGTCCGCAAGGCGGCCGACGAGCTGACGACCCGGATCGGCGGTCACGCAGCTTCGGGATAGTAGCCATGTACATAGTAGCCATGTACCGTATCTGCCATGAGCAGTGCGGGAGCGACGCCTGGGCACCTCGTGTGGCGTCTGGCGATGAAGTGGCGAGTAGCAGTTGACCGGGCGTTGGCGCCCCACGGCCTGACGCACGCCCAGTACGTGGTGCTGGCGTCGTTGGTGGCCATCGACCAACCGCCTTCGCAACGCGAGCTGGCCGACTTCACCGGCCTCGAGCCGTTGTACGTCTCGAAGCTGGCGCGCGCGCTCGACGCCGAGGGCCTCATCCAGCGCACCCGCGACACCACAGACACCCGGACCGTGCGCCTCACGCTGACCGACCGCGGACACGAAGTCATCGTGCCCGCCATCGCGATCGTCGGCGCCCTGCTGGACCGCCTGCTGGCGCCTCTGGGTGGACGGTCCGACGACCGCACGGCGGCCCTCTCTCGCGACCTCACCGCGCTGCTCAACGTCCCACTCGACTGAGGAGCCTTCCGATGCCCGTTGTCCCCGTTCTCGACTCGACCATGCACTACGAAGAGTCCGGCACCGCGCCGTTCGTCTTCCTGCACGGCAACCCCGCCTCGTCGCACATCTGGCGCAACGTGCTGCCGGAGTTAGGCGGCTTCGCTCCCGACCTCATCGGCATGGGCCGCTCCGGCAAGCCCGACATCCCGTACTCGTTCGCCGACCAGGCCCGCTACCTCGACGCGTGGTTCGACACCCTCGACCTGGACCAGGTCGTCCTGGTCGGCCACGACTGGGGCGGTGCGCTGGCGTTCGACTGGGCGGCCCGGCACCCGTCGCGCGTCGCGGGCGTCGCCTTCTTCGAGACGATGGTCAGGCCCCTGAAGATGACCGAACTCCAGCCCGCCGCCCAGGAACGGGTGCGCAGGCTCCGCACTCCGGGCCTGGCCGAGGAACTGGTGGACGAGTTCGTGCAGAAGGCGTTCACCGGCGGTGTGCGCACGCCGGTCTCGGAGGAGGACATGGCGGTGTACCTGGCGCCGTTCCCCGACCGGGAGAGCCGCCGTCCGGTGCTGGCGTGGGCACAACAGCTGCCGGTCGACGGTGAACCTCCGGCGCTCGTGCCCCGCATGGAGGCCTACGGCGCCTGGCTCGGAGCTTCCGCAGAGGTGCCGAAGCTGTTGGTGACCTTCGAGAACGCGCCGACGTTGCTCATCGGGCCGGAACTCACCGAGTGGTGCCGTTCGAACATCGCCGCGCTGGACGTCGTTTCCGTCGGCGAGGCCGGACATCACGCGCAGGAGGACCGGCCGAAGGAGATCGCGGCCACCATCGCGGCCTGGGCAGAGCAGCACGATCTTGCTTAGATCGGACGCATGGGGGTAACAGTCGACGAGTTCGACCCGACGCACGCGTCCGAGGCCGAACTCCACGTTTTCCACGAAGTCATGACCGCCCGATACGCGGACGACCGGCCGAGGTGGACCGCACCGACCTACGACGAAATCCTGTTCCGGCTGCGCACGCCGTTCCAGGGGCTGGGGCCGGCCCACCGGTGGTCGGCCCGCCTCGACGGTGAGATGGTCGGGTTCGCCGAACTGCTCGTCCCGGACACCTGGGAGCACGCGGCGCTGTTGGAGCTCGTGGTGCACCCGCGGGCCCAGCGCCAAGGCGTCGGCAGTGCGCTCCTGCAAGCGCTGCTGCCCGAGGTCGAAGCCCGCGGCCGCACCCAGGTCGAGGGCTGGCAGATCACCAGGGACAGCGCCGGCGCCCAGTGGGCAGCCAACCGCGGATTCCGGACCATCAACGCCACCATCCTGCAGAGCCTGACGTTCGCCGAGGTGGACAGCACGCTCTGGGACGTCTCAGTCCCATCTGGCTACCGGCTGGTGCAGTGGACCGGCCGCACACCCGACGACCTGCTTGCCGCCTACTCCACCGCCCGCAACGCGATCCACGACGCGCCCACCGGCGAGCAGACCATGCCGTCACCGCGATGGACGCCCGAACGGACGCGAGGAGCGGAGGCGGACTACCTCAAGCGCGGCGCCGAGCAACGGGTCGTGGTCGCCGTGCACGAAGCCAGCGGTGCAGTGGCGGGCATGACCGAACTCGAACTGCACAGCGGACGCCCGCACCGGGCGTTCCAGCAGGAAACCTCCGTGGTGCCGGCGCATCGCGGTCGCGGGCTGGGCCGCTGCATGAAGGCGCACATGATCCGCTGGGTGCGGTCGGACCGGCCTGTACTGCGGGAGATAGCCACCGGTACGAGCGCCGAGAACGCTCACATGGCGCGGGTCAACCACTCGATCGGTTACGTCACGATCGGCGAGATGATCGCCGTCAACGCCGTCGTTGAGGAGCTGCGGTCATGATCGAGGAGCTGGATTTCGCGTCCGCTTCCGAGAACGACCGGCACGGCCTCTACGAGGTCTTGGCAGCTTGGGCGGTTGAAGGCGTACCAGGCAAAGAACCGCCGCCCTACGAAGCTTGCGTCGCCAGATGGGAGGCGCGCGACGACATCGGTTTCGAGCCACCGCGCTTCGTGGTCGCGCGAGAGGACGAGGAGATCCTCGGCTACGGCCAGGTGCAGGTCTCCGAGGCCGAAGCCAACGCGCACCTCGCCATCGCCACCGTCGTGGTGCTGCCGCAACATCGCCGCCGGGCATCGGCACGGCCTTGCTCCGCGCCGTGCCGTCGTTGATGAACGGCCAGACCGTCGTCGAGTCCTGGAGCGTGATCAAGGGCAGCCCCGCCGAGCCCTTCGCCGCCGCCCGCGGGTTGCGGGTCGTCACCTCCATGACGAGGCAACGGCTGGCGCTCACCGAGCCGCCCGAGGTCGGCGAGCTGCCACCCGGCTACGAGCTGGTCACCTGGAAGGGTGCAGCACCGGAGGAGTTCGTCGGGGCGTACGTCGACGGGCTCAACGCGATCGCGGACGCACCGTTCGGCGAAACAACGCTCGATCATGCGCACAACACGGTCGAGAGCATTCGGCGTGAAGAGGCCGAAGCTGTCGCGGATCGGTGGGTGATCAAGGCGCGAATGCTGCACAACTTGGCCGGCGTCGAAACCATCTACACCCGCACCAGCAGCGAGAACTCTCACATGCTCCGCGTGAACCACTCGCTGAGCTACGAGGACACCTACGTCTACATGGCCGTACAAGCGAAAACCGCTGACCTGCAGCCATAAGGGCTGCGGGCCAGCGGTTCTCAGCTGCAGGTCAGATGCCCGCGGAAGCGAGCCACTCCTTGGCGACCTTCTCCGGCTCCGGCTTGTCCGGCGAGGCCAGCTTCTGGTTCAAGTCCAGCAAGGTCTTCGTGTCGAGCTTCTTCGAGATGGCGTTGAGGGTGTCGCGGACCTGCTGCGACGCCTTCTTCTCGTTGATGAGCGGCAACACGTTCTCCGCTGCGAAGACGTTCCTCGGGTCCTCCAGCACCACGAACTCGTTGGCCTTGATGGCGGAGTCCGTCGTGAACAGGTCGGCCGCCTGCACCGTGTTGTCCTTCAGGCCGGCGACGGTCAGCGGGCCGCCGACGTCGAGCGCCTTGAACTCCTTGAACTCGCAGGCGTACTTGGCCTTCAGACCGGCCAGGCCGTCCGGGCGGTTCTGGAACTCCGGCGGGCCACCGAAGACGAAGTCCTTGCAGTACGGCACGAGGTCTTCGATCGTCTTGAGGCTGTACTGCGCGGCGACCTGCTTGGTGACGACGACTGCGTCCTTGTCCTCCGCGGAGGACTTGTCGAGCACGATGAGGCCCTGCGGCAGCGCCTTCTTCAGCGCCTCGTACACCTCGTCCGAGCCGACCTGGGGCGCCTCCTTGTTGACGTGCTTGAGAAGCACGCCGCTGTACTCGGGGATCAGGTCGATCGAGCCGTCCTGCACGCCCTTGAAGTACAGCTCGCGGTTGCCGATGTTCATCTTCTTGGAGACCTTGACGCCCTTGGCTGCCAAGGCTTCCGAGTAGATCTCCGCGAGCAGGCGCGACTCCGGGAAGTTCCCGGAGCCCACCACGATCGTGTCCGTCGGGGCCGGGTTGTTGGCGCCGCCCGTCAGCGGATCACCACCGCACGCCGACAGAAGCATCACGGCAGCGACAGCCGTGGCGATGCGCTTCATCTTTTTCCTCCGGTTCCCACTGGACGCAGCCCTGGGGAGACCGTCAGCCGTTGCAGGCCGGCGAACCCCAGGTCGACGAGAACGGCGAGCAGTGCCACGAGCACCGCGCCGGCGAGCATCTGTCCGAACTCCTGCAGGGCGAGCCCGTCGAAGACGAGCCTGCCCAGACCACCGGCGCCGGTGTAGGCGGCGATGGTGGCGGTCGCGACCACTTGCAGTGCGGCGCCGCGGAAGCCGCCGTAGATCAGCGGAAGCGCGTTCGGGATCTCCACCTGGAGCAGCACCCCCGACTCGCGCATGCCGACGCCGCGCGCCGCGTCGACGGTCACCGGATCGACCGCGCGGATGCCCGCGTAGGTGCCCGCCATGATCGGCGGGATCGCCAGCAGCACCAGTGCGACGTACACCGGGAAGTCGCCGAGACCCGCCCACAGCACGACGAGGATCAGCACCGCCGTCGTCGGCAACGCCCGCAGGGCGTTGGACAGTCCGACGATCACGAAGCCGCCCTTGCCGGTGTGCCCGACGAAGGCGCCGAGCGGAATCGCGATCAACGCCGCGATCAGCAGCGTCAACAGCGTGTAACCGAGATGTTCCAGCAGCCGCACCGGAATTCCGGTCGAGCCGGACCAGTGCGCGGGATCGAAGAGCCAGTTGCCCATCAGCAGCTCACCTCCCCGCCCGTGCCCACGGCGTGAGCACACGTCCGATCAGCAACAGCAGGCCGTCCGCGAGCACCGCCAGCACGACCGTCCCGATGAGACCCGCGAGGACCTTCTCGGTGTGGTCGGTCTGGTAGCCCTCGGTGAAGAGCTGGCCGTAGCCGCCGAGTCCGACGAGCGCGCCCACGCTCACCATGCTGATGTTCGACACCGTCGCGACCCGCAGGCCCGCGATCGTGACCGGCAGCGCCAGCGGGAAGTCGACGGTGAGGAACCTGCGCAACGGCCGGTACCCCATCGCGTTCGCGGCGGCGATGACGTTGCCCGGCACCGACGACAGCGCGTCGGCGACCGAGCGGACCATCAGCGCGACCGTGTAGACCACCAACGGCACGATGACGTTGATCTCGTCGAGGATCTTCACGCCGAGCAGCACCGGGGTGATCACGATCAGCGCGATGGACGGGATCGTGAACAGGATGTTGGCGAACGGGAAGAGCACCGCGCGCGCCGTCTGCGACCGGCTCGCCCACCACCCCAGCGGGATGGCGAGCACGAAACCGATCAGCACCGGCACGACGGAGAGCCGGAGGTGCACCTCGGTGACTTCCCAGAACCTTTCCCAGTTCTCGAAAATCCAGGTCACTTCGGGACCTCACCCGCCGCGCGGGCCTTCGCGAGCGCCTGGATCACGTCGTCGGCGCGGACCACACCGGCCACCGCGCCTCGGTCGTCGACCATGACGCCGAGCGCGGACGGCGAGCTGAGCGCCGCGTCCAGCGCACCGCGCAACGTCGTGCCGTCGTAGAGCGAGCCGCCGGAGATGAGGTGTTTCTCCGCGACCTCGACCTCACCGTCCACTCCGGACAGCCAGCCCTTGGGCCGGTTCTCGTCGTCGACGACGAGCGTCCAGTCCGCGACGGTGATGCGCTCACCGAGCTTGGCCGTGGCGATCGGGTGCACGGGCACGTCCGCGTGCAGGAACGTAAGCGTGCGGTAGCCGCGGTCCCTGCCGACGAACGACGCCACGAAGTCGTTGGCGGGCGCGGCCAGCAGCTCGGTCGGCCGCGCGTACTGCGCGAGGTGCCCACCTGTCTGGAACACCGCGACGCGCTCGCCGAGTTTCAACGCCTCGTCGATGTCGTGCGTGACGAACACGATCGTCTTGTCGAGTTCCGCTTGCAGGCGAAGGAGTTCGTTCTGCAGGTCCTCGCGCACGACCGGGTCGACCGCGCTGAACGGTTCGTCCATCAACAACACCGGCGGGTCCGCCGCGAGCGCACGGGCGACGCCCACGCGTTGCTGCTGACCGCCGGAGAGCTGAGCCGGGTAGCGCTTGCCGAACGCCGGGTCGAGCCCGACGATCTCCAGCAGCTCCGCGGCGCGAGTGCGGGCCTTTCGTCTGTCCCAACCGGACAGCAGCGGGACCGTGGCGACGTTGTCCAGCACGGTCCGGTGCGGGAAGAGCCCCGCCTGCTGGATCACGTAGCCGATGCCGCGCCGCAGCGTCGGCGGATCAACGGTCAGGACGTCCTTGCCGTCAACGAGGATCGTGCCCGACGTCGGGTCGATCATGCGGTTGACCATGCGCAGCGACGTCGTCTTGCCGCAGCCGGAAGGACCCACGAACACCGTGATGGTGCCCGCCTCGACCGTGAGGTCGAGTTCGTCGACAGCGATGGTCCCGTCCTCGAACCGCTTGGTGACGGCCCGGAACTCGATCACCCGAAGATCCCTCCGGTCGTGACGGCCACCCCGATTGGGCCGCCCTGGATGCAGATCCCTGTGACCTTAACTCGTTCGGCGTACCCCGGCACAGCATTCCACTATGTGACGGGCCGTATGGTTTACCGCTTGTGACGATCGACCAGGTTCGCCAGTTGGTGACGGAGCGCGGAGTACACGCCCGCAAGCTCCGCGAAGTGTTGTCCCTGCTCAGCGAGGACTGGCATCCGCTGGCCGAACTCGTGCGCCTGCCCGCCGTGCCTCGCCGCACCGTGCAGGACCTGCTCAAAGCCCTCGGCGACGACATCGAATCTTCAAACGATCGTTACCGCATCGCGCCCGGTCTGGTCGCCTCGTACCGCAGCGCTTTTGGCGTTTCGGGCGTCCGCGACCACACGGACGTGCTGCGCCAGATCCTCGTGGACATCGCGGACGTCCCGCCGCCTTTGTCCTCGTTGGACCACGTGCAGGCGACCGCCGAGACAGCGCTGAACCGCGCGGTGTGGCTGGATTCCGGCTACGACCTCGCGGGCAAGCGTTTGCTGTGCCTCGGCGACCACGACCTGACCTCGCTGGCCGTCGCCGCGGTCAACCCGCACGTGTCGATCACCGTCGTCGATCTCGACGAGCGCCTGCTGGAGTTCATCGACTCACGTGCCGCCGCGCGCGGGCTCGACATCCGGACGTTGCACTGCGACATGCGCTTCGGCCTGCCCGCGTCGGTTCTCGAATCATTCGACCTCGTTTTCAGCGACCCGCCCTACACGCCGGAGGGCATGGGCCTGTTCGCCGGCCGCGCGATCGAGGCGTTGGAGGACATCTCCGCGGGACGGCTGCTGCTCGCCTACGGATTCTCCGACAGGACGCCCGCACTGGGTTTGAAGGTGCAGCAGGAACTGCAGAAGCTCGGCCTGGTGTTCGAGGCCATCCTGCCCGCGTTCCACCGGTTCGACGGGGCCCAGGCCATCGGTTCCGCCGCCGATCTGTACGTCTGCCGGCCGACCGGACGACGCGCGGTGTCCGGCGGCACGCGGATCTACACGCACGGCGCGCAGTCCGTCGAGTCCTCGGGCCCCTCGAAGGAGGCTTTGGCCGCTCTGTCCGAACTGGCGCCCCGCCCCGAGTCCTCGCCGCCGCCGAAGCCCCGCGCCGCCGGATGGGCCGAGCCCGTGGGCAAGGGCGCGGCTTCGCTGGCCGTTGACCTGTCGGCGGATCCGGGCCCGTGGTTGCTGCGGACGCTGCTGGCGTCCTCACCGGCGCGGCTGGCGTGCCTGGTGCCGAACAACCACCCTGCCGTGTCCTCGGAGGCCGGGCAGACGGAGCTCCAGGAACTGGTGCGGACCCGGTTCAAGCTGAAATTCCTGCGCAACAACCCAGATGGCAAGACGACGATCGTCGTTGCCGATCAGGTGCTGGCCGGATCGCTGTCAGCCGGCGAGCGGGTGGTGCGCGAGATTCTCATGAAGGCGCACGGGAAGTTGCGCAACGTGTGGCGGGAGGCGTTGATCAGCGGATCTTCGGGGTTGCTGACGAAGAACCAGGCGCGGGAGATCGTCGACTCGGCCGGCGTCGTCGAGGACGACCTGGAGCTGCGGTTGATCGATCTGCCGAAGCACCGGGTGGCCGCGGTGCTGAAGGCGGCGGGAGAGAGCGCCGAGTACCTGGAAGCGCCGACGCCGAACGCCTAGCCTTGTTCGGTGCCTTTCGACGCGCGTGTCTTCCAGATCCTCATCGCCTCTCCTGGTGATGTGCAGGCGGAGCGGGACACGATCACTGAGGTCATCCACGAGTGGAACTACCTCAACTCCCGCGAAAAGGGAATCGTCCTGCTGCCGCTGCGCTGGGAGACGCACGCGGCACCAGAGCTGAACGAACGCCCGCAGGTCGTGATCAACCGCTAGGTCGTGGATCAGTGCGACATGGCGGTCGGGGTGTTCTGGACGCGGATGGGAACGCCGACAGACGTCGCGGCCAGCGGAACAGCCGAGGAGGTCCAGCGCGCGGTGATGCGGGCAAGCCGGTGATGCTCTACTTCTCGCGCCAGAAGGTGGACCTGGAGGCCGTCGACCTCACCGAGTACGCGACACCGCTCGAGTTCCGCGACAAGTTCTCCCGCCGGCTCTCGATCAAGGTTCGGGAGCTCGTCGCGTTGGGGGTCACCGACGGACGCGGCGAGCAGGCCGACCAGAACCCCGGGCTGCTGCTGAGGCTGGCCGAATCGGGACTACTACCGCGAGGTCGTGCAGGCCTATCTGGAACGCAACGCTCACCGTGCGCTCCGCCTGGCATTGGTGAACCCCGCGGTCCAAGGACTGCAGAACCTGTTCCTCGAACTCATCGTCACCTCGACAACGGGCGATGCCCAGCTCGTCGCCGAGGAACCGGAGCTGGCTTCGCCTACCACCGAGACGGGCGGCTACTTCAGCCAAGTTACGACCTATTTCGTCGGACAGGACATAGCGACTCTCAGCCGCATCCAGCTGCAGCAGGAAGGTCCGAGCAGCTGGCGAATGGAGCTCGAGGTCCCGGTCGTCCACGCCACCAGGACCGTCTTCTCCAAGAACGAGTTCTGGGGTGAACGTCGCCAAGCCATCGATGATCACGCTCGACTGCACGGCCTACTCACCGAACTCGGCACCGTTCACGATGCGCACCAGCCTGGAGATCAAGGTCACCCACCGCGAGATGACCTATCGCGAAATCCTCGCGGCCTACGAGGCCAGCTAGCCGGCACGAGGGATGTGGAGCGGACCGAGGGCTAGCACCGCGCGGAACTCCTTGGGCGGCACCGGACGCGAGAACAACCAGCCCTGGTACGCGTCCACGCCGACCCCGCGCAGAACGTGGAACTGCGTGGCCGTCTCCACACCCTCTGCCACGCACTTGCGCCCCATCGCGCGGGCCATGTCCACCACGGCACGGGCGACGGCGAAGTCCGAGGAGTCGTTGCCCACGCCCGAAACGAAGCGCCGGTCCACCTTGATGATCTGCGCCGGCAGGTCCTTCAGGCGGGCCAGCGACGAGTAGCCGGTGCCGAAGTCGTCGACGGCGAACTGCACGCCGCGCTTCACCAGTTCGTCCATGGACTGCCGGACGCGCGAGGGCAGGTCGACGAACGCGGTCTCGACCAGTTCCAGCACCACCCGTTCCCACGGGACGCCGGACTCCATGATCGCGGTCGACACGATGTCGACGAACTCGGGATCGCCCGGCACCAACCCGGCCAGGTTCACCGCCACCGACACCGGACGGCCGTCGGGCGCGGGCCAGGTCGCGGCCTCGCGCAAGGCGGTTCGCAGCACCCAGCGGTCGAGCTCGCGCATCAGGTCGCCCTGCTCGGCGACCGGCAGGAACACGTCCGGCGGCAGCAGTCCGCGGTCGGGGTGCGGCCAGCGCACCAGGGCCTCGGCGGTCAGGACGGCGCCGTCGACACCGACGACCGGCTGGTAGTGCAACGCCAGGCCGTCGTGCTGAATGGCGTCGCGCAGCTGGCCTTCGAGGTGCACCTGGCGGTCCGCGGAGGCGATCAGCGCGGCCGACGCCAACGACACGCGTCCGGCGCCGTTGCGCTTGGCCTCGAACATCGCGGCGTCGGCGAACCGCAGCAGGTCGGCGCCGTTCGCGCGCGAGCCGTTCGGCACGGCGGCACCGATCGAGGCGGAGACCCTGACCAGCTGACCGTGCACCGGAACGGCGGTCCTCAGCAACGACGCGACCCGGGTCGCCAGGGCGTCGACGCCGCCGACCGAGTCGATGTCCTCGGAGATGATCACGTACTCGTCGCCGGACAGCCGGGCCGCGGTGCAGCCCTCCGGCAGGCCGCCTTCCAGCCTGCGGGCCAGCGCCACGAGCAGCTCGTCGCCGGCGTCGTGGCCGAGGGAGTCGTTGACGCGCTTGAAGTTGTCGATGTCGCAGAACAGGACCGCGACCTTGGACCGGCCGGGACCGTCCAGCACCTTGCTGAGGATCTCCTTCACCAGCGCGCGGTTCGGGAGGCCGGTCAGCTCGTCGTGGGTGGCCTGGTGGCGCAGGGCCTCTGCGGCGCGGCGGCGTTCGGTGATGTCCAGGAACACGATCAGCCAGAAGCGGCGGCCGTCGTCCTGCACGGACAGCGCGATGTGCAGTTCGCAGTAGACCTTTTCGCCGTCGGGGCGCACGAGGATGCGCTGCGGGATCTTCTGCGTGCGCTCGGCGGCCCACTGCAGGCCCGGCGAGGTGTCCTCGGGGTGGGTGAGCTGCTCAGCGGTCATGCCGCGGAGCTGCTCCAGTTCCATGCCCAGCAGGTCGCACAACGCGTCGTTGGCGTCCACCAGGCGTTCGCCCTCGTCGAACAGGCCGATGCCGACCGGCGTGACCGACACCAGGTCGGTGAAGCGCTGCGAGGAACGCTTCATGCGTGCCTCGGCGGCGCGCTGTTCGGTGACGTCCTGGGCGGTGCCGACGGCGAGCTGCTTGCCGTGCGGGCCGTGCACGATCATGCCGTGGCAGCGGAAGATGCGCAGCGAGCCGTCCGGACGCACCACGCGGTGCTCGCACTGCACGGCGATCTCGTCGACGGCCAGCTGGCGCCACAGGTCGTCCACCCACGACCGGTCTTCCGGGTGCACGAGGCCGAGGTAGTACTGGTAGTTGCCGGCGATGTCCGCGGGGATGCCGTAGAGCTCGCGCAGCATGTCCGACCACACGACCTCGCCGGTGCCGGGGTTCCACTCCCACATGCCGAGGCGCGCGGCCTGCTGCGCGTCCGCCAGCCGTCTGCGGTCCTCGCGCATCTGACGTTCGAGCGCACGTGCTTCGGTGACGTCCTGGATGGTGCCGTGGTAGCGCTCGATGCGGCCGGACGGCGCGATCTCGGCGCGGGCCCGGCACATGTAGACGCGCTCGCCGACCTCGCTGCGGACCTCGACCTCGACCGGCGCGTCGTCGGAGGTGTGCAGCAGCTGGTGCCGCAACGCCTTGACGGCCTCGCGGTCGTCCGGGTGCACGCCGCTGAGCAGGTCCTCGTCCGGCGTCATGCCGAGCTCGGCGAACATCTCCATCAGCACTTCGCTGCGGTGGACCGCCCGCGTGCCGGTCTCGTAGGCCCAGCTGCCGATGCGGGCGATGCGCTGCGCCTCCAGCAGCCGCGCCCGTTCCTGCGCGAGCTCGGTGGCCGCGCGCTTGGCCTCGGTGATGTCGCGGATGTAGCCGGTGATCTTGTCCAGCTGACCCGCGTCGGTCAGCCTCGCCTCGGCGACACCGCGGATCCACCGCAGCTGGCCGTCCGGGCGCACGATCCGGTACTCGATGTCGATCGGGTCGCCGGTGATCTCCCGGCCCTGCCAGTACGTCGCGACCATGTTGTAGTCGTCCGGGTGCACGACGTCGAGAACGGCCTGCGCACCGGGCACGACGGCGCCTCGTTCGACGCCGAGAAGTTCGTAGTGCGTGTCCGACCAGACGGTCAGGCCGGTCTCCGGGTCGAACTCCCACGAGCCCAGCTCGGCGACCCGCTGGACCTTGCGCAGCCGGCGTTGTTCGTCGCGCAACGCGTCCGCGGCGGTCGAAAGATCGGACACGTCGATCAGGAGGACGGCCTGCAGGCCCGTTCCGGGGACGGCGTGCCTGGCCACGCGGACGGGCAGTTCGCTGCCGTCACAGCGCGACAGGCGCAGGTCGGACTGGTTGCCGAGGAGCAGATCACCGAGCGGGCGCCCGACGAGGTCGTCGGCTCCCTGCGCACCGGCCAGCTCCACCGCGGCCGGGTTCGCCTGCATGACGACGCCCTTGAGGTCCACGAGCAACGACGGCGCGTCGGGCAAGGTCAGCCCGTCCAGCGTCACCGAAGGCTTTCCAGTCGGTGACGTGTTCGGCGCAGCCGTCCGTGCACGGCCGTTCACCACTGTCGCGCGTCCCACCCACTTGGGCACCGGCCCACCCTCTCCCGTATCCGCCGCCCGCGGCAATTCGGGTGGGCACGACAACGGCACCCGAACGGCGGCAAACACGAACCCTCTCCTCGGGTGAACACCCGAGGAGAGGGACGGTAGCGCTTCAGAGCGTCATCGCCCACCCCTGCACGGGTTAACGAAAAGCCACGTTCGTGGTTCCGGTCTCCGTGAACTTGCAAAAGGGTGGCAAATGAACAGCGGGATCAGGCGTGTGATCAGGTGCGTTGATCAGGCAACACCGTCAGCCTTGGCGGCAACCGCCACAGCTGCGGCAACCTCGGGACCGACCCGCGGGTCCAACGCGGACGGAACAATTCGGTCTGGACCCAAATCATCTTTCGCAACGGCCAGAATTGCGTCCGCGGCGGCGAGCTTCATGCCCTCGGTGATCCGTCGCGCACCCGCATCCAGCGCCCCGCGGAAAATGCCGGGGAACGCGAGCACGTTGTTGATCTGGTTCGGGAAGTCGCTGCGGCCGGTGGCCACGATCGCGGCGTGCCTGGCGGCGACCTCCGGGTGCACCTCGGGGTCCGGGTTCGACAGCGCGAACACGATCGAGTCGTTCGCCATGCTCGCGATCAGGTCCTCGGGCACCTTCGACGACGACACGCCGATGAAGACGTCCGCGCCGCGCAGAGCCACGTCGATGCCGCCGTCGAGGTTGCTGGAGTTGGTGACCGCCGCGATCTGTTCCTTCACCGGGTTCAGGCCGGCGCGACCGGTGCGGACGATGCCGCGCGAGTCGAGCAGCGTGATGTCACCGGCGCCGGCGGCGATCAGGATCTTGGCGATCGCGATGCCCGCGGCGCCCGCACCGGAGATGACCACCCGCTGGTCGCCGATGTTCTTGCTGAGCACCGTGTTCGCACCGTTGAGAGCCGCGAGCGACACGACCGCAGTGCCGTGCTGGTCGTCGTGCATGACCGGGCAGTCGAGCGCCTCGATCAGCTTCTGCTCCAGCTCGAAGCATCGCGGCGCGGAGACGTCCTCGAGGTTGACCGCGCCGAACGACGGCCGCAGCCGGACGAGCGTCTCGACGATCTCGTCCACGTCCGTCGTGTTGAGCACGAGCGGGATGGAGTCGAGGCCACCGAACGTCTTGAACAGCGCGGACTTGCCCTCCATGACGGGCAGCGACGCGCTGGGGCCGATGTCACCGAGGCCGAGCACCGCGGTGCCGTCGCTGACGACGACGACCAGGCGGTGCGCCCAGGTGTACTTCGCGGCGAGGGTGGGGTCCGCCGCGATGGCCTTGCTCACTCGTGCGACACCAGGGGTGTACGCGATGGACAGCGCTTTCGGGTCAGCGAGCGAGGCGGTCGCGCCGACCTCGAGCTTCCCGCCCAGGTGCGCGTTGAAGATCTCCTCGTCCGTCAGCTGCGTCGGATCGGAGTTCTCGGTACGGGCTTCGTTCACTGCTGTCACGGCGTCCCTCCTGCGGTGCGGGCGGCGTAGTAGCCCCGGACATGGGCTCATCACCAAACGGCGCACCGGCCCAGCGTTGTCACGCCGGGTACACGGGGCCTTGAAACTCGGTCGACTTCGCCGACGAGTTTTGCGTCGGAGAACCGCCCGAGTGCTGCGGGTGACGGAAGTGTGGCAGGGTCGCGGTCCGCTGTCTGCGGCGGGGATCACACTTTTTCCGCAGGTCAGAGGGCATGTAGCAAGACGTCCGTCCGGTTTTCTGCACCGACCGGTCGGTTTATGCAGGCAGGAAGCACCCGATCGGTCAAGAAACTTTGACGCCTTAGAGTGACGGCATGCAGGCGAGTTCGCTGAAAATTGACGGCGCGTTCGAGTTCACTCCTCGGACATTTCCCGACGACCGCGGCGTGTTCGTCTCGCCGTACCAGGAGGCTGCCTTCATCGAGGCGGTCGGACACCCGCTCCGAGTCGCTCAGACCAACCACAGCGTCTCCCGCGCGGGCACCATCCGCGGCATCCACTACGCGGACGTCCCACCGTCCCAAGCCAAGTACGTCTTCTGCCCGCGCGGCTCGTTCATCGACATGATCATCGACATCCGCGTCGGCTCCCCGACGTTCGGCCAGTGGGAGGCCGTGCACGTCTCCTCCACCAAGTGCAACGCCGTCTACCTGGCCGAAGGGCTGGGCCACGCGATGATCGCGCTGGAAGACGACACGACCATGAACTACCTCTGCTCCACCGTCTACAACCCGTCCGGCGAACACGGCCTGACCCCGCTCGACCCCGCGCTGGACCTCCCGTGGCCGCGCGAGCTCGAATTCCTGCTGTCGGAGAAGGACACCTCCGCCCCCACCCTGGCCGAGGCCTACGAGGCGGGCGTGCTGCCGCGCTACGACGACTGCGTGGCGCTGTACGCGTCTCTCAAAGTCTGATCCGCGGCCTCGGCCATAGTCGAGCTTTGACGACTCCGAGCACCTCCGCAGGTCCGAGGTGTTCGGAGTCCGTGCTCGCGTACGGGTTGTCTCCTACTACGTGCCACCCGCCGTCCACTTCGTGAGAGGCACGCTTGACCGACAGTTGATCCGGTCTGCTGGCCCACCTGACGAGAACCACGTCATTGGCCTTGGGCTCCGCACCCCACCTGACCAGCACGATGTCGTCGTCGCGAAGGGCAGGCGCCATCGAGGGCCCCTTCACGAGCACGGTGGAAAGACGCGGTCTCAACGATCACCCTTCGAGCGGCCGGAGTAGGGTTCTTACCTGTCGGAGCATCCACTGTCTTTTCATTCTGGGAGGAACGATGCGACTCGTGTCGCGCATTCTCCGCCCGCGCGTCGAAGCCACCGCGCACTGCGACCTGCCCTGCGGTGTCTACGACCCGGCGCAGGCCCGCATCGAGGCCGAGTCCGTCAAGGCGGTCCAGGAGAAGTACCAGGCCAACGAGGACCCGGAGTTCCGGGAGCGCGCCGTCCTGATCAAGGAACAGCGCAGCGAGCTCGTCAAGCACCACCTGTGGGTGCTGTGGACGGACTACTTCAAGCCGCCGCACTTCGAGAAGTACCCCGAGCTGCACGACCTGTTCAACCGCGCCACCAAGGCCGCGGGTGCGTCGGGCACCAAGGGTTCGATGGACCCGGCTTCCGGCCAGGCCCTGCTGGACCTGATCGCGCAGATCGACAAGATCTTCTGGGAGACCAAGCAGGGCTGAGGTCGAAGCCCTGAGAACGACGCTGACCAGCGAAATCTCTTTCGTCGGTCAGCGTCGTTTCTCGTCTTTTGGGGTTGTTTCACGGCCCCAGGACGGCCCAGCTTTGTCCTCAAGGGACAGACGAGATCCGCTTGATCATTCGCCCCTCACCGTGCCCACGACCTTCGATGGCAAGCCTGTGTGCTGGTCGATGCCGCCAGGCGTTGAGCTGTCCATGGACGCGGCAGCGAGCCCCAAGACCAGCTTCGCCAGGTAGGCCACACTGCGCTCGTCCCTACTCGTCAAGCCACAGGCAGTTCCAGCACCTTCGAACAGTTGTTCAGGTAGCCTCATGACGCATGAACAGCAGTGACCGCGAGGACGCCGAGCCCCGCGCGTTGAACGTGGCACCCACGAACATCGCCAATCTCGCCTCCGCGCTTTCGAACAGTCCTGCCGTTCGGTTCGCGAACAGCCCTGCCGCCCAAGTCATGAACAGCTCGGTTCTCCGACTCGCAGAGACCTTCGAGCGCCACTGGGCTCTCCAAATGAAGGGCATCGCCGAGTCCGCCGAGCGAGCAATCCAGGTCTCAATGGCCCCCGCCCTGCTGCGTATGACCGAGATGCTTGAGCAGATATCTCTCCAACACACCAGGAGCCTGACTAACCTAGCCGCCACGCTTGCGGCCAGCCCAGCCTTCCAGCTCTCAGAGACCTTCAACCAGCGTTGGGCTCTCCAGATGCAGGGCGTTGCTGACCTCGTAGCTCAGGTCTCCACAGGTCCCACCCTTCGAATGACAGAGATGCTCGACCAGATGTCGGCCCAGCAGACGAGGGCGATCAACGCTCTCGTCGCTAGTGTCACTACCGGTCACGATTCGCGCTTCAGTGAGATCGTCGAGCAGCTGTCGGCCGAACCGCAAGCGCTCGTCGAAGCTGCCGAGAACCTGGCCAACGAGGTTGACGACGTCGCGCTGGGTGTTGCGCTTCGAGGCCTGGTGCACGACTTGATCAAGTTTGGCGGCGTCTTCGCCTTGTTCTGGTTTCTATTCGTCGTCCGAGCCGTTTACAGCGACGGCGACGCCGGCGACCGCGGGCAAACGTTTGACGGAGTCTTCGCGATTGCGGCTGCCTGCGCGGCTGCGACGCCAGGATTCAACAAGCTCGCCAAGAAGGTGGCGCCGAAGGAAGAGCAGGACCAGTAACCCCGAAGTTTGCGGATCTTGGTCCATGGTCCACTGTGGATACATTTGTCGTGGTCTCGGGCTTTACGGACTCCGGCACGTTGTCCCATGCGGCTCTTTGTGAACGTTTGATGTTGTAAACGAGGGGTAAGCGGGGGGGAACGATCTTGCTCTCCGGCGGTGGTGCTCTGCCGGCAGCGCCGTCCGAGCCTGCTGCGGTTAGCTGAGTGTCTCGAACGTGGTAATGCGGAGCCATGGTGAGGCGATACACCTGAACATGGCCGGAGGGTTCTGGGATGGCTGGCACGGACGACAGATCCGTTGGCGTCGACGGTGGCTGCGTACTCGACTTCTTCAGATAAACGGTGAGCCTGACCAGAAAGGGCGACGCGGTCTAGAAGGGCGCACAGTAGCTGCGCAACACGGACTCATCGATCAGCTTGAGAAACGTCGTTGGCGTGCGTTGGCTGGTCCGGTCGCTCTCGATGTGGACTTTTACACGTGTGCCACGCAGCCGCCTGCGCTCCACCGTCTTGCCAAACATCTTCTGGACCTGCTTGGTCCTGCCAGGCCTGGGGTCGCGAAGCGCCGACGCCACGTGCTCTACAGAGATGACCGCCAGGTAAAGCTGCTCTATGTGCATCTTTGGCAGGGCTCGGCAGACTCAAGGAAGAGCGCTCATACCGCGATCAGTGTTCGTCCGCTCAGAGACGTTGTCGAGGACATGCACCTCATGTATGAGATTCGCAGCGAAGGCTACGTCTTCCGCTCGTTTTTCGAAGAAGACAAAGGTCCGTTCTATTCCCCCAATGTTCCCGATGTAGACCTAACGCCTACGTTCGACCTTCGAATGGCCACTTCAGCGGAGCAAGCTAACGAGTGGCAAGACGTCAATGAACGGCTTACCGATCATGATCGCGCGCAACTTCAAGAAGCATTACTGCTCGCGAATGAGGCGGGTATAGCAAGAATTATCTGCGCGTCGCCGAACTGGATGGAAGGCGCGGGCAGGGAAGCTGTCAGTGGGATTAAAATGGTGCCCCTCAAGGGTATCTATGACGCAAGAGAAAAGCTTCATTCCGAATATCGAAGAATGCTTCTCTCTGAGCCTGTGGTGTATCCCTTGCCGGGTCTTCCCAGTGCGAGCGGTGAAGGTAAGGAGTTTAGAGCGTCGGTCCTCGCGCAACTCGAAGATCTGTTGCGCAGGCGGCCGGTATTCAACCCGCTTCTCGTGCCGCTGAAAGTAATATTTCTTGTGGTGCCACCGATTCAAGGCAAAGACCTCGATAACATCGCCTTGACTCTGCTCCCTATGGTTCACGAAGTACTCCAACCCCGCCTCGAACACTGGTTCGAATGGAGGAAGCGGCGTCCTCGGACTGGCGGGGCTGAAGTAGATGTATCTTCAAGTGGTTCGCACTCTAGCGTGAAACACAGTGTGGCGGCATATGAAGTCATCGAGATTAAAAGGGTGATCGATGATCCGCCAGGCGGTCACCTTCGCCTTGCCTTGGGGAGCGGGGATCAAAGAGGCAGTACCTGGGGGAGAATTGCTGACGTCGTGGACAGATACATGAATGATCTAGAGCCAGACTAGGCGGGCCGAAAGAAGTCCGGGCCTCACAGAAATCCTCAGTCAGCGACAGAAGGTCACCTGCCGATGCTGGCACCCTTGGCGGTATCGGATACACCACCCATACCTAATGAGCAATATTTCGGGAGAGCCGATGAACCTGAGGGCCGCCAGCCACTTATCACTGCTCTTGGTTGCCACACTTGTTGGAAGTTGCGGTACACAGGAGTCCCCAAGTGGATCGAAAATCGATCCGACCGCGTCCGCCGCGATAGCGACGTCAACGACTCCTTCCGCGCATATACCCACCACAACCGCGACCAGGACTCCCGATCCGACGCAAGCAACAAGAGGACCAGGTGAAATCCGGCGAGAGGACTTCGGGGAGAAGTGGCCACTCACGGTCGACGCAGGCGTAGTTCGGTGTCAAAACGGGGCCGTCACCTTCACGTCGAATGGCTCCAACTACGACGTTAATGGAACTGCGATGACAAAGAATCGAGGGAAAAAGATCGATGAAATCTGGGCTGACGATCCGAAGAATGCGGGATTAAAAATAAACATTAGCCCGATTATTGAACTCGGACTAAAGTTGTGCTGAACCGGATCCCTTAATGCCCATGCCCCAATGGTATCGAGCGCATGACCACCTATGCCGCAGCGCAGGAGCGGTTGAGCGACGACCGCCGTCCACATGGCCTGGTCAAACTGAACTATGTCTGGCGCACCGAGCAATACGCCGACCGCTTCATCGTTCTAGGCCTCTCGATGCGAACTACCGGCAGGCTGGTCGATCGTGGTCTTTGTCGAGGTCAGAGGGTCGGTAGCAGTCGTTCGCGGCCGTCTTTAGCCGGAGCAGTTGCTGTACTTTGCTGCTGTACTGCAGTCCTCTGACCAGGCATTACGCCTGCAAGCAGCAACCGGACAGACGTGGTTCGAGGGCAAGCCTGTGGGCTGGTCGACGCCGCCAAGGCGTTGAGCTGTCCATAGGCGCGGCAGTCGAGCGCCGTGCCCAGCTCGATCAGGCCGGCCACGTCGGCGCTCGTCCCAACTTGCCCACGAACCATCACGGAACCAGGTCGGCCAGGTCGATGGAGACGTCAACGGGACCGGGCAACACTACGTGGCTGTCGCCATCTTCAGGCGGTGTTGGCGTCCGCTCGCGGTAGACGCCTCCCACCAGCTCGTAGGCGCGCAGTGTCGCGGTCCGGCGAACGGTGTTCAGGTCGACAGTCCAGAGGTACGGAACACCGGCGATGGCGTACCCGGCGACCTTGGTTTCCCGCTCGTGCGCCTTGTTGCCGGGAGACCAGATCTCCACTGCGAGTACCAGCGCTGATGCAGGGAAGCTCGTGGTTGTCGGCAGGGTGTTCAGCAAGGCGACGTCAGGGATCAACGCGGTACGAATGGCGGTGGAGATCTCCACCCCCACACCTGTCACAGCATGCAACCTGTCGTTGCCCTCCGCTGCCTGCCACAAGGCGCGGTAGAGAGCACCCAATGCGAACTGGTGAGGACCACCCGGCGGTAGAGACACGTGGTAATAACCCCAGATCAGCTCAAGTCGGGACCCGTCATCAGGGTGATCAGCGGAGCGCCACTCATCGACGGTGTGCGGGCCGATCGGGTGCGCGAGATCGGTAGCAGCGGTCACGCGCTCACCTCACTTCCGGCTCGTCGTTGGCCCTCAGTGTCTCACGTTCGGGCTTGAGCAGGCCGAACGTACGCGTTCGATAGATGCGGCTATCCGGTCCTCGGCCATCGTCCCGACACAAAGCCGATCTCGCGGACAGTGGTGCCGGGTCAAGACACGCTCTCCCGTCTTGACGCGGTATTGCTGGCCGTGACCGATGATGGCGGGTCGGGATGGCTACTTGACTGACAAGGGCGGCGCCCGACAAAGGCTTCGTCGGGCGCCGAGAACGTGCGTACTGCCTAGCGGTCGTCAGGACCAGCAGTGTGAGCAGATGCCCTTCTCGTTCTCCCGCGCTGCGCCGGTCGTCGTCCAGACCACTGGGTGCACCTTGCGTCCTCGCTGGCGGGCCACGTTCACCGTGTGCTGGTACTTCACGCAGTCCGTAGTGCGGTGGATGTTGCGGCTGCGAGCGGTCACGAACCCTCGCGTGTTCGGGTCCGACGGCCACTGCCTTGCACGCTGAGTGGGAGTACCCACCTGATGCGGGCGGGTGTCGACTGCCACGGCGTCCGTGACGACCGGCTCGTCATCCCAAATCTCAGGGTCTCCAGGACGAGCCATCGTGCCCATCGCACTCATCGTGAAGTCGTAGCGGAGGCCCGCCGTGATGTGCCCGGACCGAGCGCGACCAGACGACGTTCGGGTGTCCACCCCGCACCACTCGGCGAACTCGAACACATCGAAGTTGGGATCGGCATGCCCTAGCACCTGCGCGACCACCCACATCACGTTCGTACGGACGCGGTCAGTCTCATCCTCGCTGAGCTGAGGCACAGTGGCGCCGCGCCCATCGTGATCGCGCTGGTGACCGGCGCGGTCGAGCCGGTATGGCGCATCCGACCAGTCGTGGTAGTTGATCTCCGCGGCGAACTCGCGGGCAAGACGGCTCAAGCCATGTGGTCCTCCGACAGGACTCTGCACAACGGCGCCCCCCGACGGGGCACATATCCGAGACAGTAGCGAGTGCGGCCACCTCGGTGCGACGCTCCGCGGCTTCTTTCTCCTCGCGGTTCCCTGTGGGGGCCGCTGGTCGTGGCCTCGTCCGTCGCGGACAGCCCCGGTTGCCTCGTCGGCGCCGACGCGGGCCGCCAGGCCCGCTTGGAGGCGCCGGACAACACCTTCCGGGGCTGAACTCCGCGACGGGCTAGGACACGAACGACCAGCGGCCCCCGCAGGGGCCGCCTTGATGAAGAAAAGAAACTCTGAACACCGTTGCAACCATCACCTTTGTCGTGTTTCGGCTGATGCTTGACGCGTTGGCTCCACCTGAAGCCGGACCTGCTGGGCGAATGTGCGGATGGGAGTTAGCTGCGCGGCGGGCATCTCATGTAGCTATGTCCCACCTTGGTCTCCCTGTAGCCATGCCACTACACGCAGGGATTGATCGAGATCATCGGTATGAACGGCGGGCCGCTGCTCGGCCAACCGGCGCCGGATCCCAACGGCTTCGTTAATCGCCGCCAGCCCCTCCTCCCGCCGCTCCAACTCACCCAGCAGGATCGACAGGTTGTTCAGGCCCGCCGCGAGATCGGGCAGGAAGGCGTCGGGTCGCTGCTCGGCCAACCGGCGTCGGATCTCAACGGCTTCGTTAATCGCCGCCAGCCCCTCCTCCCGCCGCTCCAACTCACCCAGCCGGATCGACAGGTTGTTCAGGCCCATCGCGAGATTAGGCAGGAACGCCTCGGGCCGCTGCTCGGCCAACCGGCGATAGACCTCAACGGCTTCGTTGATCGCCGCCAGCCCCTCCTCCCACCGCCCCAACTCACCCAGCCGGATCGACAGGTTGTTCAGGCCCGCCGCGAGATCGGGCAGGAACGCGTCGGGCCGCTGCTCGGCCAACCGGCGTCGGATCTCGACGGCTTCGTTGATCGCCGCCAGCCCCTCCTCCCGCCGCTTCAACTCACCCAGTCGCGATGACAGGTTGTTCAGGCTCGTCGCGAGATCGGGCAGGAAGGCGTCGGGTCGCTGCTCGGCCAACCGGCGATAGACCTCAACGGCTTCGTTGATCGCCGCCAGCCCCTCCTTCTGCCGCCCCAACGCACCCAGCGGGATCGACAGGTTGTTCAGGCCCATCGCGAGATCGGGCAGGAACGCGTCGGGCCGCTGCTCGGCCAACCGGCGATAGACCTCAACGGCTTCGTTGATCGCCGCCAGCCCCTCCTTCTGCCGCCCCAACGCACCCAGGTCGACCGACAGGTTGTTCAGGCCCATCGCGAGATCGGGCAGGAACGCGTCGGGCCGCTGCTCGGCCAACCGGCGATAGACCTCAACGGCTTCGTTGATCGCCGCCAGCCCCTCCTCCCGCCGCCCCAACTCACCCAGCCGGACCGACAGGTTGTTCAGGCCCATCGCGAGATCGGAGCGATCCGAGGCTGGGTCCTGCGCCACAATCGCGCGGTACCGCGCAACCAGTGTCTGACCGAGAGTTACTGCGGTTTCGGCTAGTATCTGACTCTGCCGTGGCAACGCCTGTCTCAGTTTGACCAAGTCGTCTGTCTCGGCCGTGGTGTCGCCTGCTTCCTGGTCAATTGCTCGCACCAGCGGCCCTGGTGCCTCCACCTGAGTAGCGACCTGGATCGCCGGCACCAACAGCGCCTCGGCGTGCCGGGTGCACCAGCGGGTAACCGCCTGACTGACACTTTCGCCGAACACCGCGTGTGCTGCCGCGCGCGTGCAGACCGTCAGCAGTCGCGTTGCCTCCGTGGGCTGCACAGTTGGTGCCAGTGCATCGACCACGTTGGCCCGGCTGTGATCGAGGGTCAGTCGTCCGATCAGCCTTTCCGCCAATCGATCTGGCTGCAGTCCTTCGAACGTTCCCTGCTCGCCGGCGGGGTAGAGGTGTATTAGCCACCCGCGCACCGCCTCGTGCCGATCGGAGGGTTGGTCGGCCATGCCCGGTACCCGCGTGAGCACGTCGCTCACTTCCTCAGGTGTGGTTGGCCCCAGCAGCACTGTCGCGGCCACGACATCGATCAGTGTGGCCAACGCCAGGTTCAGGTCCTGTGACTGTGCGGTGGTCTGCCAGTAGCCACGTTCGTGGTCCAGCACTCGATCCTCCGGGCCACGCGGCCCGCCTCCAGCACCTGCGGCTTCGCTGGGAGACAACGGATGGGCAGTGTCGAGCAGATCCGCCAATGCGCCCATCTGCACCGCCAGCACCGTCCGACGCTGATCATTCATCTGCGGTGGCCGCGCGGACAGGACAGACGCCGCAGTGGCCCAGGGGGTGTCTTGCAGTCCCGGCACCCGGTTCAGTGCCGCCGCGAAAGCGTCAACCGCAGCCTGGTAGGTCTCCGCACGTGCCGACGCAGTGTCATCCAGCACCGGCAACACCTGTACCTGCGCAGTATCCATCGCATCGCGCACCACATCGTTGGTGGCCGCCAACTGGTCCCACCACCCGCCCGCAGTGCGCGCCAGCAGCAGGACCTTCACCGGCGAACCGTGCCGTCTGCGCGTCAGCGTCTCCAGCAGTGCGACCAGTTGCCCGGTCCGGGTCTCGGCGTAGTCGATCACTACCAGCAGGGGCGTCACCGTGGCTGCCAGTACCGCCAGTTCCTCTGGTCCGCGGCTGGGGTCGAGCCAGACCACCGCCCAGCCGCGCCCGGCCAACTGCTCGGCAAACTCATACGCCAACCGCGTCTTGCCCTGCCCGCCTGGACCGTGCACCAACCGCAGAACACCCGCCGCCTCAGTCCACTCGTGAAGCTTGGCGAGGAGCTTCTCTCGTCCCCGGAACGGCACCACCGCCCGCCTAGCTGGCAACAGACCCGCTGGCGACCCGAACTCCGCCTGAGACTGAGCACGCGACTGCGCATCCACCAGGTCCCGCAGCTCGATCGCCTCACACCGCACACCGGAGAGCCCGACATGCGCGGTCACGACCGCGGCGAACCCAGGATCACGCAACAACAGATACGCAGGTACCGCTTCCAAGGCGGCGTGCCGGCGCCCAGCTGGATCCACCGCGATCACCCCGGCCAGCAGATCACCGCAGAACAACGCCGCTCCGGACAGTCCACCCCACGGTGAGGAGCCCTCCGGCGGGTGCGTGGTCAGGTTCATCACGTACCGGTCGCCGACCATTCGGTCACCGGCGTTCAACGTCCCCGCTTGCTGCGACACCTCGACCGGCCTCCCAGGGCGTTGAACCAGATCGGGAGCACCCCAGCACACGCAAGCGATCCCCGGCCGGTGGGTGACCGAGCGTCCAGGTACCACCACACCACCCGGCAACGGCGTCCACTGTGGATCGTCGATCTGTACGAGGGCGGCATCGTCAGGTCCACCCGGAATGCCACACCACACCACCTGGCCGGTGAACTGTCCTGTCCGGCCCGGCCGGAACACCGTCGCCGACGCACCCACCGCGCCGACCACATGCGCCGATGACAACACCAGCCGCGGGCCGATCACATATCCGGACCCCGGCCCGCCAACACCCGCGACCGCAGCAACTCGCTCCCACTCCATCCCGGCCTCTGGATAGCTGTCAACGGCCGACGTGCCCGGACACGTCCCCTGGCCCGTCTGGACGGTCCTTCGCGCCGGCCACCAGCAGATCCCCGCCACCAGGGAGGCGGGGCGTCAACTGCAGAGTGACCCGGTGCTTGCTGGTCCGCGAGGCACCCGCCTCAGCGTCAGCGGAGACCACCCACGCCTTGAACCCAGCCTTGGCCTTCGTATCCAGCTTCAACTCAACACTGAATTCCAACTCGATCGGCCCTACCGCAAACTCCACCCCGGCACCGGTGGCGCGTTTCGCAGCCTCCAACAACTCATCCCGCACCGCCGCGACAGCATCCGCCAACTCAATGTCCATGACACATAGGTCGCCGCACGCGAACACTTCGCTACACATGGCGACAGCAGAAACCAACGCAGCGATCGACGTGACGTCACTGAATGCCGAAACCTACCGTCACGGATCCGGTGAAGCCAGAACTTCAACCACCGCTGAAACACGACAGATGTCAGCCATTGATCAACTGCGTGACCTTGGCAGTGTCTGTCAGGTCGGGGAGCACGTCGTTGGCTCCCGCTTTCCGTAGATCCTCGACGGTGCTTCGGCCACTAGCCACCGCGATCACCCGCACGCCCGCGGTTAGTCCTGCAGCCACATCCCGTGGGGTGTCGCCAATAAGCACGACGTCGTCCAGGCTGGCCTGCCTGCCGATGCGCTGGGCGGCGCGTTCCCTTGCAATGGTCACCAACTGCGCCCTGTCGGCGTGGTCATCGCGTATGCGCTGCTTTCCAGATCGAGGAACCGTTCCAGCCCAAGCGCGCTCAGCTTGATGAGTGCTACGGTCCGTAGATTCCAGGTCAGAACTCCTTGGTGAACGGTCGGTTCAGTCTCAACGCGGCCAACGCCTCACGCGCTCCGGGCAACACCTTGGCTCGCGCCGCAAACTCCTCGCGGCCGATGCCATAGCTGTGAATCAGAGCGTCCGCGAGCTGGCGAGTTGCCTCGACATTCGGCTCGATGCCGTGCAGCTTCAGGGTTTCGGCGATGATGTCCAGTTCGGTTCGGCCGCTCACGTCGGCAAGTTGCTGGAAAGGCCGGCCGAACGCTGCCGGGAACGCTCGCTCGTACATCTCGCGCCCCATGCCGCGCGACTGAAGCAACGTGTGGTCGATGTCCCAGAGCACGAGCACCCTCGGCCCGTTCGGCGAGATCATGTTCCGTGTTCGCGAACTGACGAGGCGTATTAAGCACCCCTCCTGGGTGGCTTGCAAGTTTCGTAACGCAGAGCTTGATCATGCTGTCGAACTCCAGGACCGTCACAGCACGCAGCTCGTGACCTGCTCGCTGACTGCTGACCACCTTCCCCGCCCCTTGTCGCTGCTTCACCTAGCTCCAGGAGAGCCGTGAAGCAGCTACCGAATGGGAGAAGTGCGGCGACCAAGCGACCCTGTCTGGACCGCTTTTGACGGGTGACTGGACCAACTCCGCATGGACGGCCCGGAGACGGCCCAAGTCCCCGCCGAGACCAATTGATGCAGCTCAGGGCATGTTCCCGGACAAATCGACAAGATCTTCTGGGAGACCAAGCAGGGCTGAGGTCGAAGCCCTGAGAACGACGCTGACCAGCGAAATCTCTTTCGTCGGTCAGCGTCGTTTGTCGTCTTCTGGGGTTGTTCCACGGCCCCAGGACGGCTCGCCAACACCGCCGAACACCTGCGACACAAGATCCAGATTCTGCTAGACAGCACTGATGGACCGACGCGAACTCAGCGCTCTCGCGCACGCAGACCATCCGATTTCGGCTCCACTGAGCGACAGCACAGTCGAGCACCTTCTCCACCGGGCCATCCGCGGGCAGGACGATCACCTGCTCGATCTGGGCTGCGGCGATGGCACCTGGTTGCTACGCGCGCTACAGGCGCACGGCGGCGTGACGGCTGTCGGAGTCGACATCTCGGGTGAAGGCTTCGACCACGTCCTCAGCGAGGCCGCCCGGCTCGGTCTGGAAGATCGGCTCGAACTGCACCGCCAGGACGTCGCCGAGTACCGGTCGACCAGGAAAGCGGACTTGGTGCTCAGCGTGGGAGCCGCCTACGCGTTCGGCGGGCTGCTCCAGACGTTGAACGCCGCTCGAGAGCATCTCACCGAAGACGGGATGCTCCTGCTCGGCGACTGCTTCTGGGAGCGCGAGCCCGACGCTGCCGTCCGAGCGGAACTGGAGGACGGTCCGCAGAAGTACGCGGACCTCCCGACCACCGTGGCCCAGGTCGTCGCCGACGGCTGGACACCGGTCTACGGGTACATCAGCACCCTCGCGGAGTGGGACGAGTACCAATGGTGCTGGACCGGCACCCTCGCCCGGTGGGCTCTCGACAATCCCGAACACCCCGGCAGCGACCTCGCCTTTCAGATGTCAGCGGCCCACCGCACCAGTTGGCTGGGCGGCTACCGCGGATTTCTCGGGTTCGTCGTTCTCCTGCTGCGGCGCACACCTCCCTCGGCATCGACTGAGGTGTCCTGAGGAAACCCTTGACGCCCTTCTTCGGACTTCTGAACGGTGATGATCACTCGGCCTGACCGCGGGCGAAGCGGTCGGTGGCGGCGACGATCGCCGCGGCCATGCTGCCGCCGCCGTGACCGGTGTCGTCGAGAACCACGAGCTCGCTGCCGGGCCAGGCGCGGTGCAGCGCCCAGGCCGTGCTGAGTGGGCCGCTGACGTCGTAACGCCCGTGGACCAGCACGGCGGGAATCCCGTGGAGCCGCTCGACGTCACGCAGCAGCTGCCCCTCTTCCAGGAAGCAGCCGTGGGACCAGTAGTGGGTCACGAGGCGGGCGAAGGCCAGCTGGAACGCCGGTTCGGCGATCGACAGGAAGGGTGCGGCGTCGGGGGCCAGCGACATGTGCGTGTCCTCCCACTCGCACCACCCTCGTGCGGTCCTGGCGCGGACCTCGGGGTCCGGGTCGTGGAGCAGCCGGCTGTAGGCGGCTGCCAGGTCGCCGTCGCGTTCGGCGGAGGGCACGCCGTCGCGGAACCGTTCCCACTCGCGCGGGAAAACGCGGCCCATGTCACGGGTGATCCAGTCGGTTTCGCTGCGGTCGCCGGTCGTCACGGCCGCGAGCACCAGTTCGGTCACCCGCTCCGGATGTGCCTGCGCATAGGCGAGACCGAGGGTGACGCCCCACGAGCCGCCCTCCACCAGCCAGCGCTCGATTCCCAGGTGGGCCCGCAGCGCCTCGATGTCGGCGACCAGGTGCTGGGTGGTGTTCGCCGACAGGTCCACGACCGGGTCGGTCGCGGAGGGGGTGCTGCGCCCGGAGTTGCGCTGGTCGAACAGGACCACGCGGTAGTGGTTCGGGTCGAACAGGCTCCGCGTTCTCGGAGAGCTCCCCGATCCGGGACCACCGTGCAGCACGACGGCCGGCTTGCCGTCGGGGTTGCCCGACACCTCCCAGTACAGCGAATGACCGTCGCCGACCTCCAGCATGCCCGACTCGTGCGGCTCGATCGGTGGATAACGCCCGTCGTCGGGTGTAGTCGTCATACGGGCATGATCGCGCAACGGTGCCGCTCCCCGAACTCGGGAGCGGCACCGTTTCCTCACCAGCAAAGAACTACGCGGCGTCAGCCACCTTGCCGGTCACCTCGAACTCGACACCGGACGGCTGCTGTCCCTCGAACCGGAACCGCACCTGCTCCTCCCCCTCGGCAACGGTGTCGGCCAACGTCGGCACCGATACCTCAAACGAAGTCTGACCAGGCGGGATGTACACCCACAGGTACATCTGCGTCGACGACAACGGCCGCCACGGCAGCACCTCCTCGCCGGAGTTCTGCCAGAACCACTCGGCGTCGACGTCCGTTGTGGACAGTTCCGTCCCGGCAGCCGGCGCGATCGGCAGAGCCGCGAAGAACACCCCGGCATCAGCGGCCTCGGACAGCGTCAGCTTCCACTTCAAAGCGCCGCCCTCCGTCACGTTGTCGGCCAACGGCGTCACAGTCACCTTCGGGGCCGGGTCGTCGTTGCGCACCAGCAGGCCGCCTACCGCGGCGCCGACGACGGCGTTGGAGATCGCCTGCACCGCAACGGGATAGCGGGTGTCGGCGCTCCACTTCGTGTTGCCGGTGAAGGACACCGGCACCTCAGTGCGGTGCTCGCCCGGCTTCAGCGTCACGAGTTTGGTCGTCGGCTGGTTGTCCGGGGCGTTGTAGAACAGCCGGATGACGCGGGTGCCGTTGCCGGACGCCGTGACGACGACGTTGTGGGTCTGGGTGCCGGAGTTGCCCTCGTCCACCGCGATCAAGCTCGCGTCGACACGGCCGAGGCGCGTCGGCACGACGGGGACGAGGCCCTTGTTCCAGCCGTAGGCGTCGATCAGCCACGCCTGGCCCGAAACGGACTCGGGGACCAGTTCCAGCGCGGCGACGCGACCGAGGCCGGCGGGCAGTGGGACACGGACTTCCTGCGCCCACGCCGAACTCGTGCGATCGGTGCCGGGCAGGCCGGTGAGCGACACCGAGCCCAGTGAACGCTTCTGTCCACTTTGGTCGGTCACGGAGACGCCGAACCTCGTGGCCGGGGTGTTGGCGGGAACGGCCAGGCGCAGCGCCAGTTCCTTGGCCCCGTGCAACGACACCGGCGCGCTCGGGCGCACCTCGGCCGGTTGGCCCGCGGCGGTCCAGTTCAGCGCCACCGACAGGCGTTCCGGCTGCGAGGAGGCGGAACGGAAACCGACGAAGTGCGGAGAGCGGAAGCCGCCGCACCCGATCGCGGCGTCACGCGACGTCTGCTGGCAGACGCGAGCGGCACCCGACACGGTGGTGGCGGCGTCCGGCACGACGAACGGCTTGCGGTCGCCACCGATGGCGTGCGAGAGAACGCGGGCCGGGTCGGCGGACGGGGCGCGCACGCCCGAGCCGTCGAGCAGCGGCAGGACGGACTCGTCGCGGGCCAGGAACAGGTGCGCGGACGCCGCGATGTACGTGGCGCCCATGGTCTGCTGCTGGTCACCGGTCAAGCGGGTGGGCGTGCCCGGAGAGCACACGGGGTCAGGCGTCTGGCCGGGCCAGAAGTCGTCCTGGGCCGGCGCCTCGGCCTGGCCGGGGGTCCACTCGCTGTTGAAGAAGTTGTGGTTGGCGCCGACCATGTACAGCGCACTGTGCAGCGCGGCGCCGCGGCTGAGGCCACGCGTCTGGTCCAGGAACATCTGGCCCTGCAGGTCGGACACGTCGCCGTCACAGCCGGGCAGGAACGTCACCGAGGGGACGTCCGGCGCCGGGTTGTGGCCGAAGATCGTGGGGCCGATCAGCACGTCACCGCGGATGTTCCAGCGCACCGGGCCGGAGAAGCCGGTGTCGCCGGGCGGCGGGGTGAGGCTGTCGGTCGCGGCGCGGTTGACGCCCTCACCGCCACGGGAGTGGCCTACCAGCAACACCTTCGACATGTCGGCCCGCACGTCGACCGGTGCCGTGCCACGGCCGGACGACCAGTCGGCCCACTTCGCCAGGTGGTGGCGCACCAGCGACGAACGCCCCTGCGCGCCCGCGTCGCCGGTCATCGCGTCCTGGGCGTTGATGCCGTTCGCCGAGATCGACACCGTCAGGTACCCCTGCGAGGCCAGCAGCTGCTGCGCCTTCAGGTAGCCGCGGTGGCTCGGGATAGAGGTCAGACCGGCAGGGCACGGCCACTGCAGCGTGACCTGGTTCGGGTTCGTCTTGCTGTAGCAGGTGGCGTGCCTGCCGTGCAGGAAGAGCACCAGCGGCCGCTTGCCGGACGCGCCCTTGGGCGCGACGACGACGGCGTCCATCTCGATCGGCGCCGCGTACTCCGGCAGCTTGATCGAGTCGAGCGTGTACGCCCCGGTACTCGTGGCGTACGGCCCCGGCTTGCCGGGATCCACCTCCGCCGCCGGCCGCAACCCGGGCAGTTCGGGCACGCCGAGGCTGGCCGCGGAAGGCTCTGTGACGTCCAACCGGCGCCCGGCCGAACGCACCTGGAGTGCGGCGCGGTCCTTCAGCTGGGCGTTCAACGTGAACGTGCGCAGGTCGGCCGACTCTCTGGCCGTCCCGAGGAACTTGTCGCCCTCCCAGAACTCCACGCCCGCGTCCGACAACGGCATCGGCGTGGGAGCGGTCCAGCGAATCTCACCGCCGGTGACGGTCCAGCCCGGCGTCGACGGTGGTTCCGGCGCGGCCGCCGCCGGCAACGCCGGTATGACCGCGGCCAGCAAAACAGGTAGCAAAAGCGCAACTGTTCGGCGCATATGTGGGTCCCCCTCATAAAAGGATGGAGCCACTCCGTTCTATCCACGTCGCACAGCACGCGGCACGTCATCTCGCCGCTAATCTGCCAAACAAAACAACAATCCGACGTGCGTATTGGGCCATTCGGCCCAACGGATGGGGATTTCCCTCACCTGCGCACGACGAACTCAGGGGACGTGCGAGCCGTTCGACCGCCCCCGATGACGACGGTCAGTCCTTGACCAACGCGCCGATGGTCGTCATTTCCCCCTGGAAACCGCGAACAGAACCTCCAGAAAACAGGCAGCGCTCACTCAGCGCACGCATTTCGTGCACGACCGAAACGTCACTGGCCTCTGGTGTCGGTGTCGCGTTCGTTCTGACTCAGTTTGTTCCACGTCGAGGTCAGCTCCGCCCGGATGCGCGCTACGCGGACCCCGAAGGCCTCGCGGATCTCCTGGGGGTCGACCTCGTCGGGGGCGCCGTGGTCGGGGTGCTCGGCGGTCATGGCGAGCGGGGTACCTCGAAGGTGGACTCCCCCAAACGTGGTGCCGGTCACTCCCTAGGATCGAACAGGTGAGCACCCACCTCTACCTGCTGCGTCACGGCCAGACCGAGTGGTCCGAGAGCGGCAGGCACACGGGACGCACTGACATCGAGCTGACGCCTGAGGGCGAGCAGCAGGCACGCCGGGCTGGCGCCACGCTCGCCCGGCTGCGAGGTACGGACCAGGCGCCGGCACTCGTGCTGACCAGTCCGCGGCAGCGCGCCACCAGGACGGCCGCGCTGGCCGGGCTGGAGGTCAACGCGACCACCGAGGACCTCGGCGAGTGGGACTACGGCGACTACGAGGGCATCACCACGCCGCAGATTCGCGAGCGCGTGCCTGGGTGGACGGTGTGGTCGCACCCGATGCCCAACGGTGAGACGCACGGGGAGGTGCAGGAGCGGGCGCGCAAGGTGCTCGACGAGGTGCGCAAGATCCTGCCCGGCGGCGACGTGGTGCTGGTGGGGCACGGGCACTTCAGCCGCGTGCTGATCGCGGCGTGGCTGGGACTGACGCCTGACCAGGGCGTCCACTTCGGACTGGACCCGGCGGGCATCTGCCAGCTGGGCGACGAGCGGGGCGACCCGCAGGTGCGCAGGCTCAACGTGCCTGCCTGGGAGGTGTGATGATCCGGCGAGTGGAACCGCGTGACGTCGACGCGGTCGTGAAGCTGGTGCACGAGCTGGCCCTGTACGAACGGGCGCCGGAACAGTGCCACCTCACCGCGGAACAGTTGAACACCGCGCTGTTCAACGAGAGCCCCGCGCTGTTCGGGCACGTGGCCGAAGTGGACGGTCAGATCGTCGGGATCGCGTTGTGGTTCCTCAACTTCTCCACGTGGGACGGCGTGCACGGCATCTACCTCGAGGACCTCTACGTCACGCCGGAGCAGCGCGGCAACGGCCTGGGCAAGCAGCTTCTCGAAACACTTGCACAAGAGTGCGTCGCCAAGGGCTACTCGAGGTTCCAGTGGTGGGTCCTCAACTGGAACGAGCCGAGCATCGGCTTCTACAAGAAGCTCGGTGCCGTCCCAATGGACGAGTGGACAGTGATGCGAGTGGCCGATGAGGCGCTGCAGAAGCTGGGCTCTTCACTCTGAAGGTTGACGGAAGGTCTCGAAAGGCTCACGAAACGGGAATTCCACTCAGGACGGGTGCGCCGCCCTGGCAGCGTCCCCGCTCGCCGATCCCCCGGCAAAAAGTAAGCGTGGAAAGAAGGAAAGACCGTGGGCACTGACCCGACTACCGTTGACCCCGCCGCGACCGGCATCGGCGTCGTCGGCACGATCATCTACCTGGCCTTCCTGGTCTTCGCGATCGTCGTGATGTGGAAGGTCTTCGCCAAGGCCGGGCAGCCGGGCTGGGCGGCGATCATCCCGATCTACAACATCTACGTGTGGCTCAAGGTCGCCGGCCGTCCGGGCTGGTGGCTGATCCTCATGCTGATCCCGATCGTGAACATCATCATGTCGGTGATCGTCTCGATCGACATCGCCAAGTCGTTCGCGAAGGACGCCGTCTTCGGCGTCGTCGGCCTGTGGCTGTTCAGCATCATCGGTTACGCGATCCTCGCGTTCGGTGGCGCGCAGTACCGCGGCCCGGCCGCGCTGGTGGGCCAGCAGGGCGCGTACCAGGGCTGAGCAAGCCTGAACTGAACCGCGTGAAGGCCGGGCATCGAAGTCACCCCTGTACTTCGAGCCCGGCCTTCAGCGTGCAGCGGTGAGTGGCACCGTGACCAGCTCGACGTCACCGGCCGGCACCACTGCCAGATGCGCCACAGCAGCCTCCGCCGCAGCGTGAGCGTCGTCCAGAATTCGACACTGTCGTCTGGCGAACCAGCCTCGACGCCGTGCGCGAGGAACGAAGAAACCGCACTGCGCAACAACCCGAGCGGATCACGATCAACGACCCGCGACTCCACCGGGCGATGAGTGCGCACGAGCGCCAGATGAGTCACGCCGAATCCAGCCTGGTCCACCTAGTCGGCGTCCACGTCCAAGGCGATCCGTCGACGCCGCCTATGCCGAACACGCAGCCCGAGCCCACCTCAGGTCGTGCCGGCACGAGCACGGGACGACCGAACTCGGTGAACACGTCCGGCAGGCCGGACCGAGAAGTCACCCCTGTACTTCGAGCCCGGCCTTCACTATGGTCGTGAATGAAATCGTTTTCAGAACGTTTCAGACGCCGAGCAGCCGCCGCCCTCGACACAAGAGGAAGGACCTCTCAACGATGAGGCGTCGACTGACCGGCGCGTTCGTCGCACTAGCGGTGGTCGTGGCACCGGTGGGCGTGGCGAAGGCGGCCAGCTTCAACGTCAAGGACTACGGCGCGAAGGGCGACGGCAAGGCGATCGACTCGGTCGCCATCGACAAGGCCATCACCGCGGCGTCCGCGGCGGGCAACGGCATCGTCGAAATCCCGCCGGGCACGTACCTGTCCCGCTCGATCCACCTCAAGAGCAACATCACCATCAACATCCAGCAGGGCGCCCGGATCGTGGCGTCCGGCAGCGGCATCGACGCGCCGGAGTCCAACCCGAACTCCAAGTACCAGGACTTCGGGCACAGCCACTTCCGCAACGCGCTGCTGTGGGGCGAGAACGTCGAGAACGTCAACTTCACCGGCAAGGGCGTGATCGACGGCGCCAACAAGCTGGAGACCGGCGAGAACATCCCCGCGGGCAAGGGCGACAAGATGCTGTCGCTCAAGTTCTGCAAGAACGTCAACGTCACCGACGTGACCTTCCGGGAGGCCGGCCACTTCGCGATCATCGTCAACGGCTGCAACGGGATGAAGCTCGAGCGCATCACCGTCGACAGCCCCGACGACCGCGACGGCATCAACTTCATCAACAGCTCCAACATCGAGCTGTCGAACTCCACGGTCGTGGCGAGCGACGACGCGGTGGCGTTCAAGAGCGACTACGCCACCGGCAAGACGTTCCTCAGCGAGAACAACGTGGTTCGCGACTCCACCATCCAGTCGACGGAGAACAACGCCATCCAGTTCGGCTCGGAGACCTGCGGCAGCTTCAAGAACATCCAGTTCCGCAACCTCAAGGTCACCGGCGCCTCCAAGGCGGGCCTCGGCATGGTGTCGATGGACGGCGCGGTCATCGAGGACGTCGTCTACGACAACATCCAGCTGACCAAGACCGCGTCACCGATCTTCATCCACATCGGCAAGCGCGGCCGCTGCCCGAACAGCCCGCCGACGGGCAAGATCCGCAACATCACGTACCGGAACATCACCGGCACGAACCTGACCGCGCCGCGCGACATCCCCGGCGACCCGGAGTACGCCTCCACCATCTCCGGCCGGTCGGACTCGAAGATCACCGGTCTGACGTTCGACAACGTCAAGCTCACGGTTCCCGGCAACCACAAGGAGTCGGACGCCTCGAAGAGCCCGCCGGAGGTCTCCGGCGAGTACCCGCCGCGCATCTTCGGCGTGCGGCCGGCGTTCGGGTTCTGGATCCGCAACGCGACTGACGTGAAGTTCCTCAACAGCACCATCGAGTTCGACAAGAGCGACGGCCGCCCTGCGTTCACCACCGACAGCGTGCAGAACATCTCGCTCAACGGCGTGAAGGTGGAACGCAGCACAGGTGCGAACGACCTGCAGTGGCGCAAGAGCAGCGGAACGTCGGTCACGGACAGCACGACGACGACCGGTCAGGCGCTGCGAGCCAAGACGAACTAAACGACGCCGACCGCGCCATAAGTCGACGCGTCGGCCAGAGCCGAAGTACCGGGCAGCTCGCCGTCCGCCCTCCAGTGGGCGGCGAGCACCAGGCCGGGCTCCAGCAGCTTGAGCCCGCAGACGAACTCCTCGACGTCCTGTTTGGACCGCGGCACGAGCTTGGACTCCATCTCGTCCGCGAGGTCGACCAGCTGTTCCACCAGGCGGGGCTCGACGTCCTTCGTCAGGTGCGTCAACGCCACGACGCTGCCCTCGCACAACGCGGCGCTGTAGCGCGCGATCACACCCGCGGGCTCGTCGATGACGTACGGGAGGATCCCGACCATCAGCACGGCGGTCGGCTGGGTGAAGTCGATGAGACGACGCGTCTCCGGGTGCCGCAGCACGGCGCCGACGTCGCAGATGTCGGACTGCACGATGGCGGCGTTGAGGTTGTCGCGCAGCATCGTGCGGGCGTGGGCGACGGCCACCGGGTCGTGGTCGACGTAGACGACGTTGCAGGACGGGTCGATGGACTGCGCGACCTCGTGCACGTTGCCCGCGGTCGGAATGCCGCTGCCGAGGTCGAGGAACTGGCGAATGCCCATTTCCTCCACGCACAGCCGCACCACGCGACGGGAGAAAGACCTGATCGTGCGAGCCACTTCGGCTACCGGGAAGCGTTTGATGCTTTCCTCTGCCAACGCGCGGTCAACCGCGAAGTTGTGCGCTCCGCCGAGGTAGTAGTCGAACAGGCGAGCCACATTTGGGCGTTCGGAATCGCCATTCGTGGTCACCCGCTTCGGGCCGTCCTGCACTGCGCACCTCACCCTGCTCCCGAGCGGCGCGAACGCTGGCAGCACGGTAACTGGCTACTCCGTTCGTGTCCATCCACCATTAGTGGTCACGTAGGGTGATGGCCCCCGGCAGGTGCCGAGGGCCATCGCAGGGTTACCGCTGGTCAATCAGGTGTCACACGCCGGCGTACTGCCGGATCCAGCTGCGGTAGCCGGTGTTGTTGATGTTGGTGTAGTTCGAGACGCTCGAACGGTCCGAGGTGGACGCGACGCCGACCTGACGGCCGTCGGCGAACATCGGGCCACCGGAGTCCCCACCAGCAGCGATGCCGTCGATCCGGCGCACGCTGATGGCCTGGCCACCGCGGTAGTCACGACCGTTGGTGGTCGTGACGCGGGTGTCCGCGACCTTCAGGTAGCGGGACTGGCAGTTGATCTCCGGCTGGTTGGTGCAGGTGGCGCCCCAGCCGTAGAGCTTGACGGTCTCGCCGACCGAGACGGTCGAGCCGAGCGGGGAGAACGGCGCGGTCATCGACGTGCTGACCCGCACGAGCGCCAGGTCGGCCGACGGGTGCTTGATGATCTGGTTGCCGGTCACCAGCTGGCCGCCGGAGGTCTGGTCCAGGCTGCCCGCGCGGAACGTGTACGTGCCGCTGCCGGCCACGCAGTGCTCCGCCGTCAGGATCCACGTGGGAGCGATCTTCGTGGCGGAGCAGTTCTCCCGCCCGTTGAAGAACAGACGCGCCGCGTAGGGGAAGTTCTGGGCGTAGCTGCCGCCGATGATCATCGGCGACATGTTCGGGTCCTCGGGCGCTGCCGAAGCCGTCACGGGAGCGAGGGAGAGCGCCGCCAGGAGGGCGCCCGCAATCGCAGTGAAAACACGCATGGTTGGTCACCTCGTGAGTGCAGGGAGTGGTTAAACAACCACGCACAGCTTCACTCGGTCGTGTGACCGTGACCACCCTCCGTTAGTCGGCTTTGTCACCTTCGTTCACATCGGCCGCGTCCGGGGAGTCCGCCGAGTCGTAGCCCAGCGCCCAGCGGCGGCCGTCGTTGGTGAACAGGAACACGAGCACGACGACGCAGTAGATGCCGCCCAGCGAACCGAGCAACTGCTGCTCCGACGGCCCGTACGCGTACCAGGCACAACCGAGCAAAAGCAGCTGCGTGACGATCACGGGCGTGCGGGCGCCGTGCTCGCCACGGAACAACAGGACCGACGCGATGATCGCCCCGCCGAACCAGATCACCAGCACTCCGGCGGCGCCGAGGATCGGACCCGCCGGGGTCGCGCCCCCGATCACGCGGACGGCGAGGGCGACGGCCAGCGCGACGCCGCCCAGGCCCTGCAGAAAGGTGAGCACGGCGGCGATGCGCACCGAGCGCGGTGGCGCCGGGGTCACCGGGTTGTCACTGATCACGGGACCGTTCCTCACGTTCTGTACTGGTCACGGATCGTAGGCCACCCGGTTGGAGGGCTCACTCAGCACGCCTGACGCGGGAAGATCAAGGGGCCTTCAGCGAGTCGGCGGTCGTCCGGGGTGCACTCGGCTGCGAGGTGGAACGCCGTGCTGACGGAAGGGAGATTTGCGCCACTTTCGTGAGGCTGGAGCCACCCTGAGGGAGGACATGCGCGCGGCTGACGGTCACGCACTGTCTTACTCTCAAGTAGTGCGCGCTCTTCTCGTGGTGAACCCGCAGGCGACTACAACGACGCCGGCGGGGCGTGACGTGTTGGCGCACGCGCTTGCCAGCGACCTGAAGCTCGAGGTCATCGAGACCTCCTACCGCGGTCACGCGGCCGACGCCGCGAGCAAGGCGGCCGAGGACGGGTTCGACCTGGTCATCGCCCACGGCGGCGACGGCACGGTGAACGAGGTCGTGAACGGCATCCTGCGCGGCGGCCCCCGTCCCAACAAGCCGATGCTCGGCGTCGTGCCGGGCGGTTCGGCGAACGTCTTCGCGGGTGCGCTCGGCATCCCCCGCGACCCGGTCGAGGCCACGCACGTGCTGCTTCAGGCCATCGAGCACAGCACCCGGCGCCGGATCGGGCTCGGCCAGGTCTTCGCGGACGTCATCGAGGGCGGCCCCGGTCGCTGGTTCACGTTCAACGCGGGCATGGGCCTGGACGCGGACGTCGTCGCCGGCGTGGAGAAGAAGCGCGCCAAGGGCCGCAACGCGAGTCCCGCTCTCTACCTGTCCGTCGCGCTGAAGGCCTATGCGCAGAACGTGCGCAAGCCGCAGCACTTCACGGTCGAGATTCCGGGAGAGGCGCCGTTCAACGACGTCGGCATGGTGTTCGTGTCGAACACCGACCCGTGGACGTACTTCGGTGACAAGGCGATCCAGCTCAACCCCAGCACGTCGTTCGACGGCGGCCTGGGCATGAGTGCGCTGAAGACGTTGCGGGTACCCACCGTCGGGCGCTACATCGCCCAGGTGCTCGCCACCGGGAATCCGAAGGGCGGAAATCTCGTTCGGCGTGACGACGTGGGTTATGTCAGAGTGAAGTGCGAGGAGCCCGCCAACCTCCAGGTCGACGGAGATTTCCTCGGCATGACGACTGCGGTGGAGTTCAGAGCAGTCCCCGACGCGTTGACTGTTGCCGTATAAGCAACTTGACAGTCCGTGATCGGTTCGTGACCGTCTCGGTACTCACCCGGGATGTACTGCAGTCGAGTGACAGCAGAGCGTGAAACCCCAGGTGAACGCTGTCGATCTTTTGGGTGAGTTCACTCACCGGGTCAGTGCTAACCCCTTGACATCCCAGCCGTTCGTGAAAGCATTCACAAGCACCCCAAAACGACCGCTGACAACCGGCGTGCCCTTGTGCGCGCCTATCGCTGAGGAGTAGTTCCAATGGACTGGCGCCACCGCGCGATCTGCCGCGACGAGGACCCCGAGCTGTTCTTCCCCGTTGGGAACAGTGGTCCCGCGCTGCTTCAGATCGCCGAGGCGAAGACCGTCTGCCGCCGCTGCCCCGTCGTCTCCGACTGCCTCGCGTGGGCGCTCGAGAGCGGCCAGGACGCTGGCGTCTGGGGCGGGATGAGCGAAGACGAGCGCCGCGCTCTCAAGCGCCGCAACGCCCGCACGCGGGCCCGCAGCAACGCCTGACCAGGCAGTTAGCCGCGAACAAGCACTAAAGAAGAAGCCCGACACCGTGCCAGGTGTCGGGCTTTTTCTTTGTTTGCACACCCTCCCGCATGACCACGTGAGAGCCGCTGAGGCTGGCCGTCACGTGTGCACGGCGTTAGTTTAGCGCCGCCCTCTGAGGGGCACGCGCAGGACTGCCTCTGTACCGCCTCGGGGCCGTCGCCGCAAGCTCAACGAGCCTCTCAATTCGGAATCAACAAGGGTCCGAACGATCTGCAGACCGAGACGATCGGTGCGCTCCAGGGAGAAACCGGGCGGAAGCCCCTTTCCGTCGTCGGTGATCGTCACGTCGAGCCATTTGGCGGATCGCTCCGAATGCACGACGACCTCTCCGCGCTGGCCAGGGGCATAAGCGTGCTCGAACGCGTTCTGCACGAGCTCGGTCAGCACCATCACCAGCGGGGTGGCGATCTCGGCGGGCACGATCCCGAACCCACCCTCGCGACGCACGCTGACCTGGGTCTCGGTGACCGCCACGTCGCCCATCATCGGGATCACCTTGTCGACCACGTCGTCGAGGTCGACCCGCTCGTCGACGGACATCGACAACGTCTCGTGAACGAGTGCGATGGAAGTCACACGGCGGACCGACTCGGCCAGTGCCTCCTTCGCCTCCGGGTTGCTCAACCTGCGGCTTTGCAGCCTCAGCAGCGCCGCGACGGTCTGCAGGTTGTTCTTCACCCGGTGGTGGATCTCGCGGATCGTGGCGTCCTTGGACATCAACGCACGGTCACGCCGGCGTACTTCGGTGACGTCGCGGCACAGCACGATCGCGCCCGCGGCCTGGCCACGTGGCCGAAGGGGCAAAGCACGGAACAGCACCGCGGCACCGCGCCGTGATTCCGCCTCCATGCGCATCGACGGCTGCCCGTCCAGTGCCTGCCGGATGCGCTGCGCGACCTCGGTGGCGTCGAACGGATCGCCGATGAGGCTGCGGGTGAGCGGTGCGAGATGCACGCCCACGAGGTCTGACGCGTGCCCCATGCGGTGGAAGGCGGACAGGGCGTTCGGCGACGCGAACACCACCGCGCCGGACGGATCGAGCCTGATCAGGCCGTCTCCGACGCGCGGGCTGGTGTGCACGTCCGGGGACGGTTCGGGCGCGGGGAACGTGCCGTCCGCGATCATCTGGCACAGGTCCGCCGCGCTGCCGAGGTACGAGATCTCCAACGGCGACGGCACCCGCGGCACGGCCAGGTTCGTGCTGCGGCTCAGCACCGCGATGACCTGAGTGCCCAGCCTGACCGGGATGGTCTCCCGCCGCACCGGCACGCCCAGGTGCCAGCGCGGGTCCTCCTCGCGGCAGATCCGCGACTCGTCGATGGCCCGCCGCAGCTGCGGATGTTCCTCGGTGTCCACCTCGCTGCCGACCACGTCCTCCGGGTGAGCCGTCGGCGCCGTGGTGGGCCTGGCCTGCGCGACGCAGAGGAACTTGCCGTCGTCCAGCGGCACCCACATGTTGAAGTCCGCGAACGAGAGGTCGGAGAGGAGTTGCCACTCCGCGACGACCAGTTGGAGGTGGTCGGCGGCGGCGCCGGAGAGCTTGGTGTGCTCGGCCAGCAGGTCCGTGAGCGTGCTCAGAACTCCTCCATGCGAAAATACCGAAGCTGTGTTCGACTGGTCGGCTGGACCGACCAACTCGAATCAGTACCCGGCAGGTCGGTCCAGCCGACGTGGGTGAAGCAAGTTCTGATCCTAGGAGACACAGATGTCGAAGCGTGCTCGCAAGCGCCGCGACCGCAAAAAGGGCGGCGCCAACCGAGGCAACCGCCCCAACGCCTAAGTGCTGCGAAAAGGCCTGGACACCATGACGGTGACCAGGCCTTTTTGTCGTTCAGGGCGAGGATCTCAGTCCTCGGTGCGAATCTCCACGATCGTCGCCCGGATGCGCGCCTTCAGGTCGGCGGGTGCGTAGTCTCCGCCACACTTGCGGGCGAGCAGCGCCTTGAGGTGCTCCTCCAGGCCGAACTGCTCCAGGCACGGATGGCACTCGTCGAGGTGCGTCTGCAACGCCGCGCGGCGGCCCTGGTCACATTCCTGGTCCAGGAACAGCCAGACCTCGGACAGCACCTCTGAGCAGTCGGTGTCGTGGGGTTCGCCGCAGTTCATGACGCGTCTCCGTTGCTGCCGTTGCCGCTACGGAGGAAACCGCGGTCGCGGGCGACGTCCGCCAGCATGTCGCGGAGCTGGCGACGGCCCCGGTGCAACCGGGACATCACCGTGCCGATCGGGGTGCCCATGATGTCTGCGATCTCCTTGTACGCGAAGCCTTCGACATCGGCGAGGTAGACCGCGATCCGGAACTCCTCCGGCAACCGCTGCAATGCTTCCTTGACGTCGCTGTCGGGCAGGTTGTCGAGTGCCTCGACCTCGGCGCTGCGCAGCCCGGACGAGGTGTGGCTCTCCGCCTGCGCCAGCTGCCAGTCGGTGATCTCTTCAGTCGGCTGCTGAATCGGCTGGCGCTGCTTCTTGCGGTAGCCGTTGATGTAGGTGTTCGTCAGGATCCGGTACAGCCACGCCTTGAGGTTCGTGCCCTCCGAGAAGGACGCGAACGCCGAGTAGGCCTTGAGGAACGTTTCCTGCACCAGGTCCTCGGCGTCCGCCGGATTGCGCGTCATGCGCAGGGCAGCCGAGTACAGCTGGTCGAGCATGGGCATAGCGTCGCGCTCGAAACGCGCGGCTCGCTCCGCCGTCGTCTCCGTCGTGCCGGTGGCGGGCACCGCGCTCCCTTCCCACTGGTTCTGGGTCGGGACCGACAATACGCGGGGCCGCTCGAGCATGTTCGTCACCACGTCCTGAGTAACAACGGACGTGCTGGTAGTAATTCCGCATGGCCGGACGTGGGACGCCCGCCACAGCGCTGCTGGACAAGCAGCGGGTGGCGCACACCTTGCACTCGTACGAGCACGACCCCCGCCACGAGTCCTACGGGCTGGAGGCGGCCGAGGCGCTCGGGCTGGTGCCGGGCCGTGTCTTCAAGACGCTCGTGACCGAGGTGGACGGCAAGCTCGCGGTCGGCGTCGTGCCGGTGACCGTCCAGCTCGATCTCAAGGCTCTGGCGGCCGCGCTGAAGGGCAAGAAGGCCAAGATGGCCGTCGTCGCCGACGCCGAGCGCGCGACGGGTTACGTCGCCGGGGGTATTTCCCCTCTTGGCCAGAAAAAGCGCCTGCCGGTGGTGGTGGACGCGTCGGCGCTGGAGTTCGACACCGTGTTCTGCAGTGCCGGCAGGCGTGGGCTCGAAGTCGAGATCACGCCTGCCGACCTGGTGCGACTCACCAACGCGGTGGTCGCGCCGATCAGCGCTTAGCCGACCGGTTCCATCACGTCTCCCACCCGGACGATCGTGCCGATGCTGGACGGCCACGCGACCAGCACCAGATCGCCCAGGCTGCCCTGGCCGGGCAGGTTGAACAGCACGTACGCCGGCGACACGGTCGGACCTTGGATCTGCGAACCCACGTAGACGGCGGCCTCGTGGATCCCGCCGACCGGTACCTCGACGTAGTGCCCGGTCTGGCCGCCTGCCAGCGGGATGTTCATGTCCCGGCCCCCGGCGTCGAGGAAGCGCACGTTGCTGAGACTGCCGCCGATCTTGCAGGAGGCACCCTCGGCGGGAGCGAACCTCATCCAGTGCGCCGTTGCGTTCGCCGACGGTTTGTTCATGCGGTGAGCGCTGATCACCAGGTCACTGCCGGTGCACCACTGGGTCTCGGACTGGGCGTTGGCCGCGCCGCTTCCCGCGACGGCCACAAGAGCTGCACCGGTCAGCGCGACTGCGGTCCTGCCGAACGTGTTCACGTGTGTCTCCCCGAATGCGTCTCGATCGGTACGTCCCCTACATCCGGGTGACGCCCGTGATCCGAACTCGGTTGCACCGAAACGGTGAAACGTTTCGACTACTCGCCGACCGCGCCGTCGATCGCCTCGCGGATCAGGTCGGCGTGGCCGTTGTGCCGCGCGTACTCCTCGATCATGTGGGTCAGGATCCAGCGGAGGTTCGGGACGCGGCCGTCCCGCCACGGCGCGCGCTTCGCCGGCTGACTCAGGTCGCCGCGCCGGAGCGCCTCGACGAGGTCCTTCCTGGCGCCGTCGACAGCGCGCCGCCACTGTGCGGTCAGCTGCTCCGGGGTGTCGTGGGCGGCCGAGTTCCAGTCCCAGTCGTTGTCGGCCTTCCAGTCGACGCTCGCCCACGGCTCCAGCAGCTCACGGTCGTGCAGTACGACGCGGAACCACTGCTCCTCCACGTAAGCGAGGTGCTTGAGCATGCCCCCGAGGGTCATCGTGGACTTCGCGGTGGTCGCGTTGAGCTGCTCCGCGGTCAGACCGTCGATCTTCCACGCGAGGGTGGCTCGGTGGAACTCCAGGAAGCCCTTGAGGGTGGCGAGCTCGTCGCCGCCCATCGGTGGCTCTGGCCTGCCCTGCTCATCGAAGACCGTCATGCGGCAGAACGTTAGTCGAGCGGACGCAGCACCCGGTCCAGCCATTCCCCTACGAACCTGCCCACGTCGTCCACGGACGCCTTCAGCGAGTGGTCGCCCTTGAGCAGCACGACCTCGCGGTGCGGGGCCAGTTCGGGCTGGCCGAACGGGTCGTTCTCGCCCTGCACGACCAGGGTCGCGACCTCGACGCCGTCCAGCTCGGCCATGCGCGACTTCTCCGGCTTGCCCGGCGGGTGCACGGGAAACGCCAGGCACAGCACCGCGACGGCCTGGCCCTCGACCGAGGTGCGGCAGGCCACGCGGGCGCCCGACGACCGGCCGCCGAACACCAGCGGCAGACCGTCGAACCAGCGTTCGCCCAGGTCGCCGATCACCGACAGCCAGGCGGTGTCGAGCTGGTTGGCGGGCGCGGGGGCACGGCGGCCCGCGACGCGGTAGGGCTGTTCGATCAGGGCCACGTGCACGCCGACCTTGTTGGCGGCGTGGCACGCGGCGACCAGATCCGGGGCCTCGACGCCACCACCGGCGCCGTGGCCCAGAAGCAGAGCTGCACGCGGTTCGTGGGCACAGTGCAGTGAGGCCCGCGCGGGGCCGTGCGGCGTGTCCACCAACAGCGTTGTCACGACAGCTCGAACAACGTGGATGAGGGCTTCTCGTCTTCGGTGAGCGAGACGCGGTCCATCAGGGAGGCCTTGTTGTTCTTCACGCTGTTCACGTCCGTCGACACCGGGCGCAGTTCGAGCGCGTCGACGATCGAGGGGTCCGGCGCCAGCAGTTCGGACGGGTCCATCGACGCCGGGTCGAGCCACGCCGACCAGCGGTCCGGCGGCAGCAGCAACGGCATGCGGTGGTGCACCTCGGTCATCGCGCCGATGGCGTCCGTGGTGAGCACGGCGCACGTGACGGTGGGGACGTCGTCCTTCCACCACACCGACCAGATGCCGGCCATCGCCAGCGAAGCGCCATCGCCGAGGGTGATGAAGTACGGCTGTTTGCGCCCCTCGCCCGGCTGCCATTCGTACCAGCCCTCGGCGGGCAGGATGCAGCGGCGTTTGATCGCGGACTGCTTGTAGGCGGGCTTGGTCAGCACGCTCTCGGCGCGGGCGTTGATCATCTTGGCCGCACCGGAGAGGTCCTTGGCCCAGTGCGGGACCAGGCCCCAGCGCATGACCCGGACGCTGCGTTCCAGGTCCTCGTCCTCAGGTTTGCGCTCGACCACCGCCATGACGTGCTTGGTGGGAGCGATGTTGTAGTCCGCGCCCGGCGCCTCGTCGCCGGTCCCGTCCACCGCGTCGAACTCGGCCGCCAGCAGCGCCGGGTCCTTGGTGGAGGCGTACCTACCACACAAAACCGATCACCTCCGAAGTCGTCATCGTCGCACGTCGGGAACACCTGTGCGAGCCGCCCTACCGGCGATGCGGGATCATTCAGGCATGACTCAGCACTGGTCAGCCCCCAGCGCAGCAGGCCCAGTCCACTCGACGGTCCCGGTGCCCGGCTCGAAGTCGATCACGAACCGCGTTCTGGTCCTCGCGGCGCTGGCCGACGGACCCTCCACGGTGCACGCACCGTTGCGCAGCCGCGACACGGTGCTGATGGCCGCGGCGCTGTCTTCTCTCGGCGTCGGCTTCACCGACCGCGAGGACGGCGGCTGGGACGTCATGCCCGGTCTGCTGCGCGGACCGGCCGACGTCGACTGCGGTCTCGCGGGCACGGTGATGCGGTTCCTGCCGCCCGCCGCCGCGCTGGCCGAGGGCGAGATCCGGTTCGACGGCGACCCGCACGCCCGCACGCGACCGATGAGCACCGTGCTGGGTGCGTTGCGTTCGCTCGGCGCGGACGTCGAGGGCGACTCGCTGCCGTTCACGTTGCGCGGCACGGGATCGCTGCCCGGTGGTGAGGTGACGATCGACGCGTCGGGCTCGTCGCAGTTCGTGTCGGGGCTGCTGCTGTCCGCCGCGCGGTACGACAAGGGCGTGACGGTGCGGCACGACGGCAAGCCCGTGCCTTCGTTGCCGCACATCGACATGACGGTCCAGACGCTGCGGTCGGTCGGTGTCCGGGTGGAGACCGACGCGAACGTGTGGCACGTCGAGCCGGGCCAGATCGCCGCCCGCACGTGGCACGTGGAGCCGGACCTGTCGAACGCGACGGTGTTCCTGGCGGCGGCCGCGGTGACCGGTGGCGAGGTGACGATTCCGCACTGGCCGGCCACGACCACCCAGCCCGGTGACGCGGTGCGCGGCATCCTGGAGCGCATGGGGTGCACGGTCGAGGTGTCGGAGCGCGGCCTGACCGTGCGCGGCCCGGCGAAACTGTCCGGTTTGGACATCGACCTGCGCGACGAGAGCGAGCTGACGCCGACGGTGGCCGCGCTGGCTTCGTTGGCAGAGGGACGCACCGTCATTCGCGGTGTCGCGCACATCCGCGGCCACGAGACCGACCGGATCGCCGCGCTGGTCAACGAGATCAACGGGTTGGGCGGCAACGCCTCCGAGACCGAGGACGGGCTGATCATCGAACCGCGGCCTCTTCGCGGTGGTGTCTGGAAGGCCTACGCGGACCACCGGATGGCGACCGCGGGCGCGATCATCGGGCTGGTGGTGCCGGGCATGTCCGTGGACGACATCGGGTCGACGACGAAGACGATCCCCGACTTCCCCGGCATGTGGGACGCCATGCTAGGCGGGGGCGCGTAGACAGTGAGCAAGCAGGACTGGCGCAAGCTCGACGAATCCGACGTGCGCGTGCGCCCCGGCAAGGGGACGCGGCCGCGCAGCAAGAGGCGGCCGGAACACGCCGACGCCGAGACCGCGATGGTGATCGGCGTGGACCGCGGCCGCTGGACGTGCGCGATGGAGTCCGGTGCCGTCGTCACCGCGATGCGCGCGCGCGAACTGGGCCGCACGCCCGTGGTGGTGGGCGACCAGGTCGGGATCGTCGGTGACACGTCGGGCCAGCCGGACACGCTGGCCCGCATCGTGCGCGTCGAGGAACGGATCTCGGTGCTGCGCCGGACCGCGGACGACACGGACCCGTTCGAACGCGTCGTCGTCGCGAACGCCTCCCAGCTCATCATGGTGGTGGCGTTGCTGGATCCACCGCCACGCACGGGTTTCATCGACCGGTGCCTGGTAGCCGCGTACGCCGGCGGCCTGGAACCGGTGCTGTGCCTCACGAAGTCGGACCTCGCGTCCGCGGACTCGTTGCTGGCGCTCTACACCGAGCTCGACGTGCCGGTGATCGTGACGCGTTTCGACGAGGAACCCGCTGAACTGCGTGCGCGCCTGACGAACACGGTGTCGTGCCTCATCGGCCACTCCGGCGTCGGCAAGTCCACTCTCGTCAACAAACTGGTCCCGGACGCGAACCGCGCGGTGGGCGTGGTGTCCGGCGTCGGCAAGGGCCGCCACACCTCGACGCAGGCCGTGGCACTGCGCCTGCCGGAAGGCGGCTGGGTCGTGGACACGCCGGGCATCCGCTCGTTCGGCCTCGCGCACATCACACCGGACGACATCGTGAAGGCGTTCCCGGACTTCGCAGAAGCCGCCGAGGAATGCCCGCCCGGCTGCGGCCACCTCGGCGCGCCCGAGGATCCCGGCTGCATGCTGGACGAACTGGTGCCGGACGCGCCGGGCCGGCTCACGTCGTTGCGGCGGCTGCTGGCGTCCAAGGCCGGTTTGGACGAACACCCGGAATGAGTTCGCGCCGATCAGTCACACTCTCCGCGTGAACAGACTTCTGGGGATCGTCGTGCTGTGTGCGGCGCTCACCGCCTGCACAGCCGAGATCCCCGGCCCACCGCCGAAGCCGGTGCCGACCACGTCGCCACGCATCGACACGCCCAGCAACACGTCGGCCTTCGACGCCTGCAAAGCGCTGCCGACCGACGGCAGTCAGTGGTTCCTGAAGGCGACCAGCACTCCTCCTGCGCCGCTGGCGGAGAACCCGGAGATGTGCCGGTACACCTTCGGCGCGCTTACCGTCTTCGTCGGCATCAGGAAGATCGAGTACGACGAGGCGAAGAAGAACAACCCGAACGGCCACCAGGGCGAGATCGCCGGGCACACCGTGTGGTTCGCCTGCGACACGGACGCGGCCAACCTGGACTGCGGGGTGTGGGCGGCGGTCGGCTACGCGGAGACGCTCACCATCACGATGCAGGACCCCAGGACCGATGAATCCTGGCTGCTGCGCCTGCGCACCATGCTGGTGCAACTCGTGCTCGACCGACTGCAGAAGGCCTCGTGAAACATCTCTGGATCACCATCACGCTCATGACGGTGGCGGCGTGCTCTCCCGCGCCGTCTGCCGCACCCGCACCGACCTCGGCCGCGCCGAAGTTGCGCGACCTCGCGACGGTCGACGCCTGCACGCTGCTCGTCGCGTCGGACTTCGCGAAGCCGTTCACCAAGGCGCCGGAACCGCTCTCAAGCCCGTTGACCTGCCGGTGGGCGATCGAGGCCCAGACCATCTGGATGAGCATCGAGAACGAGTCGCTGGAGCAGGCGAAAGTGCGTGTGGGGCGTGAGGGGTCCGAGCTGAAGGTCGAGGGTCACCAGGCGTGGTGGGGCGTCCAGTTCGAAAGCTCGGACGAGCCGCCGACCAGCACGGGCACCGTCGTGACCGAACTGGCGGCCGATCGCGTGCTGGTGATGCACGCGTCGCGGACCCCGCCCAACTACGACATCGGGATGGTCGCCCGCACGCGATCCGTCGCGGTGGTGCAAAGGTTGTTCTCGTGATCCGACTGGTCCCCGTGCTCCTCCTCGCCCTGACGGCCTGTGCGACCCCGCTACCCGCTCCCGAGCCGCCGAAGTTCGAGAACACCGACGCCTGCACGCTGCTGCGCGGCGAAGAGGTGTTCGAGGCGGAGGACCGGTCCGCGCAAACCACCATCGGGAAGACCAAGCGCGACTGCGCCTGGACCTCCAGCGCCACGCAGGTCGACGTGAACCTGCTCCTCAAGCCGTTCGCCGAGGAGTCGGACCGGCTCATGACGAACGGCGGCTACGGCGCCGTGATCGGCGACCGTCCGATGACGCGCAAGTGCAAGGACGCGTCGGGGCTGGTGACCTGTGAGGGCGTCGTCGAGGTGCGGGAGGGCCAGCTGATCACGATCAAGGTCGTCCGGCGGCACAAAGATCTCAACGTCATCGGCCAGCTCACCCAGGAACTGGCGCTGAAGGCGATGGAGAGGTTGCCGAAGTGAAGCGCCATCTGCTGCTCCTGCTGCTGCTCACCGGCTGCTCGGCCACGCCGGTGGCGACCGCACCTTCGAGCACCCCGAGCGAAACGACGACAACGACGGTCGCCACGACGTCGCCGCGCATCGACACACCGCGCAAGCTCCCCGCCGACCCGTGCCTGCTGCTGACCGCCGAGGACTTCGGCACGCCGCTGAACGGCACTCCGCAGCCGTACCCGGACATGCCTCGGTCCTGCGTGTTCCGGGAGGGGCCCGGTGCCGAGACGGACCTGATCGTCCTGGTGGTGTTCGCGGACGCCTACGTGCGGCCGGCCGACTCCATGGAGATGCTCGTCGGCGACGGCCATTCCGCAGCGTCGTCGTGCGCCACCGGACCCGGCGTCGTGGAGTGCACGACGCTCGTGGCGGTCAACGCGACCGAGTCGTTCAAGGTCATCGCCCACCTGCGGAACGGCAACCCCGACCAGGTCGCCTCGCTCTCCCACGGCTACGCGAGATCGGCGTTCAAACGGCTTGTCACGTCCTGACGCGCTGTCTCGTCCACTCGTCATGAAGGTATTCGTGACAGGTGCGACGGGTGTGCTCGGACGGGAAGCGCTGCCGCTGCTGCGGGCGGCCGGGCACGAGGTCGGGGTGCTGGACCGGCGCACGACCTCGTTGTTCGACGCCGAGCAGCTCGCCACCGCGCTGGCCGGCTACGACGCCGTGATCAACCTCGCCACCCGCATCCCGCTGAGCGCCAAGGCAGTGCTGGCCAGCGCCTGGGCCGAGAACAACCGCATCCGCACCGAGGGCAGCGCCGCGCTGGTCGAGGCGGCGCGGATGGCCGGCGTCGGGCGGATCGTGCAGGAGGGCATCTCGTTCGTGTACGCGGACGGCCGCGATCGGGAGCTCGGCGAGGACGCGCCGATCGAGCCGGTCGGGCACATCGCGAGTTCGGTGCAGGCGCAGCGCAACGTTCTCGCGCACCCCGGTGGCGTGTTCCTGCGCATCGGAATGCTGATCGGCGGCGAGGCGCAGTCGCCGCCGGTGCTCGTCGGCGACGGCTGGATGTCGGTCGTGCACCCCGGTGACGCCGCCGCCGCGGCCGTCGCGGTGCTGGACGCGCCTGCCGGCGTCTACAACGTCGGGACGCCGGTGTTGAAGCGGGACATGGGGATCACGCGGCTGCCCAGGTTCGTGGGCAGGTTCGCCGCGTCGTTGGAGGTGTTCTCGCGGTCGCAGCGCGTCGTGAGCACGAAGCTCACCGAGGCCACGGGCTGGAAACCACGGGCCGATCCGCACTCGCTCGTGTAGACACCGCCTGGTGAATTACGGCTACCGCCTCACGAAGTACGACCCCGAGCTGCGCCCGGAGGCCGAGCAGGCGCAGCTCGACGTCGTGGCGGCGTTCGCGACCGAGTCCGGTGCGGACCGGCTCGCGCTGTGGACGCCCGGCGCCTACGACCCCGACCCGGCGATGCTCCCGCCAGGATTGCTGGAGGTGTTGCACGACGGCTACGAGGTGTCGCTCGCGGACGCGTTGACGGTCGTGCGGGCGATGCTGCACGGCGAAGCGTTCGGGTGCCAGATGGCCGCGGACGACGACCGGTTCGTGCTGCACAACAGCTGGGAGTACTTCTACATCACCACTCACATGCCGTGCGGGAGCGCGATCAGGAAGGCCCGCGAGTCCGGGCTGACCGTGGAGACTCCGTTCCACACGCCGTACTTCGACGACGACGAGCCGCCGTACCCGCCCGCCGACGACGCGTTCTGGGCGCGGGTCGACCTGCTCGCGGTGCGGGCGGGCAGGCCGATCGCCGTGCTGGAGCAGGTGTTCCGCGGGCGGTGGCGGTGGCACCTGGTGGACGTCGGACAGCGGCCGGTCATGGCCCCGCGCGCCTGGGTCGAGGTGTACGCCGGGCTGACGGCCGAGCAGTTCGGGCGACCGATGACGCTGTTCGACGCCGGCGTCCGGTGTGACTTCGAAGCAGTGCTGCCGGACGCGGACGGGGTCGTCCGTGCGCGGTGGACCCTCTAACCCATGTGCGGGTACTTGTGATCCGTCGGCGGCACCAGGGTTTCCTTGATGACGCGCGGGCTCGTCCAGCGCTGCAGGTTGTAGATCGAGCCCGCCTTGTCGTTGGTGCCGGAGCCGCGTGAGCCGCCGAACGGCTGTTGCCCGACGACTGCGCCGGTCGGTTTGTCGTTGACGTAGAAGTTTCCCGCGGCGAACCGCAACGCCTTCTGCGCCTGCTGAACGGCAACGCGGTCGCGCGCGAACACGGCGCCGGTCAACGCGTACGGCGTGGAGTTGTCGATGGTCTCCATTATGTTCGGGAAGTCCGCGTCCTCGTAGACGTGCACCGCGAGAATCGGTCCGAAGTACTCGCTCGTGAAGATGTCGTGGTGCGGGTCGGTGCCGAGCAGCACCGTCGGGTCGACGAAGTAGCCGACCGAGTCGTCACACGTGCCGCCGGCCAGCACCTCGACCGAAGTGGACGCCGACGCCATCAGCAGCGCGTCCTTGTGCTTGGCGAACGCGCGGTGGTCGATCACGGCGCCGCCGAACGCCGACAGGTCCGTGACATCGCCGTAGGACAACGACTTCGTGACGTCGAGCAGCCGTTCGCGAACGTCGCTCTCCCACAACGACCGCGCGATGTACGCCCGTGAGGCGGCACTGCACTTCTGGCCCTGGTACTCGAAAGCGCCCCGGACGAGACCGGTGACGAGCGTTCTGGGATCAGCGGAAGCGTGGGCCAGCACGAAGTCCTTGCCGCCGGTCTCGCCGACGACGCGCGGATAGGCGCGGTAGTTGTCGAGGTTGCCCGCCATGGTCTGCCACAGCGCCTTGAACGTGCGCGTGGAACCGGTGAAGTGCAGCCCGGCGAAGAACCTGTCCCGCAACGCCACCTGGCTCACCGCGTGCCCGTCGCCGGTGACGAGGTTGATCACGCCCGGCGGCAACCCGGCCTCTTCGAGCATCCGCATGGTGAAGTGCGCGGCCAGCTGTTGCGTCGGCGACGGCTTCCACACCACGGTGTTGCCCATCAACGCGGGCGCCAGCGGCAGGTTGCCCGCGATCGCGGTGAAGTTGAACGGCGTGATCGCCACGACGAACCCGTCGAGCGGCCGGTGATCCATCCGGTTCCACACGCCAGGACTGCTTCTCGGCTGCTCTTCGAGGATGCGCCGGCCGAAGTGGACGTTGTACCTCAGGAAGTCGATCAGCTCGCACGCCGAGTCGATCTCGGCCTGCTGCACGGACTTCGACTGCCCGAGGATCGTGGCGGCGTTGAGAGTGTCGCGCCACGGCCCGGCGAGCAGGTCGGCCGCCCTGAGCAGAACCGCTGCCCGCTCGTCGAACGGCAACTCCTGCCAGCCGGGCGCGGCGTGCTGAGCGGCCCGCATGGCGTCCGCGACGTCCGAACTGGTGGCCTGCGCCGTCACACCGAGCACGTGCCGATGGTCGTGCGGCTGCACCACGTTGATCCGGTCGCCACCACCCATGCGCTGCTGACCGCCGATGGTCATGGTCAGCTCGTGGGTGGTGCCCTCGAGTTCAGCGATGCGTTGCTGGAGGCTTGCGCGTTCCGGGCTGCCGGGAACGTAGGTGCGCACGGGCTCGTTGACCGGTTCGGGTGCAGACGTGACGGCGTCCATTCCCCCATCGTGGCACGCGGTAGTAGGGTCCGTCGGGTGGCGCGGGTGACTGGCATCGGCGGGGTTTTCCTGCGTTCCCGGGATCCCGCGCGCCTGGCCGCCTGGTACCGCGACAACCTGGGCGTGCCGATGAGCGAAAAGGGCGCCGTCACCTTCCACTGGCTCGACACGGCGACCTCCGACCGTCCAGGCACGACGACGATGGCGCTGTTCGCCCAGGACACCGACTACATCGGCGAACCCCACCAGCGCACCATGCTGAACCTGCGCGTAGACGACCTGCCGTCGTTGATGGCGAAGCTGAAGGCGCGCGGCGTCGAGGTGCTGCCGGAGACCGAGGACTCGGAGTTCGGCCGCTTCGGGTGGTGCGTCGATCCGGAGGGGAACCGGATCGAGCTCTGGGAGCCCGCAGAGGGCATGTGAGCGCCCGCTGGTGAGGTTGCTAGATCGTGTGAACGGCAGCTGTGCGCACGTGCCGGTGTCCGTCATTGGGGAATGCGGGCGGTGCGGCGGGAAGCAGGTCGTGCAGGGCGTAGCCGCACTTGACCGCCACCCGGCAGGACTGCTGGTTGCCGACCGCGTGCAACAGGTCCAGTCGGGTCAGCACAACGATGTTCTGGGTGTCCAACGCCCAGTGCGACACGGTGTTCACCGCGCGGGCGGCTGTTCCTCGTCCCCTGGCGTGAGCGGCGGTCCAGTAACCGACCTCCGCTGTGCCGGCTGATCCCGGCTTCACCACCACGTGGCCCAGTGGGAGATCGGCATCGGTGACCACGGCGAAGCTGAACCGGGTCGCGGTCGCCCAGCCGGTCGCCTGCGCGTCCAGCCACTGCCTTGCCTCGGCAGCGCCGGGCAGGGAGGTGGCCAGCCAGCGGCGCAACAGCGGATCGCGGTGCGCCTCGACCAGTGCCGGGAGGTCGTCCGGCCGCCATGGCCGCAGTCGCAGGGCGGATGCCGGCCCGGTGGGTGGCACGGACAGGGTGACCGTCATGGCCCGGATTCTGCGCTGTCAGGTGATGCGGCCGCCGGGTCCCCGCTGACGACGCGGATGCGCGGATGGCGTGCGAGCGCCGTTGTCGGTGGTGCCCGCTAGCCTTGAAATTGGGGGAACCCGGCGGGTGCGTGTGTGTGGTGTGCACCAACGGCGCGGCAAGAGTTGTGGCTGGCGGTTCAGTTGTGGCTGGCGGTTCCTGCCCGGCAGTGGCCCACGGCGAGACCGAGGCACGCGCCGCGACATTCGGTGGACATGGGCCAGGCGCACGTCGAGTTGGTAGTGGTCAGCGGCGGTTTGATCATGGGTTGGTGGTACTTGCGGACGCCCACAGCCCACCCGGCCGGCCACCTCACCCGGCCGGCCACCCGCGCGGCGTGCGCACCAGCGGCGCTACATCGGCCTCGGCTACATCAGCTCCAGCACGAACGCGAGCTCCTGCGCCGCGTACCAGGCCAGCTCGTGGTCCTCGGCGCTGCCCAGCGCGAACTCCGCGTCGGGGTCACCCAGGTCCGCCGCGTCCACGACGTCCGCGGCCGCGCGCACGTCCTCCTCCGCCTCGGCCGTGTCGAGGTGCACGGACGCGACGTCCTTCATGGTGAACGAGCCGACGACCTTCACCACCGAGAAGTCGAGGTCGGGGCGCAGCGTCACGTCGTCCATGTCGACCGCGATCACCGCGCGACGCGGTTCGGCCTTCTCGTCGCCCGCCAGCAGGCGCAAGGAGGCGCGGGCGGCGTCCAGCATCGCCGCGTACTCCAGCTCTTCCGTGTCGCCCGCCGCGTAGGACTCGCGCAGCGCCGGCGTCAGCGCGAAGGCCGTGCCGCCGATCGGGGTCAGTTCGCCGCTGTCGACGAACGTGCGCAGCATCGACACCGTGGCCGGGATGTAGACCCTCATCAGGCGCTCGCCGTTCCCATCAATTCCTCCACCGACTCCTCGACCATGGTCGCGAGAACGTCCACATCGGACATGGCGTCGCGGTCGCCATTCAGCCCGAAGTAAACACCGCCGTCGTACGACGTCACCCCGATGGCCAGCGCCTGGTTCTTCGCGAGCGGGACAACCGGGAAGATCTCGGTCATTCTCGCCCCCGCCGCGTACAGCGGCACCTGCGGGCCGGGAACGTTCGTGACGATCACGTTGAACAACCGGCGCGAGAACGACGATGCGGCGCGCGCGCCCAGTGCGTGCAGCGTTGGCGGTGCGAAGCCGGAGACCTTGACCAGGGCGTCGGCGGCGACGGACTGGCCGGATTCCTTGTGCGCGCGCATCGCGTGGCTCACGTGGTGCAGGCGCACGACCGGGTTCGGTTCGCCGACGGGCAGGTCCACCAGGTACGCCGAGACGTTGTTGCCCGAGTCCGGGTCTGCCTCACGCACCGAGAGAGGGGCCATCGCACGGATCGTGGTGCTGCCGGTGACGTTCTCGCCGCGGCTGAGCAGCCAGTTGCGCAGGGCGCCCGAGAGAGCCGCGAGCACCACGTCGTTGACGGTGCCGCCGTGCTGCTTGCGGATGGCGCGCAGGTCGTCGAGCTGGGCGCGGGCGACGGCGAACCGGCGTTGCGGCGAGGTGATCCGGACGTTCAGCGGCGAGCCGGGTGCCGGCGTGGCGGCCGTGCGCACAGCGGACGCGAGCACGCCGAACGCGTTGAAGATCTTCTCGACCGTGTTGACGGTGTCGAGCGCGGCGCTGCGGACGTTCTCCACGAGCTCGCCGGGGCGTTGCACGATGTCGGTGACGGCGTCGGCCACGAGCTGCAGCGAGCCGGGCTCCGGCTGCGGCATCCAGAGGTTCTCGACGTTGGTGCGCGGCGTCGGCGACACGTCCAGCATGACCTGGCCGATCTCCAGCGACGCGATGCCGTCGATCATGGCCTGGTGGGTCTTGGTGATGACCGCGGTCTGGTTCTTGTCGAGGCCCTCGACCAGGTAGATCTCCCACAGCGGGCGCGAGTGGTCCAGCGGCCGCGACATCAGGCGCGCGACCAGGTCGTGCAGCTGGGTGTCGTTGCCCGGCTTGGGCAGGGCGCTGCGGCGCACGTGATAGGTGACGTCGAAGTCAGGGTCGTCGACCCAGACGGGGCGCGCGATGCGTCCCGGGACCTGCACGACCTTCTGCCGGTAGCGCGGCACGAGGCTGAGGCGTTGCTCGATAAGGTCGACGAGCTTGTCGTAGTCGAATCCCGCCTTGGGCCGTCGGAACACGGCGACGCCGCCGACGTGCATCGGCGTCGTGGAGTCCTCCAGGTACAGGAACGAGGCGTCCAGCGCTGACAGGCGGTCCGGCATGAGGCCCAGCCTAGTGGCGTTTGCCGTCCATCAACTTCTCGAGTGCGGCACGTTCGACCGGGTCGCGGTCGCGGCGCTCCAGCCGGATGCGCGCGGCCTCCGGGATCGCCTCGATCGCCTTCGGGTCCACGTTGGCCATGAACGACCTGAGGAACCGCCACCGCGTGAGCTTCTTGACCGGCGCGAGGCGGGCGACGGCGAGCGACACCCAGCTCAGCGCGACGTCGAGCCTGCGGTCGCCCTTCGTGGCGCACGCCCAGTCCAGCACCACGGGGCCTTCCGGGCCGAGCACGACGTTGCCGGGGTGCAGGTCGAGGTGCAGGAGGTCGCCCTCGCCGGAGAGGAAGTCGGGCGCGGGGATGACGTCGAGCCGGTGGTGCAGTTCGGCGAGATCCCGGCCGAGCTGACCGGCGAGCCAGGGCTTGCGGCCGATCTCCTCGGACATCCGCGGGCCGGGCACGTACTGCATGACCAGCTCGTCGACGGTGACGTCGTGCACCCTCGGGACGGGGATGCCGTGGCCGCTCAGGTACGACATCATCTCGGCCTCGCGCCGCAGGTCACGGCCGGTGCGCGTGCGTTTGACGAGCAGGCCGTCGGACCGGATGAACACGTCCGAGTCCTGGCCGCTCGCGAGATGTTGACGTTGCGCGACGCTGCGCATACCTGCCGTCATGTGACGATCATCATGCATATGATGCAAAGCACAAGGGCCGAACGGCTCTAGTCGGGCTCTTCACCCGTTTGAGACGGCTGTGCCCAACGTCCTCGATCGGGCTCGGACCGCCGTCTGGCACCCTCTTCCCGTGGAGATCTCGCCCAAGGACCGCTTCGTCACCGTCTACGGCCGCAAGCCAGTGCTGGAGGCACTGGACGACCCGGCGCTCTCGGTGGACAAGGTGGTGCTCGCCGACACGGCCCGTGGCCCGGCGGCGCGCGAGATCATCGACGCGGCCCGCTCCCGTGGCGTCGAGGTGCAGCGCGCGACCGCGCAACGCGTGAAGGTGCTGGCCGGCAACGGAAAGCAGGACCAGGGCGTGCTCGCCGACGTGGTGGCGCCCCGGATGAAGCCCCTCGCGCTGGCGCTGGAAGAGGACTCGCTGCGGTCCGTGCTCGTGCTGGACGGCATCACGACGCCCGCGAACGTCGGCATGATCCTGCGCACCGCGACCGCCGCGGGCATCGACGGCATCGTGGTGCCGCGCCGTGGCGTCGCGTCGATCGACCCGCTGGTGGTCAAGGCCTCCGCCGGGGTTGCTTTCCGAGCGCCCGTACTGCGCTGCGGCACCGCGGCGGAGGCCTCGGCATTGTTGCGAGCGTCCGGCTACCCGCTTTACGCGTTGGATTCCCACGCGTCGGACACGATCTATTCCGCGAAATTCGCCTCACGCGCTGCTTTTGTACTGGGCAGCGAAACGTCGGGAATCACCGACGACGTGCGTCCACACATCACGTCGTGGCTGTCGATTCCGATGGCGGCAGGCGTGGAATCCTTGAACGTGGCATCAGCGGCGGCCGTGCTCTGCTTCGAGCTCGTGCGCCGGGCTCAGAGCCAGCGGACGTGATAGTCGTTGATCTGAGGGCTCCCCAGCAGTGACGTGCACTCGGCGAACGACGACGCGCCCCTGACCCTGCCGACCGAGCCGAACTGCTCCCAGTAGAACCCCAGGCCGTTGGAGCAGTGCGCGACGGCCTGGAACCTGCCGGGCCCGCCCCGGTCGCAGAAGACCTCGACGCTGCGCCCGTCGCGCTGGTATTCGTCGTAGCAATCGCGCCGCCCCTGTGCCTGCGCGGGTGCTGCAATTGCCGTGGCTGCAATGGCGACTGCAACACAAGCGACAATTCTTCGCATTTTCTCCCCTAAGCATTCGACTGGTTGCTTAATTGACAGTAGTGCGCAGCCGAATACCGGGCAATTACGCCTCGGGGTGAACCCTCAATCGCGGAGCGCGATCGCTAGCAGGATTTCCAGCTCCTCGAGGGTGGACCGTGTCGACCGATGGTGGACGCCGACCATGCCCGCGGCCGCCGCGCCGCGGACGTTGACGGAGAGGTCGTCGACGAAGACGCACTCCTGCGGTTCGAGATCCAGCTCGGTGGCGGTGAGCAGGTAGATCTCCTGCTGCGGCTTCGCCAGGCCGACCTCGCCGGAGATGATCGTGGCGTCGAACAGCCCCTGCCAGCTCGACGGCGGCTGCCACCAGCCGTCCGCGTTGGACAGCAGCGCGGTCTTGAGGCCGTGCTGCCTGGCTTTGCGCAGCGCGGTGAGCAGCGGCGGTTCGGACGGGTTGTCCTCGCCGGGGTCGGTCAGGACGCCGCCGTAGTCGAGCACCAGGGCTTTCAGCACCTTTGGACGGTACCCACTTTCGGGTGCCGTGTGTCCTGATGACGCGCGCGGGTCGCCTGGTTCGGCATGCCCCCAGTTGTTCGTCGTCTGCCCGCCTACGAGCCCCCGACCGGTCTTGGCGCGGGCTTCATCCCACGGCCCCGCCCTCGGCCTCGCCCGGTGTGGGTGCCGGTGCCCGAGCCGCCGTCACCCGCGCTCGATGCCGCTCGACTGGTCGGGACGGTGCTGGAAGTGCTGGACGGGCGGCGGCCAGGGCGGGTGTTGCGGGAGCTCGCCGTTCCCGGGCTGGCTGCCCGGCTGGGGGCGCTGGTCCGGGTGCGGACGACTCGGATGGTTCAGGCGCCTCGGGTTTGTCATCCGGCACGGCTGGTGGCCGAGATCTCGGTGACCGTGCGGAGAGACGAGCGGGTGGTGGCCGTTGCCGCCAGGGCCGAGTACCACAGCGGCCGCTGGCGCTTCACGACGTTCGCAATCCTCGAATGAGCGCTCGAGAACGCAAGAAGGCCCTTTCGCACTCACCGGGAGTGCGAAAGGGCCCCACTAGCTCGCGGTCAGCGCTTCTTGCGCTGGTTCTTCGCCTCCTGGCGGGCCGCCTCGCGGCGCTCCTTGCGGGTGGCACCGCCCTGCTGGCCGGCGGCGCCGGTGGCCTCGCCGTGCTGGTCCACGCCGCCGTCCTCCGCCGGGCCGCTGTAGCTCAGGTTCTGCTGGCCGGGGCCGCCGAGGCCCTTGCCGCGCAGGGCGGGCGGAATGGCGTTGCCGCTGGACAGCTGTGCCATCGCGGGGCCGGCCGGAGCCTGGGCCTGCTGCTGCGCCTGCTGCTGGGCCGCTGCGGCGGCGCGGGCGCGGGCTCGGGCGCCACCACCGGCGCCGTTGCCCTGGACCTGCGGGAGGGCCTGCGGGGCCGCGCTGAGAGAGACCGGGATCTCGGGCTCGGCGGGGGGCTCCGGCTCGGCTGCTTCGACCTGGAGGTTGAAGAGGAAGCCGACGGTTTCCTCCCTCAGCGCGTCGAGCATCGCGTTGAACATCTCGAAGCCCTCACGCTGGTACTCGATGAGGGGGTCGCGCTGCGCCATGGCGCGCAGGCCGATGCCCTCCTTCAAGTAGTCCATTTCGTACAGGTGCTCGCGCCACTTGCGGTCGAGCACGGACAGCAGGACGCGGCGCTCCAGCTCGCGGGTAGCGCCTTCGCCGACCCGGCTGTCGATGTCGGCCTCGCGGTCGCGGTAGGCCTGCAGCGCGTCCTCGACGAGGAGCTCGCGCAGGTACTCGCGGGTGATGTCCTCATCGGACTCGAGGAGTTCCTTCGCGTCCAGCTTGACCGGGTACAGGGTCTTGAGGGCGGTCCAGAGCTTCTCGAAGTCCCAGTCCTCGGCGTAACCGTCGGCCGTGGCGCCGTTGACGTACTCCTCCACGACGCTGACGATCATGTGCTCGACCTGTTCCTTCAGGTCTTCGCCGGCGAGAACGCGGTGGCGCTCGGCGTAGATCACCGTGCGCTGGCGGTTCATCACCTCGTCGTACTTGAGGACGTTCTTGCGGATCTCGAAGTTCTGCTGCTCGACCTGGGTCTGCGCGCTGCGGATGGCGCGGGTGACCATCTTGTGCTCGATCGGCACGTCGTCCGGCACGTTCAGGCGCGTCATGACCATCTCGACCATGGACGCGTTGAAGCGGCGCATCAGCTCGTCCGACAGCGACAGGTAGAAGCGCGACTCACCGGGGTCGCCCTGACGGCCGGTGCGGCCGCGGAGCTGGTTGTCGATGCGGCGCGACTCGTGGCGCTCGGTGCCGAGCACGTAGAGACCGCCGGCCTCGCGGACCTCGTCGGCCTCCGCCTTGCCCTGGGTCGTCAGTTCCTCGACGACCTTGGCCCACTCGGCCTCGTACTCCTCCGGCGTCTCCACCGGGTCGAGGCCGCGGTCGCGCAGCTCGTGGTCGGCGATGATGTCCGGGTTGCCGCCCAGCACGATGTCCGTACCGCGACCGGCCATGTTCGTGGCTACCGTGACGGCGCCCTTGCGGCCGGCCTTCGCGATGATCAGCGCCTCGCGGTCGTGGTGCTTCGCGTTCAGCACCTCGTGCGGGATGCCCTTGCGCACCAGCAGCTTCGACAGGTACTCGGAGCGCTCGACGCTCGTCGTGCCGATCAGGATCGGCTGGCCCTTGGCGTGCCTCTCGACGATGTCCTCGGCGACGGCCTCGAACTTCGCCTCCTCGCTCTTGTAGACGAGGTCGGGCTGGTCGGTGCGCTGCGGCGGGCGGTTCGTCGGGATCGGGACGACGCCCAGCTTGTAGGTCTGGTGGAACTCGGCCGCCTCGGTCTCGGCGGTACCGGTCATGCCGCCCAGCTTCTCGTACAGCCGGAAGTAGTTCTGCAGCGTGATCGTGGCGAGAGTCTGGTTCTCCGCCTTGATCTCGACGTTCTCCTTGGCCTCGATGGCCTGGTGCATGCCCTCGTTGTAACGGCGACCGGAGAGCACACGACCGGTGAACTCGTCGACGATCATGACTTCACCGTTGCGGAGGATGTAGTCCTTGTCGCGGTTGTAGAGCTCCTTCGCCTTGAGGGCGTTGTTCAGGTAGCCCACCAACGGCGTGTTCGCGGCCTCGTACAGGTTGTCGATGCCGAGCTGGTCCTCGATGAACTCCACACCGAGCTCGGTGACGGCGACCGTGCGCTTCTTCTCGTCGTACTGGTAGTGGTACGACTTCGACTTCTCCTCGATGACCTCGATGCGGTCCTTCTGGGAGAGCTGGGTGACGTCGATGCCGCGCATGCGCGGGGCGAGCCGGGCGAACTCCGTGTACCAGCGAGCGGACTGCTCAGCCGGGCCGGAGATGATCAGCGGGGTGCGGGCCTCGTCGATGAGGATCGAGTCGACCTCGTCGACGATCGCGAAGTAGTGGCCGCGCTGCACGCACTCGTCCAGGCTCCACGCCATGTTGTCGCGCAGGTAGTCGAAGCCGAACTCGTTGTTCGTGCCGTAGGTGATGTCCGAGTTGTACGCCACGCGACGCTGGTCGGGCGTCATCTCCGAGAGGATCGCGCCGACGGTCATGCCCAGGAAGCGGTGGACGCGGCCCATCCAGTCCGCGTCGCGCTTGGCCAGGTAGTCGTTCGTGGTGATGACGTGGACGCCCTTGCCGGCGATCGCGTTGAGGTAGACGGGCATGACCGAGGTCAGCGTCTTGCCCTCACCGGTGCGCATTTCCGAGATCTGGCCGAGGTGCAGCGCCGCGCCACCCATGAGCTGGACGTCGTACGGGCGCTGGCCCAGCGTGCGCTTCGCGGCCTCACGAGCGACGGCGAACGTCTCCGGCAGCAGTTCGTCCAGCGACTCGCCCTCGGCGTAGCGCTTCCTGAACTCGTCGGTCTTGCCGCGCAACTCGGCGTCGGAGAGGTCGACCACCTCGTCTTCCAGGTGGTTGATGTGCTGTGCGATGTTGCGGAGGCGCTTGAGCATCTTGCCCTCGCCGGAGCGGAGCAGTCGGGACAGCACCATCTGGATAGACCTCATCACCTGTATCGCGGCGCGCCCACGTCGGACGCCTTTCCCCTGCCCATCGTAGGCAAGTCGCCAAGGTGTGTGCACAGACACAGGCGGATTGGGACACCCGACCTGGTATGTGCAGGTCAGGTGCCCTTCTGCGATCTTCCGCAGGTCGCCTGTCGCCGTGCCCCCAAGCTCGGCTACTGGTGTGGAGAACGCATGAGGCCCGCGTAAAGGTTCCTGGCTCGGCCGATTTCACCTTCACGGTGAACGCGCGGCGGACGGATGACTCCGGACGGCGGTCGCGCGAGCCGGTTCTGACCTGGCCGGACGCACGCCGCCGCCCCGCACACGAGGGGTGCGGGGCGGCGGCGGTCGAAGGTGGGTGTGTGTGGAACCGGATCAGGCCAGCCTGATCACGCCGTAGTCGAATCCCTTCCGGCGATAGACGACGCTCGGGCGCCCGCATTCGGTGTCGGCGAACAGGTAGAAGTCGTGTCCGACCAGTTCCATCTCGTAGAGGGCCTGGTCGACGGTCATCGGTTTGGCGGCGTGCTCCTTTTCGCGTACGACGCGTCCGGGCAACTTGTCATCGAGGCCGTCGTCCCAACGCTGCGCGGGCACTTCCGCCATGCCCTCGTAGTCGGCCTCGGGTGCGTCGAGCACCGCGGTCTTCGCGCGGCGTGACGTCATGCTCTCGCCTGCGGAGGGGATGTCTCCCAGTCCGCTTGTCGCTTCCGCCACCGAGATCGGGGCCCGTGCCCCGTGGTGGACGCGCCTGCGGTCGTGCGACCGGCGCAGGCGGTTCTCGAGCTTTGCGACCGCAGCATCGAGCGCGGCGTAGAAGTCACCCGCGCAGGCTTCGGAACGGACCACTGGTCCACGTCCCTTGCCGGTGATTTCGACTCGCTGGCAGTTCTTCGACTGCCGGCGGTTCGGCTCGTGGAAAAGTTCCACGTCGAAGCGGATGACCTTGCGGTCGTAGCGCTCAAGCCGGGCCAGCTTTTCGGCGACGTGCACCCTGTAGTGATCGGGCACCTCGACGTTGCGGCCCTTAACGACGATGTCCATACACGACCTCCCTCGCTTTGCTGCGAGCTATGGCTGGACTGCATTCAGAACGCCGTGGCGATCATGGATCGCAGATGTGTCGCAGAGGGTCGTCTCCCTCAGCTCTCACGGCGCCAGGATCATGGGCTGTTCGCCTCCTCCCCGCGGGCCGGGAACGCTGATAGCGGTGCACGTTAGCTTGGGATTCACCGTCGCGTAAGCCCCCTTGCCGGGGGAACGACGAGTTTTTTTGGTGACTACGCAGCGCGACGACAGCGCGTTGCCAATCACTTCCCGAGCGTGCTCCGAACCAAACCAGCCCGCACCTCGCTCACCCGAACGGCGCAGCCCCAGACCGGCACTCGACGGCAGTCTCGCTGCGTCGAACGGGTCCAGTCGCGGCCTCATACCCAGCCAACGGGCGACCCCCGCGTCATGTTCCCGAAACCTGGAAGAGATCGATTCCGAACCACCAAGTGAGACCCGATCGCACTTCTTGCAACTGAACTGATCGGTGCCGAAGCCCGATCACGACCCAGTCACGCCCGGCTGAACGGCGGATTTCGCCCAATGCCGGACAAGAGCGTTGATCACGCCCGAGGCGGTCATACCCGGTATTCCCAGGAATAATCGCTGGTCAGATCAGCATGTGAATAATCGTTAACCAGTACCGGCAGCCGCGGGCACTGGTCTGGTCCGCGACGGGCGTGTCGCCGCGACTCGGCGCGGGTGTGTCGGGGCGCCCGAAGTGCGGACGCCTCAGTTCTGAAACGTCCCGTCAACAGACGTTGGGACAAACGGGTCGAAACGAGTTACAAGATCTTGGTCTTTGGTCACAGAACTCGTCCCCAGCAGGGGTTATCGGTCCGATTCGGACCCCGTGGTGATCGACAACGCCACCGGAACTTCACCCTTGTGGGCGGTGCCGAAAGTCCCCGTCGGCCCTCCGATCGCGGGTTTCCGGGCCCCGATCGCGGGTTTCCGGGCCCCGGCCACGATTTTCTGTCAGACCCCGTCGCCATCCTGATCCCATGACAGCCATCGACCTGCTCCTGCCACCGTCCTGCGCCGGCTGCGGCCTGCACGGCACCGCCTGCTGCGCCACGTGCCTCGACGACTTCGGGCCGCCACTACGACTCCAGGTGCCCGGTGTGGGGCCTCCTGTGTGGACGCTGGCGGCCTATCACGGTGCCGCACGGGAACTCGTGCTCGGCTTCAAAGAACGCGGCGCACGGGCGCTCGTGGCGTGGTTCGGCGCCCTGGTCGCCGCCGCACTGATCACGGTGGGGCCAGGCCCGTGGACGCTCATCCCGGCACCGTCACGGCGAAGCGCCGCCCGCAGCCGCGGCGGCGACCACATGCTGCGGATCGCCCGTGCCGTCGAGATCGCGACCGTGGCGCCGGTGCTCCGGCTAGGGGCCGGGGTGGTCGACTCGGTGGGGTTGAGCGCCACGGCCCGCCGACAGAACCTCGCGGGGCGGGTCGAGGTCCACGGCAGACCGCCGCCGGGCACCACGGTGCTGCTCGACGACGTGGTCACCACCGGGGCCACGGCGGCGGCTTGTGTGCGGGCGTTGCGCGCGGCCGGGGTGCGCACTCACGCGGTGCTCGTGCTGACGTCGGCTCGACCGCACCAGCCGGGGCAGTGACCGGCACGCTCGGCCGGGGCCACGCAGGCACCGCGTGGGCCGGGCGAGGTCCACGGCAGACCACCGCCGGGCAAGGTCAGCCTGGGTAGAAGACCAGCGCGCCTGGCGAGACCCGGATCCCGCTCGCCTTCCACACGTCGGTGATGTCCGAAGCGGACCACAGCCCGGAGGGGTCGATCACCTGCACCTGGCGGGCAGCGGCCGCCGCCACCGAGCTCACCGGCACGGTCAGGTTCGACTGGCTGTAGCGGTCCAGCTTGTAGCCGTCCGTGTAGACCTTCGTGACCGGTAGCGAGGGCAGGGAGGAGGAGACCACCAGCACGTCCTGCGAGAGCCAGTCGATGGACTGGACGGAGGCGCCGAGCGTCGAGGGCTGGAGTTGGCGGGGTGAGCGCAGCGCCACGTCCTGGTTGTTGCGCACCACGGACGCGACGTAGAGCTTGCCGGCGATGACCAGGGCGGCGCGGGTGCCGTCGCGGGACAGGCGCAGCTCGCTGATCGAGCCGAAGGGGGCGATATCGGTGATGTTGACGCCCTTGGCGGACCAGCTGCCGTTGTCGGAGCGGGTCACGCGGGTCACGTAGGCGTTGTCCACGACCGTCCACACCTCGCTGCCCGGCTCCTTGGGGCTGGTGGAGAGTTGCCAGGTCGGTCTGCTGAGCGTGGTGGCGCGCAGGTCCACCACTTCGGGCAGGTCCTGTTCCAGCTCGCCCACTCGCAGGCGCATGCCGCCGCCGGAGCGGGAGACCACGGCCAGGCGTGAGCCGTCCAGGGACTGTGCCGCGGAGACCGCGCCGTACGTGCCGGTGCCGGCGGGGCCCTTGATCGGGTTGCCGTCGGTGAGCGAGCGGATCGACCCGTCCACCACGAGCATGCCCTGGAGGTTCGCGTTCAGTGCCAGCAACGCTTCGCCCGCGGTCGCCGACACGTCGGACGGCCGGTAGTCGCGCTGGTCCGGCAGGATCTGCTGGCCGTCCACGAGCACGCGCACTCGCGAGGACGTGATGCCGGAGTACGACTTCACCACCTGAGCCACGATCTGTTTGCGCTTTTCCGGCGTGAGGTCTTTGCCCACCTTGGTGAGGTTGACCTCCAACGCGCCGTCGTCGGATTCCTTCGTCTCGGAGAACGAGTCGGTTTCCGGGCCGAGCGAGCTCACCAGCGTGTCGCGGACGGCGTCACCGGGGCCCTTGATCATCAGCTCGGTGACGCGGGTCGGGATGCTGGTGGCCGGCGGGATCACGACGTAGCGCGGATCCGGCACCAGCACGGTGAATTCGGGGTTGTAGAAGTAGAGCGTGACGCGGCGGTAGTTGCTGTTGAACAGGCTCAGCGGGATGAAGACGCCGGGCGGCGGCTCGGTGATGCGCCACTGGTTCTCGCTGTTGCGCTCCAGCTTCACCTGGCGCGTGAAGTCGCCGAGCTGCGGCGTGAACGCGTTGTCGTTGCCCAGGCGGCCGACGTACTTGCCCTGCAGCATCACGGTCTGCGTCTTGTCCTGCGGCGCCTGCGAGGTCGGCACGGTCGCGAAGGACGTCTCGATGATCGTGGGGTTCTTGGTGTCCCACTTCTTGCCTGCGTCCGGCGTCAGGTACGCGCGGGCGGCCGCGTAGTCGCTGTCGGGGTTCGAGGTCGCGTCGATGAAGTCGCGCACGAGCGTGAACGGGTCGATGTTCTGCCGCGGTTCCGGTGCGCTGAAGGTGTTGCTGGACTTGCTGTCCTTCGGCCCGATCGGCTTCGGCTGCGTGTTCGTCGGGATCGCCGCGCACCCCGTCAGGGTCACGAGGACGAGCGCCAGCAACGCCAGCCGTTTCACCGCACTTCCTCCGAAACCTCAGACTTCTCGGCAGGCGGCCCGTCCACCGGCTCCGCGGGCTGCCAGGTGATCTCCGCCTCGGTCAGCTCGATCTCCCCCGGCTCCTCCGCCACGAGTGGTTCTTCCACCACCACAACGGGTTCCAGCTCGATCGCGGGCGCCAGCGGCAACGGGCTCTCGCGCAACTCCTCGCCGTGCGTGCGCGGCAACGTCAACCGGAACACGGCGCCGTGGCCGGGCTCGCCCCACGCCTCCAGCCAGCCGCCGTGCAGTCGCGCGTCCTCCAGCGAGATGGACAGGCCGAGGCCCGTGCCGCCGGTGCGGCGGTTGCGCGAGGGGTCGGCCCGCCAGAAGCGGCTGAACACCAGCTCGGCCTCGCCCTTGCGCAGCCCGACACCGTGGTCCCGCACGGTGATCGCGACGGCGTCGGCGTTGCCGCGCATGGTCAGCTCGACCGGCTGGCCCTCGCCGTGGTCGATGGCGTTCGCGAGCAGGTTGCGCAGAATCCGTTCCACGCGGCGGGAATCGAGCTCCGCGGTCAGCTCGGAGTCCGGCAGGTCCAGCACCACGGGCGAGTTCGCGCTCGTCGAGATCGCGCGCACCGAGTCGTGCGCACGGCGCGCCAGCACGCGGAGGTCGACCTGGTCCGCGGTCAGCTCCTCGACACCGGCGTCCAGCCGCGAGATCTCCAGCAGGTCGCCCAGCAGCGACTCGAACCGGTCGAGCTCGTCGACCAGCAGCTCGGTGGAGCGGGCGAGCCCGGCGGGGAACTGCTCACGTGAGGCGTGCAGAACGTCCGCGGCCATGCGCACCGTCGTGAGAGGTGTGCGCAGCTCGTGCGAGACGTCGGAGGTGAACCGACGTTGCAGCTGACCGAATTCCTCCAGCTGCTTGAACTGGGCCTGGATCGACTCGGCCATCTCGTTGAACGACTCGGCCAGGCGCGCCACGTCGTCCTCACCGACGACGTGCATGCGTTCGTGCAACGTGCCGTCCGCGAACCGTTCCGCGACCTCGGCCGCCTGCCGCACGGGCCGCACCACCTGGCGCGTCACGAGGTTCGCGATCATCGCGAGCAGGACCAGCAGCACGATGCCGCCGACCACCAGAGTGGACTGCACGACCTCCGCAGTGCGCTGCTCCGCGGTCAGCGGGAAGATCAGGTAGAGCTGCATCGAACGAGCGGACGTGCTCATCGGCAGGCCCACGACGAACAACGTGGTGGGCGTGCTGCCGCGCTGCACCGTGTAGATCTGGGTGCCCTCGTCGCCGTTCTCGACCATCTCGCGCAGGCCGCGCGGAACGTCCTCCAGCGGCCCCACGGACGGCACCCGCCCGGCGCCGCCACTGGACCCCAGCCCGTCGGCCAGCACCGGTTCGAACGCACCGGCGCCCGCCGTCGTGGCGTCCGTTCCGACACCACCGACAGCGAGTTTGTTGATGGCGCTGGTGAACCTCGTCTGCACGCTGTCCGGGCCGGGGTTGAGACCGACCAGATCGGACTGGATGAGGTTGCGCGAAGCGATCGCCTGGCGCACCGCGGCCTCGTCCTTGGTGTTCAGCAGCTGGTTGGTGATCTGCATCTGCAGCACCATGCCCAGCACGAACACCACGGCGGACGACAACGCGAGCGTGGACACCACGACGCGCAACTGCAGCGAACGCCGCCACAGATCACCAAACGCCGCCCACCGCCTGCGCGCCTCCTCGACGAGGAACTGCGCTTTGGCGATCACCGGCCGAACGAACTTCATATGCCACCTGTCACGGAGGGCCGGCCTTGTACCCGACGCCGCGAACAGTCAACACCACCTCGGGGTGCTCCGGGTCCCGTTCGACCTTGGAGCGCAACCGCTGCACGTGCACGTTCACCAGGCGCGTGTCGGCGGCGTGGCGGTAGCCCCACACCTGCTCGAGCAGCACCTCGCGGGTGAACACCTGACGCGGCTTGCGCGCCAGCGCGACCAGGAGGTCGAACTCCAGCGGCGTGAGCTGGATCGGCCTGCCCTCGCGCAGCACCTCGTGGCCGGGGACGTCGATCGTGAGGTCGCCGATCTGCAGCACCTCGGACGGCTCGGCCTCGGTCCGGCGCAGGCGCGCACGGATCCTGGCCACGAGCTCCTTGGGCTTGAACGGCTTCACCACGTAGTCGTCCGCGCCGGACTCGAGGCCCAGCACCACGTCGACCGTGTCGCTCTTCGCGGTGAGCATCACGATCGGCACGCCCGACTCGGACCTGATCGCCTTGCAGACGTCGATGCCGTTCATTCCCGGCAACATCAGGTCGAGCAGCACGAGGTCGGGCTTGAGCTCGCGCAGCGCGGGCAGGGCACGAGCACCGTCGGCGACCACCGCGGTGTCGAAGCCCTCCCCGCGCAACACGATCGTCAGCATCTCCGCCAGGGCGGGGTCGTCATCGACGACGAGCACGCGTGCCTTCATGCTCAACATCGTTGCACTCCCGGTCGCGCGTTCGCGCACCACCCATGGTCCGTTGCCGCTGGTGGCGGTGTGCGCTCGTTCGGTAACCGGACGGAACTGTCGTTCCACGTGTCCCACCTCGCCCCGTTTGGCCTGATCCTCGCGTGAGTATCCGCAGGACGCTCACCTTTTGTTACCTTTTGGCGTCGCTGCGTTCACCCGGTCCGGTCAGCCAGGTCAGGCCGTGCGGATGGCCGAGGCCAGCCAGATGCGCGCATCACCCACCTTCCGCGGGTCGGTGATCGCCGGAACCGCGCGTTCGTGCCGCGCGGCCAGGTCGACCTGGTGCGTCACCGTGGCGTGCCAGCCGTAACCGCCCAGCCACCCGACCGGATCCTCCACGTCGGACAGCCAGCGGGCGTCCAGCGTGTCGAACCGCTCGTGCACGGCTCTCATCTGCGGCAACTCGCGAAAAGCGCGGTTGACGTGTTCGAGCGCGAGCGTGCTGCCACGGGCGGACAGCGCGCTCACCCAGTACATGATCTGCTCGCCGGCGTCCGGCGGCAGAAACATGAAGAGGCCCTCCAGCAACCATGCTGTGGGCCTCTTCGGGTCGTACCCAGCGCGGATCAGCGCTGTCGCCCAGTCCTCACGCAGATCGCCGGGAACGACGACCCGTTCGCAGGTGGGCTGGGCCTGTAAATCGTGCAGAGCGTCTTCCTTGAACTCGACCAACTCGGGCAAGTCGAGTTCGAACACTGTTGTGCCCGGCGGCCAGTGCAGCCGGAACGCTCTGGTGTCGAGGCCCGCCGCCATGATCACTACCTGCGGCTGGGCCGAGCCGATGAGCTGGTCGTCGAAATACCGCGTCCGCAGGACGAAGTGCTCGCCCGCGAGGTTGCGCACGCCGTTCAGGTCGCTCGCGGAGCCGGCGGCCTCCACGAGTCCTGCGGCCAGTGGGTCGTCGAAGAGCCGGCGGAGATGACCTTGCTCGTTTGCGCGGGCGGCAGCGATCAGGACCGCCGTACGGGCGACACCGACCGGGGGGCGCTGCAGAACACGCTTCAAATTGTAATCTCCTATGCACTCACAGTGACGCGGCGGTGACACGATCGTGTCAACCGGTACGCACGTGAGCGACCACTCAAGGAGTGAAGAGCGGTTCCAGAAGCGAAGAAAAGTTCACGTTTGACCGCCCGTCGACCACTTGCCACGGGGACAGCCAGTTGATGTTCGCCAATCCGTCGTAAACGACCCCGCACCTGGCCTGCAGCGAGCCATCGGATTCGTAAATGTCCCTGGCGCGGGTGTTGTCGTCCTGCTCGCGCTTGGCGGCGCGTTCGGCCGCGACCTCGACGGGCACGCGGAGCAACAGGTGCAGATCCGGAACGGGCAACCCGAAGCGGTCGATCTCGAACTCGCGCACCCACCGGACGAACTCGCCGTGCTCGTCCTGATGCAGGCGCGCGGCGCTGTAGGCGGCACTGGATGCCACGTAGCGATCGAGCAACACGACGTCGTGCTCTTCAAGATCCTTGCGGATCTCGTCGGCCGCACCGCGCCGGTCCAGCGCATAAAGCACGGCCATCCCGTACACGGAGTCGCTGAGGTCGCCGATGGTCCCGTAGAGGGCGTCGCGGACCAGATCCGCGTGCACGCTGACGCCGTAGCGCGGGAACGCGTGGCTGGTCACGGTCCTGCCCTGGGCGTGCAGCGCCTCGGTCAACCCGTTGGCCAGAGTGCGCTTGCCGGCCCCGTCCAGGCCTTCGATCACTACGAGCTTTCCCACGTGGGAACCCTAACCGGATCGAGGCCCGCCACTCACACGGCCGCACCAGGTCCCCCACACGGGCGAAATCCGATCTTTCGATCACTAGAACGAGTGACTACGGTGAACAGTCACACGGCGCGTGTGTGAAGGGTAGGTGCCGCGGTGGCCGCGGAATCCGGGCACGCCGAGTCGGTCAACGAACCGATCGGTAACCCGACCGGGGGTCTACCGACCCCGCTCGCCGAGACGCTGCGCTACGGGCCGTTCCACCGCGCATTGCGCGAGGCGATCGCCCACAGGGGCCTCTCGCTCGCTCGCCTGCGCGCTCACCTCGAACAACTCGGTGTCCAAGTGGGCCAGTCGACGCTGTCGTACTGGCAACGCGGCCTGCGCCATCCCGAGGTGCCGCGCGCCATCAGCACCGTGCGGGCGCTCGAGACCGTGCTGCGCCTGCCGCCATCGTCCTTGTTGGACCTGATCGGCCCGCGCAACGCCAACACCTACGCGCCACGCCCGGTCGCCACCTGGCCCGAGCCAGCGCCGCTGCTCGCGTCGTTCGACTCCGTACCCGAGGCGGCGCGCGGCAACGCCGATCTCGAAGTGCTGTCCGTGCACGACACCGTCCAACTGGGCATGCACCGCGAACAGCGCTCGATCACCACCCGGCTGGTCGTGCGGGCCGTGCGCCAGGGGCCCGATCGGTACCTGGCAACGCACCACGGCGACGACGGCTCGTTGATCGAGAACGCCATGGTCAGATCCGGCGAAGGCTGCCGGCAGGGGCGTCTGCGCCGGGAAAGCGCTTCCCGCAACCTCGCCGTGGAGATGCTGTTCGACCGCAGGCTCGCGGCCGGTGAGGAGCACGTCTTCAGCTTCACGATCGTCGACGACACCGGCAGCGCGACGCCCGGCCACCACCGGACGTTCCGCGACGCGTGCGGCTCCTACCTGGTGCAGCTCTCGTTCCACCGACGCGCGATGCCCGCGCGCTGCATGAAGCAGTTCCGGGCCTCGGCCGACGCCACGCCGGTCGACGTCGAGGAACTGGTGTGCGGGCTCGGCGGCGTCGTCAGCGCGTACTTCGGCGACGTGGGGCCCGGTATCGCGGGCATCGCCGTCGAATGGAGTTAGGGCCCTGAAGTCAGGAGCGAGGAGAGCGAGAGGGCTGAGAAGACCGGCGGTCCGAAGACCAGACCGGTTCCGGAGTTTAGAAGGAAGCTCTCTCATGGCCTCGCGTCAGCAACGGTAGCAGCGAACTCCTCAGTCCGACAGCATGTTTCCCAGTTCGGCCACGGTGGTCACGCCACCGGCCTCCGACTGCGCAAGTCCAATGTGGATTTTCGCACCGTCCGAAGTGGAACCCTTGCGCTCGAACAGTTCCGCGAGCTTGCGCACGGTGAAGTACCTGCGGTGCAACGCCGCCGAGGCGATCAGCTTGACGATGTCGCGGTTCTCCTCGACCCGGTTGCCCCACGACGCGCCACGCAGGTAGAGGTGCAGCCAGGTGCCGTACCAGGTGTCACCCTCCCGTTCGAACATCACCGGCAACGCGACCTTTCCCTTGCCGCGCATGGACGACCGCGCACGCACCGTGCTCGGTTCGAACGGCTTGCCCATCTGCGCGAGGTCGCGGCTCATGAACCCGAACATCGACTCGGCGACGTCGTCGAACCCCTCCCCCGAGTAGACGTTCACCTGCGGCACGACGTACTTCACGTCGATCGCGTCCCGATGCAGATCGATGAACTCCGTTGCCCCTGCCGCGGCTTCGGTGATGTCACCGGAGTGGAAGGCGCCCTCGCCCTTCAGTCGCGTCCACGACAGTTGCCCCTTGTACTCGAACTTGTCGTTGAGCAGCACCGCGGACAGGTCGTAGTCGGTGCGCTTCGACTTCTGCCGCCAGTGCACGAAGAACCGCAGCACGTCACCGTCGAGCCGCAGCTTCGACCCGCGCGGCAGCACGCCGAAACCGTCCTCGGTGGCCGTGCCGGACATCGGCACGACGACGTCGAGCACCTCCGGATCCACCGTCAGCTCGGAGAAGTCCGGCAGCCTGCGCACCAGCTCGTCCTCGACGACCGAGGTGATCTCGGCGACGGCCGCAGCATCGAGCGGCGACCGGGTGTCGTCCGCGATCCACACCTTGCGGCCGCGGTTCGCGAACACTCGTGCCGCATCAGGCTGTTCGCGGTTCGACAGGTGCTCCAGCACCGAGACCAACACGCGTCCGGACACATCGGGCGCGGCTGTTCGCACGGCTTCGGCGACACCCGAGGCACCGTTGCGGATCAGCCGGTCCACCTGGCGCAACAACATGCCGGGTGCCTTCGAGAGAATGCGCAGCGCGAGATCGGCGTCGTCGTCGGCGAACGCCATCTCCACCTGGCCGGCGAACGACCGTGCAGTCTTTTCCTTGCGTGCCACCGCGAACACGTCCAGGGCGTGTTCGAACGGGTGCTCGTGCGGGTGCAGCCGCTCCCCGAGCCGCTTCCACGCCTCGCGGTTCTGCGCCACGTCCCCGAGCTTGCCCTGCTGCTGCGCGACCTCGTCGAGCGCAGCCAGCAGCGCCCGGCGCTCCGGCCTGCGGAACGACCGGAAGCGAGTGGGTTCCCGCAGCGTGACGTCACCTCCGGACGCCTCAGCGGCCAGCCGCAGGACGTCGGTGACGGTGTCGATGCCGGCGAGCGGGCGCTGGGCGACGAGCCGCGCGGCGTTGAGGATCGCGCGGTTCTCCCTGGTGGGAACGGTTTCTGGCTGTTCGGCGTCGAGGCACTGCGTCGCCAGTTCACCGAGCAGTGCCCGGTCGTCCTCGCCGAGCGGGATCGCACTCTCGGCGAGCTCCAGGTAGAGACGGACGATCTCGTGGTCGAGGGTGCCGCCGAGGTGCAGGACGGTGACGCGGTCCTTCAGCGACGGGATCAGTTCGTCGTGCGCGGCGAGCATCGCCTCGTGGGTGTGCTGGACGCGGCCGTACTTGGGCAGGTCGAGCAGGTTCCCGCTGAAGCCGATGCCCTTGCCGAACGCGTCGTCGACGCACTCCATCCAGAACTCGACGGTGTCCGGCACGTTGTGCGGGAAGTCCTTGAAGTACGGGTTGTGCTGGGCCTGCGCGCCGATCAGCTCCTTGACCGAGCGGACGACCGTGACGGCGTACTCCTCGGCGTCGGCGAGGCCGGAGACGTGTTCGATCAGCGCCTTCGAGGCCTTGAAGCCGGCTTTGATCAGCGTCGCGTCGAGCTGTCTGGCGGTCGCGCCGCCATCACCCGCGGCACCGTCCGACAGAGGCACGCGCAGGGTCTTCTTGATGATGGTCGTCCGCACCTGGTCAGTAAAACCCGCACGTCAACCGAGTTCCGCGAGTCTCAAGTCCACCCGTTTGAGGCCGTTGTTGTTTCCGCTCCATCGCCTAACGTCGAGTTCCATGAACGGCGATCCGTCCACCCCGTACAGCCGCGACCTGGGCGATGAGTTGCGACAGGTGCGGGAGCACTACACGACCTTCCGCTCCAGGAAGATCGCCCGGATGCTCGGGTGGGATCCGGGGAAGGTCTCCAACATCGAGCACGGCAAGGTGCGCGCCACCGAGATCGACATCGTCCATTATCTGGGCCGGTGCGGGCGCAACCAGGCCTTCGTCGAGGACTTCCTGAACAGGTACCGGTCGGCGTTCGACCATTACTTCGTGCAGGTCCCGACCAATCTGCGGACGATGACGATGGCCGAATCCTCCGCGCAAAAGATCACCAGCTACGACATGCTGACCATTCCAGGTCTGCTTCAGTCCGAGGAGTACGCGCTAGCGCTGTACCGAGCCAACGGCGTACTGACACCAGAGCTGATCGAGGCGGCTGTTCGCTTCCGGATGGAGCGACAAACGCTCCTGCGTAGGCATGACCGCCCGCAATGCACCTTTTACGTTCATGAAAACGCCCTGCGGCTCAACGTCGGCGGTGGGGAGGTCATGGAAGACCAGTTGATGCGACTGCTGTTCCACACCCACACGATCCGAATCGTGCCCGCCGCAAGCGGTCCTGAAGCTGTCTTCCTAGCTCCCTACGTGCTGTGGGAGTACGAGAAGCGTGGCGCGGTCGCGTTCACCGAGTCCGACATCGCCAAGGTGTTCGTGCAGGATCCGGCTGGAATCAAACATTGCAAGGCGATCCTCGCGCGTCTGGATGCGCTCGCCCTCGATGAGGAACAATCGCGAACGATGGTGGCGGATCTCGCCAGTCGATCGCGGGAGGACCTCAGTGGCCGGAGACTGCACCTGGCGTAAGAGCAGCTACAGCGGCGGTGGCTCCGTGGACAGCAACTGCGTCGAGGTGGCGTTCGCCCAGGCTGTGCGCGTGCGTGACTCCAAGAACACCGCAGGCCCCGAGCTGAGGTTCAGCGCGGGGGCCTGGCAGGAGTTTGTGAGCGCCCTCCACCCTTAGAGGAGCCGTGTGGCGTCGCTTAAGGATGTCGGGGATGCACTGCGACGCGTACTGGGCGCGATTGACCAGTCGATAGCCGCACATCACCAAGCCGCAGGTCTCGCTGAACAAGCACGCGAGCTTCTGAAGCTTGCAGGTTCCGGCAGCAGCCGAGCGGACGTGGAGGAAGCCTGCGTGTGGTTCACCAAGGTGATCGAGGGAATCACCGAACCGGAAGGTCAGGTGTCCACGCTCGCGACGGCGGCCGATGAGATCCGTTCATACCTGCAACGTCACGGCATCAGTCACGACACTGCCGATGGCCCGGCCCCGGCCGCTGCGCCCGCCACGCCCCCGCCAGGCTCTGCTGAGCAAGTGGAGGCTCTGAGAGGACAACTTCCGCCCCCGGTGCAGTCAGGCAGCGGCCAGAAGACGCACGGCCGATGGTTCGCACCCGGCAGCGATCATGCCAGCCCCATCGTGAGCGGTGAGGATGTCGAGTCTGCGGAGGTCTGGCGGGTCCTGCAAGAGACGCGGTTCCCGGAAAAAGGGCCGCCCATCACGATCACGCACGTGGAGACCGCAACTTGCCGTGCGGATGCGGCGCGAGAACATCAGGCACGCGAGCGTGGTCATCAACTACGTCCCGTGCCGCATGAAGTGGGGTTGTGACAACCTTTTGCCGGTGCTCCTGCCCGAAGGATTCACGCTGACGGTGTACGGGCCGAACTACCGCAAGACGTTCACAGGAGGGAAGCGGCCACCGTGGCAACGCTAGAGATCTGGTACGACCAGATGCCGGACAACGACTACGGCCCCGGTGATCCAGCCATCATCGTCGCTACGCACGAGGAGTTGTCCGCGTTCATCGATCGCGTGAGTGCGCAGTCGGCAGCCCAGCCATGCCCGTCGCTGGTCGAGGTGTCCATCGCAGAGGACCCATACGGCTTCCCGACCGTCAACGCGGGCATCGGTGCCGATCGGGGATACGTCCGGGTCAGCGGCGCGGACGAACTGCGCGCGACACAAGGTGACTCGAACGCTGCGGACAACGTGGTGTACGACTTCCAAGGCCATGAGACGTTGGTGCCCGCGAGCTATGAGGTCCCACTGAGCACGGTCCGGGCGGTGTTGGCCGCGTATCTCGATCACGGCGGGCTGATTCCTGAAGAGTTCTCGCACCTGCATGAGGTCGCCGCCGTCTGAGAAGCTCAACTGAGCTCGTTCGTCACGGATTCCAGTCCACGAGGACCTCTGCGCGGTTGAAGCGGCGCGCGATCAGGTCGTCACGCTCAATCATCCAGAAGATGGCCGCACCCCCGCCTGACCGGTACACGTTGAACTCGGCCAGCAGGACCCAGTCACCTTCCCTGCCCGCGCAGAGGGCGGCGATCTCGGTCGCGAGACAGCCGTTGCAGTCCGTCCCGTATCCCCCGAGCAACAGGGTCGCGCCACCCCACTGGTCCGCCCACACCCTCGCCAGCGGCGCTGGAGCCGCGTCCACGCCGACGAAAGGCAGGGAGATGTCCGGCGTCAGGCGGATGTCGCCCTGCTGGTACTCGTCGTGGATCTCCGCGAAGTCCTCATCGCAAGCGGGGTAAGAGGACAGATCCAGCTCCCGCTCCTCGACGGCAGCACCTGCCGGCACGTACACCACCTCGCCCATGCCGTGCTCTTCCGGATAGCCGAAGAACAGCAACTTGCCGTCGGACGGCAGCGGAAGATCCGTCACGCCCGGAGGAAGCGCCGCGCAGTCGATGGTGGCGACCAACGGGTACTCGGACGTTTCAACGTCGGCGGGCAGCATGATCGGACCACCGAACCGGCCCACGATTGGACCGTCCCGATCCCCGTCCTCGTCCCCGGTCAGGAGCGCGCAGGGACGGACGAGCTCCATCCACCGCTCGACATCGGCCTCTGGAAACTCCCGTGCGAGCGCCTCGGTGCGGAGCTGGTCGAGAATCTTTTCGTTCCTGGGAGTCACCGGAAGAACCTAGCGGGGCACGCCGACAAAAAGATCAGCTGAGCTCGGCGGGCAGCGGGAGGTCGAGCGCCATCAGGAACTGCGCCGTCTTGATCTCGACGAACACGTCGACGTCCTCGACGTCTTGTACCTCGTCCAGCGAGAAGTCGTCCGGGTTCTCGTCCGAAGCCAGGTAGCCGAGGATCTCGGCCTGTTTGGCGGTGACGTCACCGGCGTTGTGCAGCGCCCACCACGCGGCCAGCCCCGCGGCCTCGCGCAGGACGTCCGTGGGGTCGGAGGCGTTGGGGTTCTCGAAGTAGGTGCGCGGCGTCAGGCCGAGGTAGGCGACGCCGCTACCAGGGCCGACCGGCGCGTAGACGACCGAGGTGATGTCGCTGTCGTGGATGTCGATCCACAACGACGGCTCGGCGAGCGGCGGCAGCTCGCCCTCGGACAACGTCTTCCACTCGCCGTGCTCGTAGGCATATGTGCCGAAGAATCCCACGCGAACATGAAACAGGGGTCCCCCGCGACGCGCGCGGGAGACCCCTGTCAGGCAGTGCTCAGTAGCGGTAGTGGTCCGCCTTGAACGGGCCCTCGACGTCCACGTCGATGTACTCGGCCTGCTCCTTGGTGAGCTTGGTCAGCTCGCCGCCGAGTGCCTCGAGGTGGATGCGGGCGACCTTCTCGTCCAGCACCTTCGGGAGGCGGAAGACCTCGTTGTCGTACTCCTCGTGCTTGGTGAACAGCTCGATCTGGGCGATCACCTGGTTGGAGAAGGAGTTCGACATGACGAACGACGGGTGGCCGGTCGCGTTGCCCAGGTTCATCAGGCGGCCCTCGGACAGCACGATGATCGTGCGGCCCGTCGGGAAGATCCACTCGTCGACCTGGGGCTTGATGTTGTTGCGGCGGATGCCGGGGTAGCGCTGCAGGCCGGCCATGTCGAGCTCGTTGTCGAAGTGGCCGACGTTGCCCAGGATCGCCTGGTGCTTCATCTGCGCCATGTGCTCGACGGTGACGACGTCCTTGTTGCCGGTCGTGGTGATCACGATGTCGGCGATCGGCAGGACCGTCTCGAGCTTCGCGACCTGGTAGCCGTCCATGGCCGCCTGGAGCGCGCAGATCGGGTCGATCTCGGTGACGATCACGCGGGCGCCCTGGCCGCGCAGTGACTCGGCCGAGCCCTTGCCGACGTCGCCGTAGCCGCAGACGACCGCGACCTTGCCGCCGATGAGGACGTCGGTGCCGCGGTTGATGCCGTCGATCAGCGAGTGGCGGATGCCGTAGCGGTTGTCGAACTTCGACTTCGTCACGGCGTCGTTGACGTTGATGGCCGGGAACAGCAGGTCACCGGCGGCGGCGAGCTGGTACAGGCGCATGACGCCCGTCGTGGTCTCCTCGGTGACGCCGCGGATGCCCTCGGCGATGGTCGTCCACTTCTTGCCGTCGGCCGCCAGCGAGTTGCGCAGCGTGTCGAGGACGATCTTGTACTCGTCCGAGTCGTTGTCCTCGGCGGCGGGAACGACGCCGGCCGCCTCGTACTGAACGCCCTTGTGGACGAGCAGCGTCGCGTCGCCGCCGTCGTCCAGGATCATGTTCGGGCCCGAGCCGCCGGGCCAGGTGAGCATCTGCTCGCACGTCCACCAGTACTCCGGCAGCGTCTCGCCCTTCCAGGCGAAGACGGGGACGCCCTTGGGCTCCTCTTCCGTGCCGTGACGGCCGACGACGACGGCAGCGGCCGCGTGGTCCTGCGTCGAGAAGATGTTGCACGAGGCCCAGCGGACCTCGGCGCCCAGGTCGACCAGCGTCTCGATGAGAACGGCGGTCTGGACGGTCATGTGCAGCGAGCCGGAGATGCGCGCGCCCTTGAGCGGGAACACCCCGGAGTACTCGCGGCGGAACGCCATCAGGCCGGGCATCTCGTGCTCGGCGAGACGGATCTCCTTGCGGCCGAACTCGTGGAGCGACAGGTCGGCCACTGCGAAGTCGATGCCGTTGCGGGTCTGCAACCGGTCCGCGGTCATTGCGAAGTCCTCCAGGGCACTTCAGAGAGGGTGTCGTCCGACCATACAGCCCGTTCATGCACCACTATGACCCCCACGTTGGGTGAGGGAGGTCTCGGGTGTTGATTGCCGGCCCGGACACACGTGTCGTCGAATTGCGGGTGCACGGCGTGCAGGGCACGACGCCACAAACGCTGGTCGACGCCGTTGCGGCCGTGGACGTCGCGGGAGACGGGCTGGGGCGCATCGTGCGCCCCGCCGACAGACTTCGCAGGCCCGCGCCAGGCCCGGTGCTGCAGACCGAGGGACGGCCGATACCCCGTGTCGTCGAGGGGTACCTGTGGGGCGGCATGACGTCGGGAGGTGTGGCCAAGGCCACCTGGGCGCTGCTGTTCCCGTTCAGCATCGCGAACGTCGCGCATTGGATGCTGCCTCCCGTTCCGGAGCGGAACCTGCCTGCCCACCTGCTCGGCATCGGTCTGCGGTCGTTGCTGCGGGTGTTCGCCCTGCTGCTGACGGCGTTGCTGGTCGCGCAGATCTCCGTGGTCAGTCTCGATCTGCTCGCCGCCCAGTGTCTCCGGCCGGGCACTGCGTGTTTGACCAGCATTCCGGACGACATGAGAGCGTTCCCGTGGTTCCGGACCTTCCTGGGTCTCCTGCCGATCATCGTCGTGATCGCCGTGATGCGGCGCGTGTCGCACGTGGACTGGCGGATCGAACGCAAGGAGATCGCCGACGCGGAGGACAAGGACCAGCAGCCCGCGTCCGGTCTGCCCGGCGCGCACGTCGCGACCGATCCGGACACTCCCGCGTTGCGGACCCTGCACGTCGTGGCCGCGCTCGCGGTGGCGGCGCTGATCGCGTTGGGCGGGCCGTTGAAGCAGCTCACGGCCTCCGGCGGCATGGGAGTGGCGATCACGGTGGCGTGGATCGCCGCGCTGGTCCTGATCGGTGTGTCGGTGCTCGGTGTGTTGCTGCTCGACGACCCGACGGGCGGCGCTCCCCATCGCGGCGGACGGTGGCTGCGGGCCGCTCTGGGCCGCAAGCCTCGCCGGATGCTGCTGGCGTTGTCGGTCTTGTTGGTGCTGACGACGCTGGGACTGCAGGAGCAGGTGCCTTTGCGGGTGCCGGGCGCGGACGTGACCGTGCAGGTCGTGGCGTTGCTGATGGCGTTCGTGCTGGTGCTGTTCGGGATCCTGCTGGTGCCTGCCGCCCTGCTTGCGCGCAAAACGTGGGCCTCGCTGCCGCGGGAGCTGCGACCGTGGGCCGGCGGCTGGTTCTCCGCGCCGGTGCTGGCGATCGCGGGGCTGCTGGGCGGCGGGTTCGGTGCCGGGGTCGCGCTGCCGGTGCGCAAGGCGTTGGGCGACGGACTGCAGCTACCCGTTGGGTACGACTACATCACCCTGTTGTGGGGCGTCGCCGGGGTCTTGGGGGTGCTCAGCACGCTCGCGGTGGTGTCGTTCACCGGTGCGGTGCGGTGGCGTGCGTTCCGCAAGGGCAAGGTCTGGGCGCGCGAGGCTTCGTTGCTGCACTCGGGCCGGATGCGTGACCTGCGCACCGCGACGCGGGCATGGTGGTGGGCCCGCTGGGAACGCAACCACGGCCATCACATGATCCTGATCATCGCGTCCGTGCTGGTCGTCGGCGCCGTGCTGGCCACTGTGCTGCGGGTGCGGAACGTTCCACTCGCTTCCTGGACGGTGCCGTTCTCGGCGTTCGGCGTGGGCGTGCTCGGTCTGCTGGCGGTGTCGTTGCTGCGGGCCGTCTACCTGGCGGCACGGCAGCCGGAGTCCGGGCGGCGGCTGGGCATCATCGCGGACATCGCGCAGTTCTGGCCGCGTGAGGCGCACCCGATCGTGCCGCCCTGTTACGCGTTGAAGGTCGTGCCGGAGCTCGTTTCCCGCGTGCAGGACCACCTGCGCGACCCCGGCACCCGCGTCGTCCTCTGTGGACATTCGCAGGGATCGCTGCTGGTCGCTGTCGCGGCGGCTCGGTTGCTGGAGGAGTTGCCGGCGCACGATCGCGAACGGATCGGGTTGCTGACCGCCGGTTCACAGCTGCAGTGGGCTTACCCGCGGGCGTTCCCCGCTGTGGTGCCGCACGCGTCGCTGGCTCGGCTGGCCGGCGGGTTGGACGGCCGGTGGCGCTCGCTGTGCCGCGGCACGGACCCGTTGGGCGGCGCGGTGATGACGTGGCGGCGGCAGGTGTTCGACGGGATGTTGCTCGGCGTCGGGTACCGGCCGGACGGTTCGGAGGGTGCGTTGGCGCCTGCGTTGCGCGGGCCCACCGGGGCTTTGGTGCTGGGTGGCGATCACTGGTTGCCGGATCCGCAGCGGGGACCGTTCCCCGGTCGGCGGTGGCGGTCCGGGGTGTCGGCGCACTCGGACTACACGTCGGATCCGGAGTGGGATCGGGCGGTGGCGATCGCGGCGGGGCTGCTGGACGTGGACGCGCCGGAACCGACTTCGTTGCCGTTCGCGCGCCGGCCGGAAACGCGGTCGCGCGACGCACTGGGTGGCTCCTAGTCTGCGAACCATGCTGACCGGGGAACTTGTTCGACTGCGGCCCGTCGAGCCGGAGGACGCCGACGCGTTCTACCGCTGGCACAACGACGAAGACGTCATGCGCTGGCTGCAGAGCTACACCCACGACTCGCTCGCCGCGCTGCGCAAGCGGTTCGCGGACCGCGCGGAGAACTCGTTCGAGAAGGCCACCTTCTGCATCGAGACGCTGGAGGACGGCAAGCTCATCGGCGTCGTGGCGCTGCGGGACGCGGACCCGATCAACCGGCGCGCGCAGGTCGACATCTACATCGGCGAGAAGGAGTACTGGGGCGGCGGGTACGGGACCGACGCGCTGCGCCGGGTGTGCAGGTACGGGTTCGACACCCTGAGGCTGCACTCGATCGAGCTCACCGTCGTCGAGGTGAACGAGCGGGCGATCCGGTCGTACAAGAAGATCGGGTTCCAGCTGGACGGGCGGTTGCGGCAGGCGTTCTTCCGCGACGGGAAGTGGTACGACGAGCTGCTGATGTGCGTGCTGGAGGACGAGTTGTGCTGACCGGGGATCTGGTCCGGCTGCGGCCCGTCGAGCCCGAGGACGCCGAGGCCTTTCAGCGCTGGTTCAACGACGAAGAAGTGATGCGCTGGCTGTACGCCTACTACCACGTGTCGTTGGCTTCGATGCGCAAGACGTTCGCTGAGCGGCCGGACAACTCGTACGAGCGAGTCACCTTCTGCATCGAGACGTTGGACGAGCGCAAGCACATCGGCCTCGTCAGGTTGCGGGACGCGGATCCGGTCAACGCGCGGGCCGAGGCCGACATCTACATCGGTGAGAAGGAGTACTGGGGCGGCGGGTACGGGACCGACGCGCTGCGCCGGGTGTGCCGGTACGGGTTCGACACCCTGAGGCTGCACTCGATCGAACTCGGCGTCGTGGAGGCGAACACGCGTGCCATCCGGTCCTACGAGAAGGTCGGGTTCCAGGTCGACGGACGGCTCAGGCAGTCGTTCTTCCGCGACGGCGAGTGGCACGACGCGTTGCTGATGAGCGTGCTGGCCGACGAGCTCACCTGAGCGCCGGCTCCAGGTGGCTGATCGCCTCACGCAGGTGATCCTCGACGGAGCCGGCCGGCATCACGACCAGGCCCGACGGGCGCACGTTCACCCAGCGCTGCACGGCGATCCGGGCGGCGGCGGACACCGCTGCGGCCAGCACCTCGGCGCCGGTCGGGTCCTTGCCGAGGCGTTCGGCGATCACCTCGGCGATCGGCGGCTCCACCGACGACACCGAGTCGAGGTAGGCCTCGCGCAACGACGGGGTCGAGTTGATCAGCGCGAGAGCCTCGGTCGGGGGGTCGCGGTACTGCTCGGCGAACGCGGCGACGATCGAGTCGACCAAGGGCTCGTCCGACGGGCGTGCGCGGAGTGTTTCGGCTACTTGCAACGCCCGTGAGGCCGTGATGCCGGCGACGATCGCGTGCTCGCGGCTGGGGAAGTAGTTGTTGTAGGTGCGCGGCGAGACGTTCGCCGCCTCGGCGATCTCGTCGACGCGCACGTTGTCGACGCCCTTCTCCAGGGCGAGGCGCAGTGCGGCGGTCGAGAGGGCCGCTCGGGTCTCTGTCTTCTTGCGCTCACGCAGTCCCACGGCGATCACTGTAGAGACCTGTTGCGACACGATCACTACCGATTGACTTTCGATAGATCACTACCGATACTCGATGCGTGATTTCTGAGCGTTGGGCAGTGGTTGCCCTGCGAGTGTTCCTCGTGGCGCTGTTCGGGATCCTCGTCGTGCTGGAGACGTTGTCGATCCCCGGCTCCTACGCGTACATGGCGCAGCAGAACCCGGACGAGGCGTACCTGCGGTGGCCCTCGACGATCGTGTCGGTGTTCTGGGTGGTGTGCGTGCAGGTGGTGATCGTGGCCACCTGGAAGCTGCTCACGCTTGTGCGCAAAGATCTGATCTTCACCGAGGCCGCGATCAAGTGGGTCAACGTGATGGTCTGGGCGATCGCCGCCGGGTGGGTCGTGCTGGTGGGTGTGTTCATCTGGGTCGGCTTCAACGCCGACGACCCCGGCGTGCTGGTGTTGTTCTTCTTGTTCACCACGGGGGTCAGCGTGATCGGGCTGGTGCTGGTCGTGATGCGGGCGCTGTTGCAGCGCGCCACGACGCTGCGTGCCGACATGGAATCGGTGATCTGATGGCGATCATCGTGCGCATCGACGTCGAGCTGGCCAAGCGCAAGATGAGCGTCGGCGAGTTCGCGGAGAAGGTCGGGCTGACGCCGGCCAATGTCGCGGTGCTGAAGAACGGGCGGGCGAAAGCCGTGCGGTTCAGCACCTTGGAGGCCATGTGCCGGGTGCTGGAGTGCCAGCCCGGCGACCTGCTCGAGTTCGTGGACGAGGAAGAGTCCGCCTCCTAACCCAGTTGCTTCGCCAGTCGGTCGGCGGCCTCGAGCCGCCGCGACTCGGCGAGCAGACCCACCGGCGCCAGCACGTAGTCGCGGTCGACGGTGATCTCGGCGGTCCGCAGCACGGGCCGCAGCACCGGGTCGCTCCGCAGCGCCTCGACGATCGGCGTGATGTCCGGCGTGTGCCGGAAAACGCCGCCGGAGAGCACCAGCAACCCCGCGCCGTGCGGTCCGAGCTGGCCGTCGACCTGCCGGAGATGCCTGCGCACAGCCAAGATCGCGGCGAACGACGCCAGTTTGATGTCCACCGCGGGGTCTTCCGGGAGCCAGCCGACGTTCTCGGCCCTGTGACGTGCTTCTTCCGTGAGATCTTCGGTGGTGAGGCGTTCGGCTACCGCTTCCTTGACCACACCCGGTGCCGACCAGCGCATGCCGAGGTCGCCTTCGACGGTGCGCCTGTCCGGTGGCAGCGCGACCGTCCTCTCCAGACCCTCGCTGTCCACGTTGGACACCGCCGAGTAGACGTCCGTGGTGGCGCCGCCGACGTCCACGACCAGCACAGCGCCTTCGCGGTCCTGCGCGGCCAGCCTGGACACGCCCGCCAGCACGGCGTCCGGGGTCACGGCTCGCACCAGCTGCCGGAATCGCGGACCCCTCGAGAGGCCTTTGCCGCCGATCACGTGCTGGAGAAACGCCTCGCGGATCGCCTTGCGGGCGGGATCCGGGGCGAGCTGGCCGACGTCGGGCAGCACGTTCGGGCAGGCCACCACCGTCCGTTGGCTGAGGAGTTCCAGAGCTTCGGGCTGTGCCTCGACGTTGCCCGCGAGCACGATCGGCACGGCCACACGGGCGAGCTTCTTCGCGTTGTGCAGCAGAACCGACCGGTCGCCGCCGTCCGTGCCGCCGACCAGCAGGATCAGGTCCGGTGCCGAGGCTCGCAGCGCCTTCACGTCGACCGGGCCCGCGCTGACGTGCACGATCTTGGCGCCCGCGGACAGAGCCACCCGGTAGCCGGCCTCGGCGCTCACCACGCGTTCCTGTCCCACGACCGCGAGCCTGAGGCCACCGCCCGCGGACGAGCAGGCCAGGATCTCGCCGTCGCCAACTGTGTCGCGGAGCGCGTCGATGCCGTGCAGCACCTCGGGAGGCGTGGTCGGGTGCTGCCCGGTCCGGAGCAGGTCGCCCTCGGGGGTGATGAGCGCGGCCTTGGTCCAGGTGGAACCGACGTCGAGACAGAGGATCACGAGGCAAGCTAACCCACCATGAAGCTCACGCCCAAGGTGATCCTCGAAGGCACGCGGCCGACCGGCAAGACGGGTTCTCCAACGAGCCGTGGGACGCGGGCTGATCGACTTCGCGCCGGAGGAGACGTCGCTGGCGATCGAGACCTACGAGACGTGGGTGCGGATGTTCGAGCTGCAGCGCTACAGCGCGTCGGGCCTGTTGGTTGGCAGCAGCTGCGACCGGGCATGCCGCGTCGCGATGTTCGTGCGCACCCAGGCTTACAGCGCATTCGAGGAGCACGAGCGGAGCGCCTAACGGCCAGCCGCAACCGGAAACAGCGTGACTCGCTGCCTCCGTTCGAATAGGCGCAGCAGCTAAGCGAACTCACGGTGCAATCGAACACTGCCCAAGCTCAATGTCGCGCATACCACCGCATTGCTGGCCTGCTGACGCTCTAGTCGTCCGCTCGCTCGTGCACGACCTGCATGAACGACCCCAGCTGCGCGAGCTGCTCCGGCGTGAAGAGGTCGATCAGGTACTCGCGAACCGTGGTGACGTGACCGGGCGCGGTGGTGTGCAGCAGGTTCTTGCCGGCGTCGGTGAGCACGGCGAGGATGCCGCGCTCGTCGGACTCGTGCGGTTCGCGCCGCACGAGTCCCGCCTTCTCCAACTTGCCGATCTGGTAGGTCAGCGAGCTCTTGGACACCACGACGCGGCGGGCCAGCTCGGTCATCCGCATGCGGTTGCCGGGCTGTTCGGACAGGACGACCAGCACGTTGTACTGCGCGTGCGAGAGGCCCGCGTCGCGCTGCAACTGCTGTTCGATCTGCCTCTCGAGGAGGTGGTACGCCTGGACGAAGTGATGCCAGGCGTTCCCCTCCTCCTCGGAGAGCCACCGCGCGTTACCCATGTCCGCAGGTTAGTTGGTGTAGAGCTGTTCCTCGGGCACAACCTGCTGGTTTTGGTTCGCCGAGGACCACAGCAGCTTGAGGTGTGCCTCGCCGGTCCGTTCCGCGTAGTCGACCTTGATGGCGTGCTTCTTCCCGGCCTGCAGGGCGATCGTGCCCTTGTCGACGCGGACCTGGTGCGCCTGCGAGGCGTCGATCACGAGCTTGCCGTCCACCCACACCTTCGCGATGTCGTCGGAGACCGTGAGGAACGTGTAGGTGTCGCTGAACCTCGGCTGCACGAACCCGGTCCAGCGCACGGAGAAGTTGTCGCCGTCGAAGCGCCACGCGAAGTTCAGCGACGGATCCGTGCGGGTGGTGGGCGTGCCGGTCCAGTTGTTCGTCGGGAAGTACTGCGCGCGCAGGCCCTTTCCGGTTCCGGGTGGTGCGGCCTGCTCGCCGCGCACGGTCAGCTCGATCACCGTGGCGACGTCGTTCGTCTTGGCGCCACTGGGTTTCACGTCGTAGCCGTCGCCGGCCTTCACCACGGACACCTGCTGCGGGCTGCCGAGCACGCGGGCCGACGTGACGTCGAACGGTTCGAGCACGTTGAGGTGCAAGGAGTTCGACCAGTCGTAGACGGACAGGTAGAGCTTGTCGTCCTTGCGCGTGACGGCACCCCAGGCCGGGTCCGCGACCCACGAGGCCGCCGAAGCACCGTGGACGGCGCTACCGTGCTGCGCGAGCCAGGAACCCATGGCGCGCAGGCGATCCGACTCGGGTGCCGGGATGCGGCCGAGCTTGTCCGGGCCGACGTTGAGCAGGTAGTTGCCGCTGCGCGAGGCGATGTCGACGAGGTTGCGGGTCAGCGTCGTGGGGCTCTTGAAGTTCTTGTCCCACTTGGCGTATCCCCACTTGCTCGGGATGGTCATGCAGGACTCCCAGAGCTGGGCGTCGATCGGCGCGGACGGGAAGGTCTGCTCCGGCGTGCCGAAGTCGCCGTCGACGACCCGGCGTTCCTTCACGCCCGGCGCGCGCTTGGAGATCCGGTTGTTGATGAGCAGGTCCGGGTCCTTGGCCTTGAGGAACGACTCCAGCTCGGCGCCGTCCTGCTTGGTCCACGGGTTCGGCGGGTTGTCGGTGTCCCAGTCGCCGTCGAACCACAGCAGCGCCGGGTCGTAGCCGTCGATCAGCTCGACGAGCTGGGCGCGCATGCGGGCCTTGTACCGCGCGAAGTTCTGTGCCGACCGGGCGTCCGGGTCGTGCCAGTCCCAGGTCGAGTAGTAGAGGCCGAACTTGATGCCCTGCCGGTCCGCTTCAGCCTTGAGCTCGGCCAGCACATCGCGGTCGCGGTCGAACGCGGAGTGGTCGCGCAGGCTCCACTTGTTGACCTTCGTGGGCCACATCGCGTAGCCGTCGTGGTGCTTCGACGTGATGACGATGTACTTCTGCCCCGCCGCTTTCGCCGTGTCGACGACGGCCTTGGCCGAGAACTGGGCGGGGTTGAACGACTTGACCAGCCGCTCGTAGTCGGCGGTCGGGATCTTGCACTTGTTCATGATCCACTCGGCGTCCTGGCACGTGGAGCCGTCGGACCTCTGGTACTCGCCCTCGAGCTGCGAATAGCCGCCGAAGTGGATGAACATGCCGAAGCGGGCGTCCCGGAACCACTGCGTGCGCTCCGAGGTGAACGGGTCGTCTGTGGCGTAGTTCGTGCCGGGACCTGCCAAGGGCAGCACCGCCAGCAGCGCTGCGACCAGCGCGTTGAGCATCGAACCCCTCCTCCAAGCTCATGGCGGCACCATGAGCTTGGAGGAGAAGAGATCCGATGTCTAGATGCCTGGCTCTTCGCCGTGCTTGACGACCGGTTCTGGCTCGACCTTGCCCTGACCGGTCTTGCCCAGCACCGAGTTGCGGCGGCTGTAGATGAAGTAGACGACCACACCGAGCGCCATCCACACGATGAACCGGACCCAGGTGAGCGCGGTCAGGTTCAGCATCAGCCACAGGCAGGCGAGGATCGCGAGGATCGGCACCAGCGGCACGAGCGGCACGCGGAAGCCGCGCGACAGGTCCGGCCGCGTCTTGCGCAGCACCAGCACACCGCCGGAGACGAGGATGAACGCAAACAGCGTGCCGACGTTCACCATCTCTTCGAGCTTGCCCGCGGGGAAGAAGCCCGCCGCGACCGCGACCAGCACACCGATGATGATCGTGATGCGCGTCGGCGTGCCGTGGCTGCCGGTCTTCGCCAGGCCGCGCGGCAGCAGTCCGTCCCGCGACATCGCGAACAGCACCCGGCTCTGACCGAGCATCAGCACCATGACGACGGTGGTCAGACCCGCGAGCGCACCGACCGAGATCACCGTGGCTGCCCAGTCGGCGCCGTTGTCCGCGAACGCACTGGCGAGCGTCGCACGCGAGCCGTCCGGCTGCGTGGCGAGCTTCGTGTACGGCACCATGCCGGTGATCACCAGCGTGACGGCGACGTACAGCACCGTCACGATCGCCAGCGAGCCGAGAATGCCGCGCGGCACGGCCTTCTGCGGGTTCTTCGTCTCCTCCGCCGTGGTCGCCACGACGTCGAAACCGATGAACGCGAAGAACACGATGCTCGCGGCCGCCAGCATGCCGAGCACGCCGTACGTGCTGCCCGAGTATCCGGTGATCAGCGAGAACAGGGACTGCTCGATGCCCGTGTGCGCGGCAGGGCCACCTTCGGCGGCCGGCGGGATGAACGGGCTGTAGTTCTCGGCCTTGATGTAGCTGATGCCGACCACGATCACGAGCAGCACCACGGCGACCTTGATGGCCGTGATGACCGCGCTGACGCGCGAACTCAGCTTCGTGCCCACGACGAGCAGAACCGTCAGCACCCCGACGAGCAGCACCGCGCCCCAGTCGAACTTGATGCTGTCGCCCACCTCGGTCTTCACGTCGAACCCGAGCAGGCCGAGTGTGGTCTGCAGGTAGGCCGACCATCCCTTGGCGACCGCGGCCGATCCGACCGCGAACTCCAGCACCAGGTCCCAGCCGATGATCCACGCGGCGAACTCGCCGAACGTCGCGTAGGAGAACGTGTAGGCGCTACCCGCGACCGGCACCGTCGAGGCGAACTCGGCGTAGCACAAAGCCGCCAGCGCACAGGCGATCGCCGCCAGCACGAACGAGAGCGACACCGACGGCCCCGCGATGTTGCCGGCGGTGGTCGCCGTGAGCGTGAAGATGCCGGCGCCGATGACGACCGCGACGCCGAAGACCGTGAGGTCCCAAGCCGTCAAGTCCTTGCGGAGCTTGGTGTCCGGCTCGTCCGTGTCCGCGATCGACTGCTCGATCGACTTCGTGCGCCACAACCCGTTCCCAGGCACGGTGCATACCTCCTTGATGGACCCAATTGGCCCACCCTAGAGGTATCCAGCATGTGGAACCCCTATAGCTGATGTTCGCGGGTTGTCCGGTGTTTGTCTCGATACGACCGGCCCGCTGTCCCGCCCTAGTCAGACCACGGCTGCCACGTGACGCCGGTAGGACTCCTTCCCCCGGTGCTCATGCACTCCCGCCAACGCGTGTTGCCAATGCGCGACACGACAAAGCCGCCCCGGCGACAACATCGGGGCGGCTTTGGGGAGAAATCAGGAACTGGTGACCGTCGACCGGTCCAGATCCGGCTCCAGGTAGATCAACCGAGCGTGCGGCACCTTGGCCCGCACCCGCTGCTCGGCATCGTTTATCGCCTGCGCCACCTCGTCGAGCGGCAGGTGCGGCTCCAGCGCGATCTTCGCCGCGACCAGCAGCTCCTCCGGGCCGATGTACTGCGTCTTGATGTGGATGACGCGTTGCACCTTGCCCGCGGCCAGCTCGTCCACGATCAGGTCGAGGTCCTTGTCGGACGCGCCCTCACCGATCAGCAGCGACTTCATCTCGATGATCAGGATGACCGCGATGATGCCCAGCAGCACACCGATGGCGATGGTGCCGAGCGCGTCGAACACCGGGTCGCCCGTGATCATCGAGAGGCCGACGCCGAACAGGGCCAGCACCAGGCCGACGAGGGCGCCGAGGTCCTCGAGCAGCACCACGGGCAGTTCCGGCGTGCGGGACTGGCGGATGAAGCCCCACCACGAGACGTCGCCCTTGATCTTCTTCGACTCGTTGATGGCGGTGATGAAGCTGTAGGTCTCCAGGCCGATCGCCACCACCAGGATCACGATCGCGATGATCGGGTCCTTGAGGGGCTCCGGGTGCTGCAGCTTGTGGATGCCCTCGTACAGCGCGAAGACCGAGCCCAGGGTGAAGAGCATCAGTGCCACGACGAACGACCAGAAGTAGCGGTCACGGCCGAAGCCGAACGGGTGCAGCCTGGTGGCCTTGCGCTGTGCGGTCTTCTGACCGAGCAGCAGCAGGCCCTGGTTCGACGTGTCCGCAAGCGAGTGCACCGACTCTGCCAGCATCGACGACGAGCCGGTGAACAAGAATCCGATGAACTTGGCCACCGCGATTCCGGCGTTCGCCGCGAGTGCTGCGACGATGGCCTTGGATCCGCCCCCTGCTGACACGCGTGTCTCCTTGCTGAAACCAGTCCGGTTTGTCCGGTGAGGACCTTAGTCCGTTCCCGCTGTCGCGCGGAAAAGTTGAGCGGATTCGACACCATCTGGCCGGACGACGACCGCGGGGTCGGAGGCGGGCAGCCACACGGACTGGCCGCGCTGCAACCGAAGTTCGTCGCCGCGCGCGTTCGTCAAGATCGCTGCGCCCGAGGTGCAGAGGACGATCTGCGGACCGTCGTGGTTGATCCGGATCTCCCCGGGCACGTCCAGGCGCGACAGTTCGAACTCCGGCGCCGGCGTGCGGTAGATCCGGACGCCCGGCGAGATCTCCTCGCCCAGCAGGACGTCCATGTCGCCGCACGTGAAGTCGAGCACACGCAACAACTCGGGCACGTCGACGTGCTTGGGCGTGAGGCCGCAGCGCAGGACGTTGTCCGAGTTCGCGAGGATCTCGATGCCGGTACCGCGCAGGTACGCGTGCAGGTTGCCGGCGGGCAGGTGGATCGCCTCGCCGGGCTGCAGCACGATGCGGTTCAGCAGCAGTGCCGCGAGCACGCCCGCGTCGCCGGGGTAGGACTCGCCCAGCTCCAGGATCGTGCGGCATTCCATGTCGAACTCGCCGTGCTCCTTCACGTGCAGCACGCACGCGTCGAGCACCTGCGGCAACAGCACCGAGAGCGACGTCTGCGGCAGCGTGATCAGCATCGTGAACAACGCGCGCAGGCCCGAGGAGTCCGGCTGTGCGACCAGCATTTCGGTGTAAGGCGACAGCGCGGGCGCGTCCAGCGTGCGCAGCAACGAGACCGTGCGATCGGGCGACCGAAAACCAGCGAGGGCGTGGAACTCGGTCAACGCGCAGATCAGTTCCGGCTTCGCGGCCGGGTCCTTGTAGTTGCGCACCGCGGCGTCGAGCGGCACGCCGCGGGCCTCTTCCACGGCGAAGCCTTCGGCGGCCTGCGAAGCGGACGGGTGCGCCTGCAGGCTCAGCGCCTCGTCGGCGGCGAGGACCTTGAGCAGGAACGGAAGCCTGCTGCCCCACCGCTCGGCCACGCGCGTGCCGAGCTGGCCGTCCGGATCGGACGAGAGGAGGTCGAGCAGTGATCGTTCGACGCCGTCGGTACCGACCACGCGGGACGGGTCGCCGGGGTGGGCGCCCATCCACAGTTCGGCCTCGGGATGAGGTGCGGGCACCTCCCTCCCGAGCAGCTCGGCGATGGCCGTGCGTGAACCCCACGCGTACGGCCTTACCGCGTTGTGCAGCAGGTCCACTTCTAAGTCAGCTCCCAATTCAGTACGGGTTGCCGCCGAGCGCTCCGGCGGCGAGCCCGAGGTACAGCGCGGCCAGTTCGAAGCGCAGCGCGAGGAGCGCGGCGCTGACCGCGTCGCCTCCCGCCACCTCGACGGCCGGCTCCAGCACGTCTGCGCCCGGCAGGGCGTCCTCGGCGGCGTGCCGGACAGCATCGGCCACCGGGCCCTGGCGCACAGCCAGCAACAGCACGCGCACGAGTCCGCCGGCGACCTCGTCGTCCGGGTCGGCGAACAGGTCCGCGCCGGAAGTTCCCTGCACCGCGCGGCGGTGCAGGACCGTGCGGGTGAGCGCCTGCGGATACCCGGCGACATCCGACGCGACACCGGCGAACGCGCCCAGCACGCCCGCGCCGTGCACGCCGATCGAAGTGGCGACCTCGTCGAGGCCCCACAGCAACGGCGTGCGGTCGGCGACGCGCAACGCGAGCGACTTCGCCGGGTTCACGAACGACTCGTGCATCGGGTGGTCGCGCTCGGCCTCGCGGTCGAGTTCGTCCGCGACCAGTTCGACGTCGACCTTGAGCAGGCCCAGCGAGTTCAGCACCACGAGCCACGCGCCGAGCGCGCGGTGGAAGCTGAAGCCCGGCGGGACGTCGATGCGGGGCGGCAGCAGCACGGCACGACCGGCTGCGGCCGCGGCGATCGGACCGGAGTCCGGCGCCGTCAGCAACGTCCGGGCGCCCCTGCGGACGGCCCGGTCGATCGATTCGGCGAGCACCCTGTCACCAGGGTCCTCGGTGTGGGCGAGCACCACGTCGAGGGCGCCGACCCACGGCGGCACCTCGTCGGCCACGACCACCGGCACCGAACAGCCGGGGCCGAGCAGCGCCATGACCACGCCCGCGACCGCGACCGAATGGCCCGGACGGGTGATCAGCACGACCGCGCGCGGGCGTTCGGAGAAGATCCGTTCCACCCCCGCCTCGGCCGCGGCCTCAGCGGTGGAACGGACCTGTGCTCCCGCCCGTGCGGCGGCGCGCAACCACCCGCCGGTGTCGGCGTCGGCGAGGCGGCTCGGGTCGTCGAGCAGCGTGTCGTCGAGCACCAGGTCACCCAGCCGTTGGCGGCTCGACCGCCTCGTCCAGCAGCAGTACCGGGATGCCGTCGCGAACCGGGAACGAACGGCCACACGCGGTGCACGTGAGGAAGTCCGCTTCCGGGTCGGCAGGCGTCCCGAGCCGCAGCGGCGCGTGCTCGGGGCACGGGCAGGCGAGGATCTCCAGCAACTGCTCTTCGAGCTTGACGGCCACGGTCTTCTCTCCTCAGGCCCGCACGATCGCGAGGACCTCGTCGCTCAGTGCGACGACGGCCTCGGGAGTGGGGGCTTCGACGTTCAGGCGCAGCAACGGCTCGGTGTTCGAGGCCCGCAGGTTGAACCACGACCCGTCTGCCAGCTGCACGGTGAGACCGTCCAGCTCGTCGATCGTGACGCCGTCCTTCGAACCGTACGCCTCCTTGATCGCGGCGATGCGGCCCTGCTGGTCGGCGACCGTGGAGTTGATCTCACCGGAGGCGGCGTAGCGGTTGTAGACCTCGGTCAGCGTCGACAGAGGACCGTCCTGCTCGCCCAGCGCGGCCAGCACGTGCAGCGCGGCCAGCATGCCGGTGTCCGCGCGCCAGAAGTCGCGGAAGTAGTAGTGCGCGGAGTGCTCGCCACCGAAGATGGCGCCGGTCCTGGCCATCTCCTCCTTGATGAACGAGTGGCCGACGCGCGTGCGCACGGGCTTGCCACCGTGCTCGGTCACGATCTCCGGCACGGCGTGCGAGGTGATCAGGTTGTGGATGATCGTGCCGCCGGGGTCCTTGGCCAGCTCGCGCACGGCGACCAGCGCCGTGATCGCGGACGGGCTGACCGGGTCGCCGTTCTCGTCCACGACGAAGCAGCGGTCCGCGTCGCCGTCGAACGCGACACCAGCGTCGGCACCTTCTGCCTTGGTGCGGGCCTGGAGGTCGACGATGTTCTTGGGGTCGAGCGGGTTCGCCTCGTGGTTCGGGAAGCTGCCGTCGAGCTCGAAGTACATGGGGATGACCTCGATGGGCAGGCCCTCGAAGACCTGCGGCACCGTGTAGCCGCCCATGCCGTTGCCCGCGTCCACGACGATCTTGAGCGGGCGGATGTTCTTCAGGTCGACCAGCTGGTTCAGGTACGCCGCGTAGTCCACGAGCATGTTGCGCTCTTCGAACGTGCCGGGCTCGACGCCTTCCGCGTCCGGGACCTGGTTCTCGGCGTCCTGGCGGATCTGCCCGAGACCGGTGTCCTGGCCGACCGGAGAGGCACCCGCGCGGCACAGCTTGATGCCGTTGTACTGCGCCGGGTTGTGGCTCGCGGTGAACATGGCACCGGGCAGGTCCAGCTTGCCGGACGCGAAGTAGAGCATGTCCGTGCTGGCCAGGCCGATGCTGATGACGTTCACGCCCTGCGCCTGAGCACCCTCGGCGAAGGCCCTGGAGAGCCCAGGCGAGGAGTCGCGCATGTCGTGACCGATGACGATCGTGGGTCCGCCGACCAACCGCGCGAAAGCTGCGCCGAAGTCGCGAACCAAGCCGGCGTCCAGCTGTTCGCCGACCACCCCGCGGATGTCGTACGCCTTGACGATGCCGGACAGGTCACGCACGCCGCACACTCCCATGAAACTCGCTCTTGACGGCCACTGCCCGGGCAGCCTACCGGCGAGAGGATTAGTGATGCGTGTGGTCGTTCAGTCCTCGTGCGGATCAGGCAATACGCGCAGGTGGCCACGCCTCTGAGAGCCGATGGGCACATCGGGCATCTTGGGCGCGACATCAGCCCGCCCAGCCTCCCGCACGGCCTCAGCCAGGGCCGTCAGGTCGTCCACCGTCGGCTCGGGCGCCGCGAACTCACCCTGATGCCTCACGACCTCCCACCCGCGCGGCGCCGTGAGCCGCAACGCGTGCTCCTCGCACAGGTCGTAACTGTGCGGTTCGGAGTACGTGGCAAGCGGCCCGACGACCGCGGTGGAGTCCGCATAGGCGTAGGTGAGCGTGGCGACAGCCGGGTTAGCACACCCGGTTCGCGAGCACCGTCTCACGCTCCGCACGATCGGGGACGATAGCGCGTCCACGGGAGGCTGTGTGTGAGGCACGCTGTGTTTGCTCCCAGGCAGCAGCAACTAGGCTGCGCTGTTGTGGTGATGGCACGGGGTTCACGGCGGCAGGACTCGCCGCGCAGGCGCAACCGCGACCGACACGGCCGCGGCCTCCGCGGCCCGCTCTACCCAGCCACCCTGCCAGCGGCCCGATCCCGCGCCGAACGCTTCGACGCCCTGGTCATCGAGGCCCTGGAACCCATCGAAGCCCGCTGGCGAACCGAGCTCACCCAGCTCGACGTGGCCGTGGACGACGTCCCGGACGTGCAGGTCGAAGGCGAAGACGGCGTAGTAGAGGACGGCAACGTCCCCCTGGCCCGCCTACTCCCCCCAGGCTCCGACAACCGAGCCCGCATCGTCCTCTACCGCCGCCCTCTAGAAGCCCGCGCCAAGGACGGCGCCGACCTGGCCGACCTGGTCCACGACGTCCTCGTGGAACAGATCGCCAACTACCTAGGCCTCGACCCAGACGTGGTAGACGAGGGCTAACACCCCTCGCTCCGCTCCTTTGGCGTGGCGGCTCTCACACCGGCGGGCCAACAAGCGGTGGTTGGGGGCTGGGCAACCGAGGCGATGGCGAAGCCGAGCTGCCCGAGGCGACGGCGAAGCCGAGCTGCTCTTGGCTTTTCTCGTGTGGTTCCGGTGGGGGTCCCCGTCACGAGTCGTGCCTCAGCTCTTGCTGCAACCAGGCAGGGATGTCAAACGGACACGCTTTTCGTCCGTTTGACATCCCTGCCTGGTTGTGGCGCGCTCTGGTACGGCTTGTGAC